>JAYEFG010000167.1:0-1611 GCA_034658595.1 Fidelibacterota bacterium | reverse complement strand
CTAGCTATAAATACAAAAATAAAACAACCGATAGATGATGTAAATGAAATAACAACTAAAGAAATTTTCTTTTTATTCCAGAAAATAAATGAAACTAAAAGGTGCATCCCTAACCAACCAGCTATACCATAAATGTACATAGACTGCATACCCGCGGCCCAAGCAATCACCAATGCCATCCCGCCTATCAGCCCGGCCAGGCCTAAATTAAAATTATAAAAACCTGAATCGATTTTTTGACGTGGAGTAAACCAAAGATAAAAAGGGTAAATAACAGCAAAACCAAGAAACGTATAAACTAAAATATCGGCTAAATGGGTCGTCATGTCACCCGGAGAAAATAATTATGACTGTAATACTGTTTCTATCCGATCAGCAATATTCATAAATATAGCTGAAATAGAAGAACCTGGATCACTGTGGACAATTGGATCACCACTGTCCGTTGATTTCATTAAATCACTGGATATTGGTAATTCGCCTAGTAATGGCACCCCAAGCCTGACACTTTCCTGGACTCCACCACCTTTTTTGAAAATGTCCACTTGGAATTGAAAACGGCCATCTTCATCAACAGATACATCTTCAACACCGCTAATATCAATTTTCATGTTAGCACCATTTCCGGAAACCTGCCCTGATATAACTAAACCGGACATATTTTCCACAACACCTAATACAGGAGTTTGCACTTTACGGAACATATCGGCACCCTTGCGTACGTCTGATAGAGCAATATCCTGGGGCGTGGTCACAATAACTGCCCCGCTCAAGCGTAGTTTTTGCGTGAGTGTCAATTGCACATCACCAGTCCCAGGCGGTAGATCCAAAACTAAATAATCAAGTTCGCCCCAGATCACGTCTTGAAAAAACTGTTCAGTCATGCGACTAACTAAGGGGCCGCGCCAAATGGTGGGTGTTTCATTCCCGCTGATAAAGCCAAAACTCATCACTTTCATACCATATCTATCCAAGGGTACCAGTTTTTTATCTTGCGTTAACTTTGGATTTTCATTGAATCCCAGGATGATAGGCAGGGAAGGTCCATAAATATCCAAGTCAAGCAAGCCAACTTTATGACCCTTTTGTGTTAAGGCAAGGGCAAGATTTGCCGCCACGGTGGACTTACCCACGCCGCCTTTACCACTAGCCACTGCTATAATATGTTTTACCCCGGCAAGGGGAGATGGTCCGGCAGGTGCTTGTTGTAACGAGGGCGGCTGTCCCTGTTCTGTTGTTTTTACATCAATATTATTAAATACACCTGTTGCAGAAAGTGCATTCTTTACTTCATCAATTACAGCCTGTCTTTTATCATCTTTCTGGGTTGAAATCCTTAATAGTACAGAAATTGAATTTTCATTTACTTCAACATCCTGGACCATGCCAAACGAAACAATATCCCGGCTGAAACCGGGGTAATTAATTTTTTTTAAAAGCTCTAATACGTCTTGTTTATTCATAAAATATGTGAGATTAAAAACGGCTGAGTTATACAGCCGTTTTTAATTATTTATTATCAGGAAAGTAGGGTTAACCGCTGTATTCTCGGCCGAACCATTCATAATTGATCTTGGAATATTTGTGCCATTCTTCCGGAACTTCACTTTC
>JAYEFG010000166.1:0-21308 GCA_034658595.1 Fidelibacterota bacterium | reverse complement strand
TGGAAAAAGGGGTTTGTTGAAAACCCGGCCATTGAATTTTCATTCAGGGGAATAAATGACTTAAAGCGTGCAATTGTATTAAAAGAAATATTAGATAAACCGCGGGCGATGCGGAGAGAAATACGATAAAATTGACATAGGGGTTTGGCATGCCTAACCCCTTAAAAGTTATGTTAATTTTTTTATCAGCGATTCAATATTTTTTTGAAGTTCTTCCTCCGTACCGTCATTGTGGACAACAAAATCAGCAATATTGACTTTTTCTTCTTCCGGCCACTGGAATTCGATTCGCTTTAATATTTCTTCACGAGATAACCTCTTTCGTTTCATTGCGCGCTCCATGCGATGCTTTAATTGAGCAGTTATAACAATAACATAATCCATATGTGCATCATAACCGGATTCATAAATGAGTGCAGCATCCACGAGAAAAATTTCATGTTTACCCTCATCAAGTACCCGGTTGAATTCATTATCAATCAAATCATAAATATAAGGGTGGACCACTGAATTGAGGCGTTGTTGGTGATCATCATCCTGGAAAGCAACCCGGGCTAATTTCTTTTTATCTACCCGGCCTGTACCATCAATAATATCCGTGCCGAATTCAGAGATTAATTCATGCTGAACTGTTTCGTTTGCCGTAATCAGATTTTTTGCTTCTTCATCCGCATCCAGGACATAGGCACCCAAGGATTCAAAACACCGGCTGGCAGTACTTTTGCCGCTACCAATTCCACCTGTCAGTCCAACTTTCAGCATTCTATTTCAATACCTTTAAAATCCGTTCAGTAATTTCAGTAATTTCACCGATACCATCCACTTCTTTCAACAGATTTTTTTCCCGATAGAAATTCAGGAGCGGTGCTGTTTGTTGCCAATATACTTTTTGACGCTGGCGAATGACATCCAGTGTATCATCACTGCGGCCGGCTTCAAGTCCGCGATTGATCAACCGCTGAATTAATTCATCTTCATCAGCCTTTAAGCTAACCGCCGCATCCAATGCGTGGGATATGTTTCCCATAATTATTTTCAATCCCTCAGCCTGGGGAAGGGTGCGGGGAAAACCGTCCAACAAATACCCTTTTAGAACATCATCTTTTTTCAGGCGGTTATCCATGATATCCAAAAGCACTTCATCAGGGACAAGTTCACCATTGTCAAGGAAGGACTTGGCTTTTTTACCAATGTCCGATTCAGCGGCTATTTCAGCCCGCAGGATTTCACCAGTTGATAAATGAATAATTTCAAATCTTTCACAAACCCGTTTTGCCTGTGTTCCTTTCCCAACGCCGGGAGGACCTAAAAATATGAGACGCATAGTTTTTCTAATACACTGATCTAAATAAGTATTCCTGCAACAGTTGCTGTAAGCCAGGATGCCAAGGCGCCACCAACCATTGCTTTTGTTACCAATTTGGCTAAGTCTTTTTTTCTTTCTGGTGCCATACCACCGATACCGCCCAATTGAATTCCAATTGAACCAAAATTGGCAAATCCGCATAAGGCATAACTGGCGATAATAGCCGTTCTTTCTGATATTTGACCGTTGGCAATAATGCCTTTTAGATCACCATAAGCAATTAATTCAGTAAAAGCGATTTTTTTCCCCATTAGTGTACCCATCATAGCCGATTCTTCCCAGGGGACGCCCATGGTCCATGCCAGTGGTTGAAAGATCAATCCCAAAATTTGATCGATGGATGTATTGGCGAACCCCAATAAATAATTCACCATGGCAACGATTGAAATAAATGCCACCAGCATTGCACCCACATTGGCCGCTAATTTTAATCCGTCTGTTGCCCCATTTCCCAAGGCTTCCATGGCGTTAGAACTTGTTTTTTCGATTTTAATATTCAGGTCACCCATGGTTTTTGGTTCTTCTGTTTCAGGATAAATAATCTTTGCCACCACCAGTGCAGCAGGTGCAGACATGACGGATGCGGCCAAAAGATGTCCAGCGATCCCGGGAATATCTGTCAGCCATTTGACATATATGGCCAACACACCGCCAGCAACAGTGGAAAATCCGCCCACCATGACAGCCATGAGTTCTGATTGGGTCATTTTACTTATAAATGGACGAATCATAAGGGGCGCTTCAGTCTGGCCGACAAAAATATTGGCCGAAACGCTCAATGTTTCTGAGCCGCTGGTTCCCATGGTTTTTTGCATGGCGCGGGAAATCCATTTTACAATGAACTGAATAATGCCAAAATGATAGAGTACCGCCATAAGGCTGGAGAAAAAAATAATTGTCGGTAACGCGCGAAATGCAAAATTAATTAGCGATGGATGAAAACCAATTTCAGGCACAAAAGATGTAAACAAAAAATCACTCCCTGCATCTGAGAAACTGATCAGTTTGGAAATGGCCTTATCTAAAAATCCAAATACGGGTTTACCGATGGGTGTCTTTAAAATAAACAAGGCAAAAATGAGTTGAAGCCCAAGGCCCCACCCTACGACACGGAGGTTGATTTGTTTGCGATTGTTGGACATGGTAAAGGCAATACCTAAAAGGACGACAATTCCTAAAAGTCCGATCATTTAATGCTCCGGGGCTTCGAAACAGTTTCTGCAACGTGCTTCATAAATGTTTGCTTCTCCTATCACGACTTGCTGGGAATCTTTTGTTATTCGCTGACTGCAGGAGGCGGGGTTCCCGCATTTTAAACAAATGGCTCTGAGTTTATCTAAATAATCTGCTTCGCACATTAGCGCCGGCATAGGGCCAAAAGAATTACCACGGAAATCTTTATCCAGACCCGCCACAACAACGCGTTTGTTAATTTTTGCAAGGGATTTACATACATTCACAATGTTATCATCGAAAAATTGAGCTTCATCAATACCGATTACATCCATATTTGTAGCTTGATTCAAAATTTCCTGTGCATTTTTTACCAGTTTTGATTTTCTTTTAGACTGGTTGTGGGAAACCACATGGTTTGAACTGAATCGGTCATCAATCTGTGGTTTGAAAATGATTGTACTCATTTTGGCAATTTCAGCACGGCGGATTCTTCGAATGAGTTCTTCTGTTTTTCCGCTAAACATACTACCGCATATGACTTCTATCCAGCCGGCATTTTTTGGGGTGAGTGTCATTTAATTTCTGTCTATGAAATATTTGTCTATTCCCGTAGGATTAACAGGCGTGAAATGTGCGAAAATATACAAATATTTTACACTGTTTTTGGTTGATGTCTTTTCTTCTTAAGAAAGAATTGCGTTAATCTTGGTTCTGAGGAGGTCGATAGCTACCTTATTTTGGCCCCCTTCGGGGATGATAATATCGGCAAAATATTTAGACGGCTCAACAAATTGTTGATGCATGGGACGAACTGTTTTCAAATATTGATCAATGACCGATTGAAAGGTTCGGCCCCGTTCTTCCACATCCCGGGAAACACGGCGGATGAAGCGTATATCATCGGGTGTATCCACAAAAATTTTAATATCCATTAATTCCTGCAACACTGGGTAGTGCAAAGCCAGAATCCCTTCAACCACTATCACATGATGAGGATTAACCGTTCGAGTGTCGGACTTTCTGGAATGTTTGGAAAAATCGTAAACAGGTATATAAATGGGCTGACCCTTTAGAAGGCTGATAAGCTGCTGGTTAAACAATTCAATATCAATGGCATCCGGGTGATCAAAATTTTGCTCATGCCGTTCTTTTAGCGGTAAATATGAAATATCGCGGTAATAAGCGTCCTGTTCAATGACCACCACTTCGCCTTCGCCGTATTCTTCTAATAAACTTTTTGCGATGGATGTTTTTCCAGAACCGGTTCCGCCGGCGATACCGATTAATATGGGAGAAACACTCATGTCAATTTTGTTTCATCAAAGGCATTCGGCAAAAGAACTTTACTTGTGGTTTCACTCATAAGACCATTTTTATCACAGATATAAACGGGAATATCACCGCATAATTCCCAGATAACCTGTCGGCAGGCACCGCAGGGGGAGCCACCATTTTCTGTGGCAACGGCGAGTGCCTTGAATTTGGAATGGCCATTTGCGACAGCCGTGAACAGGGCCGTCTGTTCCGCACAATTGGACAATGGATAGCTGGCATTTTCTACATTACATCCGCTGATGATCTTTCCATCCGACGTTTCCACTGCGGCGCCCACTTTATAATTGGAATAAGGCGCCCGTGCTTTATCCATCATACCGATTGCAGTTTGGATTAATTTATTCATTTTTTAACGTGTTGAACCATGCCAAAGCGCCGGCATAGGAGATAAATACAGAACTGCTATGGGTACCGCCGGGGATGGTGATCAATTCAATATTGGCCCCGTTTGCTTTTAGGCTGTCCCGGGCAATTACGGCATTTTGATATCCCACAGTAATATCATTTTCTCCATGAAATAATTTTATTGGTGCTTTGGGTGACCAGCTTACCAAGCTGTTTTTAGCAAATGCACTTTTTAATTTCTGTTCGCCATCACCCAAAAAATCAGCAAGAAACTTTTCTGTGAATAGATCTTTAATTGTAGTGGTCAGTTCTTTATTTGCTTCACCGATAGTTTTTGATCCATCCATCAAATTGGGAATTTTTTCCGCATAGGGACTCTGGAAAAATTCACTGGCAGGGCGGTTCATATCCTCAATTTCATTATATGCCATATAGATAAAAGACAAATAACCGGGTTGTGAATATGATTTTCTGTTCAATAAACTTTTTGATGAATGGCGCATATCATATGGGCCGGCCATGGGCGCTGAAGCGGTTACTGTAAATTCAGAGCCATATTTTTCTTCAATAAGTTTATGGGTCGCCATTGCAACATATCCACCTTCAGAATATCCGGCTAAGAATAATTGACCATTGTCATTAACATCATTAGCACAAAGCCAGTTTTTTGTAGCACGAATCTTATCCACAACAGCTTCGGCAGCAAAGGCATGGATGTATGGGTGAACAACATCAGTAGATACGCCCAAACCCAATAGGTCGGGCGAAGATCCTATATACCCAACTGAAGCAACAAACATGGCATCAAAGCCACGAAGCGGCGTTACTGACGCAACATTGGTTCGTTTTGATTCTGTGCCATGTTGACCGGAATATATGGGATATTTTTTATTTGAATGATCTTCATCGGGGACATAAATCGCGCCGGAAGCCAGACGAGGTTCACCATTCCAATCTACCGTTTCGTAAACGATGCTATATACTTTTACATTTGTTAAAGGGGTGACACCAATATCTATATTATTTTGTTTTAGAAGATCCTTAAGAAAATCCGCCCCAATAGATCCCAATGGGAGCACAGAAACTACATGGCCGCGGCCTTCTTCTGTCGTGGCACAGTCTTCAGTCTTGGTTCCTTCGCACCCAATAATAAACAGGATGAACAGAAGGGTGAGTTGTTTAAGAATAATCTTCATTTAAAATCCCCGCATTTAATGTTCGAATCGAATGAGTTTAAAGGCTTGATGCAGCATGATGCCAGTAATAAATCCACCCACATGAGCGAACCATGCTACGCCACCGGTGGTGTCTAATCCAAGGCTTCCCATGCCATTTGTCAGTTGGTTGAAAAACCAGAAGCCCAATACAATCAAAGCTGGAACGCGAATGGTAGTAAAAAATATTACAATAAAAATAAATACATGAACGCGAGCCTGAGGGAATCGAATCATATATAATCCCAACACACCTGCAATAGCCCCGGATGCTCCCACCATGGGAATCTCAGAACCGGGGTTTATGAGTACTTGGCAGAAGGTTGCAGCCACACCGCAAAGGATATAGAAAAATGCATATTTCACGTGGCCCAATGTACTTTCTACATTATCCCCAAATAACCAAAGGAACCACATATTGCCAAGGATGTGGGCAATGCCACCATGGAGAAACATGGATGTAAACATGGTTAAGATTGAAAAATGGGCAGGAATCAATCCAAAGGTGTAAATAAAAATGGCTTCAGCTTCCGGGTCTTTCATTCCCATGCTGAATTGAAACAGGAAGATGAACACATTGATGGTAACCAATCCGTAAGTCACATAAGGAATTAATACACGAGGATTATCATCTTTATAAGGGAAAAACATCAGTACACTTTGAATTCTATATTTTTTCTGGTTTCATTCCCTGCCCGATCCCGAGCCTTGAATTGAATCGTATGCGTACCGATTGGGAGCGGTCGTTCCAATTCGTATGTAATGATTTTAACCTTAGGTTGATAAGCGAATATCAATGGCTTGTGATCAAGTTCAAAATCGAATGAGTCTTCAACAGGTTCAAACCCGGAAAGCGCATCGTCTATTTTAATCTTGAATTGATTGAGCTCCAAGGATGGATAATTTCCATGATTCCCCGGATGCATAGATTTGATTATTGGCGGAATGACATCTTCAATGATGGCAATAGCATCGAGGTGTTTCACTTCTCCTGTGAGTACTTGCCGTTCTTTATTATTTTCCGTCGCAATGAAAGACCATCCTTCTTTTTGATCGAAATAATAAAGATGAATATTTTTTTTGTCTTTTAATTTTGAGGAATAACGAACACCAATATTCACAGGTTTAAGCAAGGGTCGTTCAAAGGGCTGAAGCTGGTAAACGCGGGAAAGCAGGTTGCCATTTTTTATGGTGGCGTGCTTGTGGACGGCTTCAATCCACATGAGCGTTGGCTCTGAAACTGAAGATTTTTTTGTGCGGATCGAACAAAAACTATCTTTGCTGACAGTCGTAATAGTTGTTCCGGGCATGGCCACAGTATAAGGGAAATCAAACCGAACCTGCCGCTCGATGGAACCCTTTAGAATGGCTTCAATCTGATCCACATTTTCAAATTGAACTGCCGGAATCGGCGCTGTCAAATAGACTGATGGTTGAATTTGATTCAGCGGAATCGTCTCGTATTGATATTTCCCCTTCAATCTGAGTGACAATTCAGCATCCACAATCTGTTCCGGCTGGATCTGTATATATACACCTGCATCGGTGTGAGAAATATCCAAGTCCACATTCACACTTAAATGATCAGCCGAATATTTCGGATTAACCCAATGGACTGGTAAGGAGCGTGTACCCAATTTATTTCGGGCGATGAACTGGAGCGCTTTCCGCTCGGTCTGTTTTTTGGGGACTGTAATGATGCGCCCTGATTCGATCGGTTCTGAAGATTGAATGTCTATTTCTTCTTCAGCAAAACCATAGGTTGTAAATGAATAAGCAATGATTGATTGAATAGGGATTGTGATACTTTTGGGCTGGATTAAAAATGAAACGATATCATCTGTTTCGCCGAGCTTTTCTAAAACCACTTTAAATGGCGCCATTTTAAAAACAGTACCGTGAACTGCGCGCGTATTTTTTAGCACGTCCATAACCAGAATTTTCACTGAATGATATCCCGGGGTAAGGTCTAAAATTCCATTGGTTGAATCTGCATGAATAGGCACCCTGGGATCGGCTTCATTGCGATATAGTTTTATGAAGTCGCCCAGGTTCAGGCGGGCATTGCGGTAATCCCGAATATAATTCGCTGTGGGAAGCCAATTATAATCCAGACGGTCGAATTGAAGCGAATGATGCAGTTTTTCATCGATATAGATTTCTATACGGTGGGGCTGGTAAATATTATTTGCCCCCTGACGTTTATCAAACGTCTTGATAGATAGCCCCAAACTGCCGGAAATATTGATTGTATCGGGGAAATGGTACTCGCCTTTTTTATCCCTGAATAGGGGAAAATTCTGGGGCAACTGATTCCCATTTACCCAACTTTCTGAATTAAGGGGAATGAGTGATATATCTTCCACTATCGGCGCCAGTCGATCAGCTTGGTTTAATCCGCTGTTGAGGGGATTCAATGTTTGGCCATGCTTATTGCGAATCTCCAAATGGAGATGGGGGCCGAATGAAAATCCCGTATTTCCGGAATAAGCGATTACGTCGCCCTTTTCGAATTGAAATTCTTCCGGGGATAAAAAGATATTGGTCATATAAGATTGGCCTAATTCTTGTTCCTGTTTCAGTCGATCTTCAAGGCGTGGGATAAATTTACTCAAATGGGCATAGACGGCTGTTTGGTCATCATCTAAAGTCAAATAAAGGGCACGGCCAAACCCGGAATAGTTGGTGACAATCCGTGAAACGTATCCATCGGACACAGCATACACTGGATGGCCCGCTGTTCCCTTGGTTTTCATATCCAATCCCAAGTGATAACCGGTGGCGCGGAATTCACCAAAATTGGATGACAAATGTTTACCTACATCCGTAGGCCAGGTATAATCCTGGGTGCGGATGAATGAAAGAATAAGTGTTAAGGCAGTGAGAAGTCTCATAAGATAAATTGCTGACAAGGGCACCAATTTATCCCAGATTGTGAATGTAAAAATAGGGGATTGAAATAAAAAAAGGCCTACTCCGATTATTCGAAGAAAGGCCCTTTTGTAGACTCAAATAATAAGTGGAGGCTTATGATTTTTTGAGTTTATTGATCTCCTTTCGGAGTTTTTTCAATTCTTTTTTCAATTTATCCAATTCTACACGAATGTCATCATTGTGTTCAGAATCATCCATTCGAAATCTGTATTCCTTATGAAGTTTTTTCCCAGATTTTTTTAATCTTTCAGCTTCTTCCTTAAAGCGCTTCACATGCTTTTTCATCTTTTTTTCATCGATTTCAAAATTGCCACCATCTGGAGAATAGAAAAATACATTATGATCTTCGTCACCCATTTTCATTGGTGGCATTTTACCTGTCCATGAAAAATTGCTCTTTTGAGAACCGAGCGTAGCTGTGAAATCTCTTTTTCGCCCTTTGCGAATGACTTCCAGTTTTACTTCGGATTCCGGATCTTGGCGGCTGATAGCACGCTGCAAATCAGAAGTAGTAGAAACATTATCACCGTTAACTGAAAGGATGATATCCCCCGCCTTCAGTTTGGCCTTTTCAGCAGGACTGTCATCTACCACTTCTGAAATCAAAACACCATTTTTGCTGTTTACTTTAAAATATTCCCTAAGCCCATCTGTCAGTTCCTGGATCTGTACGCCTAAATATCCGCCGGAATGGATCTTAAATACATTGTCATCATCAAAGACCATGGTCTGGATATTTACATCCATATCGGCCAGTTTTTCCTGAACCTTTTTCAAAGCTTTTTTATCATTAATATCGATGGTGTATTCTTTTTCTTCACCATCTTGCGTAACTACGATGGTCATTTCATCACCGTCGGTTTGCACATCGACATCAACTGTTTGTTCTTTGTCATCTTTGTGGAGGGCTTTCTTTTTGACGATGACCTTTTTCTGCTGGCCGACCGCAATGCCGGCAATTAATAATAGGCTTAAGATCCATCTGGACATTTTGAGTTCCTTTTGCATAATTGTGTGTCTATACGCAAGTGAATGGAATTGGTTCCACGTGGTTAAAATCACATTCAGAAATATTAATTGGCTTTCTGTTTAGTAACCCCTTTAAATTGACAGAAGTACTTTAAAAAATATGGAGGAAACCATGGATTTAAGAAAGAAGTTTATTGTTATACTATTGGGATTATTGCCCATGAGTTCGGCATTCGGGTTTGTTGGATTTGGGTTGCATCTGGGACAGAATCAATTGTCTTTGCCAGCATCGAAACAATTGATTGACATAACTTTTGATCGATCGAATTTTGGGCAACCTTTCGCTTTTGGCGGATATTTTTATATTGATGCAATTCCTTTCATCGATTTAGATGCTGAATTTCAAGTCACTGCCAGTAAATATGATTTAGAATTCAAAGATTCATTTACTAATAAGAGTATTAATAGCGAGTTTGCCTGGGGGAGCGCTTCTACCTATTTGACTGCACGAAAAAAATTATTTGGGTTGGGAATCCCATTTTTGGCCAACGCTAAACTGCATTATGGTATTGGTTACAATAAACATGTGGTAACACCCATGGCAGATTTCGAAATGGTCCAGGGATTAACCGCGAGCGCTTCAAGTACTTTAGAGGAAAGTCTCACCAAATATTTAGAAGATAATAAAAAAGATTTTTCCGGTTTTCATGTACAGGCCGGTTTAAAAGCCAAATTGTTCATGGGAGAAGTAGACCTATTCTATCGTTATGTAATTGCTAAGGATATGGTTCCAGATTCTAAAGGATTTGGAAGCCTGAATTTGCGTCTGGGCGTTACATTTTAGTTAAGAAAAAATTATTGTTTAAAAGGCTTCGCTATTGCGAAGCTTTTTTTATTTATAATGGTTTAGCCAAAACAACAGTCTGAATATCCTCCCAGGATTTTCCCGTGGCCATATCCCGTGCTTCAAATTTGACAATATAGATGCCAATCCGAGCCACGTCACTATTGGATCGTTTACCACCCCAGTATAAAAGACCTTCCTGAGCCGATGTTCGGCTCCAGTAAGGTGTGGCGATTTTTCGCCCCGTTACATCAAATATATTAATGGTTATAGCGGCTTGCTCATAAGGGAGTTGATAGCGAATGGTTAAGCGGTCATCAACCCCATCTCCATCGGGTGAAAATGGATTTGGATTCAATTCAACTAATCCGGATGGCGCCAGCGTTTCATAATAAATGCTGTTCGATTTTCCCGGCGTCATGGCACTGGGATTCACACTGATCGCCCAGCGGGATGAATCGTTGGAAATGTAATCAGGACGAAACTTTTCCGTGGATCGGCCATCCATCAAGGGCCAATTCTCAGAATAAAAAAGGGAATCGATGACAGCACCCGTCATGTCATAAAGAAAGATTCCATCGGAGGTATTGTTGAGGGACGGCCATTGATCATCCATAACAAAAACGTTTGTTTCAATATGTTTGTAAACAGTGCTGTCCTGCGCCAAAACCAAATATTGATCTTGGTTGACGATAATTTCAGGGAGGAGCTTCTTCACTTTGGATTTGTCAGATATGAACCACCCGGATACGTTAAGGGATGATGGAAAGCAAATTTCAATGAATTCAGTCTGGCCTGTATTGGGGACGGATAAAAATTCATTAAATAAAATTGTGCCAAAAGAATAACTCACTTTGACTGTGTCATTTGCGGTATTATTGATGTCGTTTTCATCGCCATCAATTATCAATTCAATTTTAAGCGGATGAATCCCCGATGAAAGTCCCGGCACTTCGATTTGAACCAAGGCCGTATCACGGGAATTGATGGTTGAAAAATTACCGGACGTAAGTTCACTGCCATTTTCTAAAATAGATAAATTTCCCGAAAATGGAAGCACCCCGGAATTGGCAATCCCAACTTGGATTTTAAACGGTGCGTTTTGTTTTGGATATAGGGGCCCGTGTGAAACAGAGTCCTGGATTAAAGCACCATCAATATTATGCCACATGGTGGCATTGGGATAGCCGGGGGTCATAACGATTGAATCGGGTGTTGTCGTCCAGTAGACTTCATTATTTGAGACAAATTCCGGCCGTTGTTTTTCTGTGGAGACTTCTGCCGCCACGGGCCATGAATTGCTGTCATAGATGAGGCTATCCACAATAACCCCCGTCATATCATAAATGAAAATGGCATCGCCACTATTATTCAATGAAGGAAATGATGGCAGTACAATAAGGTTAGATTGGGGATTTGTAAGGGGCACAATATTCGAATCGGCGGCAATCACAACATAATTATTAGATGCAATAGGGTCCGTACCCAAGGGCCTTGCCCTTTTACTGTTGTCGCTGATAGACCATCCACGGAGAGATAAAGTGGTATCGGCAACCAATTCGACAAATTCAGATTGATCATTGTTGGGCCGCGCCATGAATTCATTGATGAGAATTGTATTCCAATCATACTGCACCGCCAGTTCAGTTTGTCCCCCATTATTGGTGGTATCCTCATCTCCCGTTATCAATAGCTCCACCGACAGTGTATGGTAGCCCGATTGAGAAAACGGGCCGAGATCAATATTGAAACTGGCTGTATCTAATTCAGATATATTTCTAATATCGGTGTTTGTAAGTGTATTCCCTAACTCTGAAACAACAATTTCTCCGGTGATGACATTGATCCCGTCATTCACAATATTGACGGAAAGTATGGTAAAGTCTGATTTTGAAAGATTGATCTTGGAGAGCCGCAAAGAGTCGGTCAGCAGATGTCCATCTATATTATAAGGAGTAACACTATTAATTTTTCCCGGTGTGCCCAAAGAATTACGGCTGGCTTTCCAGTTAGAAAGTGTATTGGGGAAATGATTCCGAACCCGTTCAATAGAATAGCCGGGAGCAGCAATATCCTGCCATCCTAAGCTATCAGAAATATTTCCGCTGGAATCAATAAGATAGAGCGAGTCACTTCCGGAAAGCCCATTGCCGATTGACTTGTCATCCACTTTCATAATGATGGTATTGGACGGAATGGTGTAAATGCCGCTGGCCGTGGGATAATCCCCTTCCATGATAAGGCCAAATCCACTGGGCGGAATCTTGCGCCCATTACTGGAATCTTCGATGGTGTCTGTTGAAAATTTATCCCGGATGAGCCACCCCGAAAGATCGACCGTATCGGCCGTTGGATTATATAATTCAATGAATTCGTTGGGGGAATCGCTACCCTCGAGATTATACATGACTTCAGTGATAATCACCTGTCCGTTGAGGCAAACAACGGAGAAAAGAAGAATTGTATATCGAAGAAAAACAGGGGACATGGCAGAAAATAGTGAAAAACACTTGAATTACGTTAACAAAATCGTGTAAAATACTTGCGAGTAACTTACGAGAATAAAACATTAACGCAATGAGGCAAAGAAGAATGAAACGGTATTGTTTACTTCCCCAAACCCTCTTGACAAATTTTCACGCTATTAGCGGCTAAATAATTAAATGGCTTTATCACCCAAACAACAAAGATTTTTAGATTTTATTCAACGCCATACTGTTGAATATGGACAGGCCCCTTCCTATGGAGAAATTATGAATGGAATGGGGTTTGCCTCCTTGGGGACGGTCCACTGGTATGTCAATGCCCTGACTCACAACGGCCATCTCGATCGTTCTAAAGGACCTAACGGCAAGCGGGCTTTAAACCTCGTTCATGAGGAGCACACCACACCTGCCCGCCTGCCATTGTTGGGTTTGATTGCTGCGGGGGAGCCTATTGAAGCGCTGGAAAATGCAGAATCAATCTCCGTGCCGCCGCCATTTATCCACCCGGAAAATTTTGTTCTCCAGGTGAAAGGTGATTCCATGATCGGTGACCATATCGAGGATGGTGATTATATTATTGTACGTAAATCAGCCGAAGCCAACCCGGGGCAGATCGTGGTGGCGCTGATCAACGGTGAAGCTACGCTCAAGCGTTATCAGCCGATCAACGGTCATGTTGAACTTCATCCGCGGAATCCGGACTTTCCTGTTATTACAATTCACAAGGCGGATCATTTTCAGATCAACGGCGTGCTTCTCTATTCTTTCCGGGAGTATTAAGGTGTGCACGCCACTGTTTTTCATTTACGGCTGAGAGACTTTGAGCTCCAGGCCGAGCGCCGTCTGGATGCCTCCCTGCGAACCCGGCCGATTGCCATTATTTCTTCTCACCACCAGAACGGCACGGTGGTGTCTGTGTCCAAAGAAGCAGAGGAAGAAGGCCTCCGTCGGGGCATGAAAGTTTCCTTGGTGCGCCGGATGAGCCATGGTGTTCGATTATTGCCTTATAACAACGCGCTCTACGGACGGTTAAACCAGTATGTCCATTTCATTATTCAGCGTTTCACGCCTACTGTTGAGCCTTCCGGCTATGGCAAATTCTACATGGATATGACCGGCATGGAACGTGTGTACAAAAGCCATGAGCAGTCCGGCTCGAATATATTTGATATGGTGCAGGATCAAGTGGGTCTCCATTCATTTCTGGGCATCAGCCAGAATAAATTGGTGAGCCGTATTTCCACCTCTGTAGTTCCTGATAAGATCCATCGTGTGGTGGCGGGGAATGAATCCCAATTTTTATCTCCTTTGAATTCACCCGTAATTCCCACCGTTCATCAGCCGTCGGTGTGGAAATTGATCAAATTTCTAATCTTGAACCAAGTGTGCCAGATTCAATCCATTGTGGATTCAGCCGATGAGGCCCGCCGCTTGTTTGATCTCTATGCGCTACCCTTATCGCGGGAAGTCCGCGGACAGGATTTGTCCGTGGTGCGCCCGCCGATTTTGAAAGACCATATTATGGAGCAAACTGTCTTGAGTGAAGATACCAATGACAGCGCGAAATTATGGTCAGAAGTAAAACGGCTGTCTGAACAGGTGGCTTTTAAACTGAGGCAGCGATCCCAAGTGGCAAAAATAGTCCGGCTTGAAATTCATTATAATGACGGTTTTAAATATGAAGCCAAGGGACAGTTTTTGAAGCATGATGATGTAGCCGTGATGGCAGAAACGTGGCGATTATTTGAAAAGGTCAACACGCGCCGAAACCGTATCCGAGCTATTCTTTTAGATGTATCCGGTTTTGTCCAAGTGGCAAGACAGATAGAGTTGTTTGAAAAAGATACAGAACAAGATCGTCTTTCATTCGCGTTGGATATTCTCAGAAAAAAGTACAACATGAATTCAGTATATAACCTTAAGTATTCCCCCACATTGGGGAAAATACAAAGGGGGATTTCATTGTTTAATATCCCCCTGAATCCCCCCATTAAGGGGGGAAGGGTAAAGGTGTAATATGAAATTCTCTGATTTACCACCCTATACACAAGAGGCACTTCAGATTGCCAAGATGTTGCGGCAAAATACAACGCTACATGAAAAGATCGTGTGGAATCATATCAGAAAACAACAGATAGGATATAAGTTTAGGAGACAAGTTCCCATTGGAAAATATGTAGTGGATTTTATTTGTATTGAGCTCGGGCTGATTGTTGAAATTAACGGCGGGTATCATTACAAGGCAGAACAAATGAAAAAAGATTTGAAGCGGACTCGATACCTTGAAAGACTCAACATCAAAGTTATGCGCTTTAATAACGGCCAGGTTAATACCAATATTGATGGTGTAATCGAAAAATTGATGGATGTAATTACCAAGACGGAAAGCGCCCGATGAGCTATGTTTACGCATTTGAATGTCCATTCCCATTATTCCCGTATGTCCGGCACTGCTTCTCAGCCCGCATTACTCACCGCGGCGCGAAACCAGGGGATGCGCCACTTGGCTTTGACCGAAACCAATGGTCTATGGGGTTTCATCCGTTTTGTTCAGCACGCCCGCGCCGCTGAAATAGAACCTATCGCCGGTGTTAATTTGGTCACCGGTCAGGATGAGGCGATTCTCCTGGCAGAAGACCAGGGCGGCTATGAAAATATGTCCCGCGCTGTTTCTGCTGTTCATGATGATTCAACGCAATCTATTACGGATATTTTACAAGGCCGCAGCGCAGGACTCTTTGTCCTTGCTCATGAAAGATCAACACTTTCGCATTTAAGTAAACTAATTTCCAGCAGTCATTTATTTGTAGAACTGTGCCCGGGCGTGACAGAGCGTATCGCACAAAAATTATCCCGAGAATTCAAATTAGAAACGGTGGCCACGGGTGATGTGTATTTTATTCATAAGGAAGAGTGGTCCACCCACCACACGCTCCGGGCCATTGATCTGAACACCACTTTGTCCAAACTGCCAAAAGGCGCATGTAAATCAGATAAACATTGGTTTCACGCTGAAAAGGATATGATTCAACTTTTTCCCAACAGTATGGATGCCATCAACAACAGCACATATTTGGCAGAACGCTGCAAGAGGGACTGGACCTTTTTGGATACAATATTTCCCAACTTGTCTCTAAAGGATACCCGCCGGGCCAATCAAAAATTAAAAGAGAAGGTAAAATCCGGCGCGCAGAAACGTTATGGAAAGGTTACCAGCGCTATCCAAGATCGAATAGATTATGAATTGCGCATCATTACATCTAAGGGGTTTGCGCCATATTTTCTGGTGGTGGAAGATATTGTAAAGCAGACTCGGGCTACTATCGGCCGCGGTTCCGGAGC
Organism: Fidelibacterota bacterium; assembly: GCA_034658595.1. GTDB lineage: Bacteria > Fidelibacterota > Marinisomatia > Marinisomatales > TCS55 > TCS55. The sequence continues at coordinate 5,297 of JAYEFG010000166.1, read as the reverse complement.
GGCATCCATTGTGAGTTATTGTCTCTTTATCACCCAAGTGGACCCGATTAAATATAACCTCCAGTTCGAACGTTTTATTCATCCCGAACGGAATAATATGCCGGATATTGATGTTGATTTCCCATGGGATGAGCGGGATGATATCCTGGATTATGTCTTCAAAAAATATGGCAATGAACGCACCGCCATGGTATGCAGCCAAGTATTTATGAAACCCCGTTCCGCCATTCGGGAGGTGGCCAAAGTATATGGACTGTCCAATGAAGAGATTAAAACCATCACCAAGCGGATTGGCTGGTATGCCTCCCGCAGAGATTTATTGAACTGGGTGAAGACCGATCGCCGTTTTGAAAATATAGAACTGGATGATACGCTGGAAGAAATACTGCGGGAGAGTGAAAAAGTTGTTGGCGCCTTCCGCCATCCGTCTGTTCATCCCGGCGGGGTGGTGATCGTACCTGATGAAATTCGAAAGTATGTACCGGTTCTCACAGCCCCCAAAGGCGTCCAGATCGTGGAGTGGGAAAAAGACCAAGTGGAGGATTCGGGACTTCTGAAAATTGATATTCTTGGGAATCGCAGCCTGGCGGTGGTTCGGGATACGGTGCGGCAGATCAATTTGAATTATGGGGAAGCGGCTTCCCGAAACAGCTATCTGAACTATCATAAGATTCAACCGATTGGGGATAAAAAAACAGAAAGACTCATGCAGTCCGGAAAGACCATGGGCATCTTTTATATTGAAAGTCCGGCCACACGGCAGCTTCTGGCCAAGGCCGGGGTGGTGGATTTTGAGCACGTGGTTATTTATTCATCCATTATCCGCCCGGCGGCGAATCGTTTTACCAATATTATGCTGGAACGCATCCACGGTGAGCCATGGAAAATTCTCCATCCCGACCTAAATTTTTTGAAAGAGAGTTATGGCATCATGGTTTATGAAGAGCAGGTATCCATGGCTGCCATGGTCATGGCGGGGATGGGTTATGCAGAGGCAGAATTATTGCGAAAGACCATGAGCCGGGATTCCATGCAGCACTTGATCCGACGATGGGAAAAGAAGTTTTATCAAGGAGCAAAAAAACGCGGCTATACAAATGGGTTGATCAAAGAGGTGTGGGATATGATCCGCTCTTTTGTGGGCTATTCTTTTTGCAAGCCCCACTCCGCCTCCTTTGCCATGTTGTCTTTTACCTGCGCATATCTCAAGGCCCATTTTCCAGCGGAATTTTTGGCGGCGGTTATTTCAAACCAGGGCGGATTCTATTCCCCTTTTGCTTATCTCAGCGAGGCAAGGCGGTTTGGCATCAAAATTCTGCCACCGGATGTGAACCGTAGCTGGCTGGAATACCGCGGGCGGAAAGACCGAATTCGAATGGGATTTATGAGTATCCGCAACCTCCAGGGAAAAACCGTAAAAGAAATTTTGGATGAACGAAAGGCGGGATATTTTACATCATTGGAGGACTTTTTTATGCGGGTTGATCCGCCCCTGTCGGATGCAATGGCCCTGACAAATGCGGGGTGTTTTTATTCCTTGGCACCGCAGCTGCCCCATCGGGAGATTGCCTACCGTGCGGCCTGGCATTGCTTGGGAGAAAAACAAAATAATAATGTTACCTTAAGTCAGCCTGTCTTGAGTAAAAGCGAAGGAAAGCATAATATCGTTCAAATTGCCACTCGGCGTCAAGGTCAGGGTGACAGGTTATCAGAAGAAGACCGGCGAAGGCTGGAAATTGAATCTTTCGGTTTTCCCATTTCAGAACATCCTCTTGAACCTTATTTACCTATGATCAATGACCGTGTGCGAAAAGCTGCGGATTTACCAAAGTATATTGGGCGGACCATCCATTTGGCCGGTGTGTACATCACCCGTAAAGAAACCGCCACGGTGGAAAGCAAAGACCCCATGGAATTTTTAACGCTGGAAGATGAAACGGATATTTATGAGTGCGTCCTTTTCCCGGAAGCTTTTCGGAAATACGGCGATCTTTTGCTATGGGAAAACTTATTCCTACTCAGAGGGAAAGTAGAAGAATCCTTCGGTGTTATTTCAGTAACGATTGAAAAACTGGGGAGCCTGCCTAAAATGTTCCGGTTGAGCAGGCCTAAAAATTCAGTGGGAATCTAAAAACGATTCAATACGGCTTTTGATATCAGTCCGTGTTTCACGAAATGAATCCATTTGATTCGTATCAAAATTCCATCCTCGGAAAGGATCATCAATACTCCAGTGAATACGTTCAACCTCTTCCGGGAATGATGGGCATACTTGATTGGCATTATCGCAAACAGTAATGGCAATATCGATTCCTTGATCAAGATAATCATCAACATAATCTGCAGTATGATGGGAAATATCAATGCCGAATTCTTCCATAACCGCGATGCTCATGGAATGGACCCGGCTGGGATGTGAGCCGGCGCTGAATACGTCAAATCGATCTCCCGCCATATCCCGCAATAATCCATGGGCAATTTGAGATCGGCAGGCATTTCCGGTGCAAATAAAGAGGACTTTTTTCTTTTGGGACATCGGAAAATTTAGGGCTTTAAAATATTGAATGGAATTCATGTTTTGTAGTATAACTCTATCCTAAATTTTCCCCCATGTCTATTGAGAAGAACGAACCTTTATTCACCAATCCGCTGGAGGCCGTTCGCGGTTTATCCATAAATGATTTGAATAAATATCTACCGGCGGTTCAAAAAGCTGAAGATATTTTCATGACCGCTGACAAAATGAAAGAAGGCGTGTTTTTGGGGCTGGGACTTGAGGGCTTGCAAAAAATTCCGGACAATTCAGTTGATTTATTAATTGCTGATCCCCCCGAATCCCCATGGCGGGGAACGGATCAAAGGGGGGGGGCCATGACGATTCAGGAATATTTTCAGTGGAATGAGCAGTGGCTCAAAGAAAGCGCCCGTGTATTAAAACCCACCGGGGCCATTTACCTGATATCGGGCTGGCGGTATTCAGGAATGTATCATTCTCTTCTCAGTACTGATTTTCATATTCAAACCAGGATTACCTGGCGGAATGTGAAACCGAAAGATCAGCCCAATCCTCTGACTTGGATTAATCGCATTTCTGATATTTGGTTTGCCACAAAATCGAACGATTTCATGTTTAACCAGAAAGCGGTAACCGATCGTGAAAACATTATGAATCCCGTAAATACTATTGAAATGGGTGTGACCAATCTGTGGAGTGATATTATGGACATCCAGGTGGGGTCAACTGTTAAGATGGAGGGGGATAAACCGGAACAATTGATCCAGCGTATTTTGACAGCATCCAGTTTTAAGTTGAATTGGGTTGTGGACCCTTTTACAAGGTCCGGTGGTGTTGGGGTGATAGCGAAAAAAATGGGTCGTCGGTTTATTGGATTTGAATCGAACAAGGACCGCTTACTAATGGCCATGAAACGAATTGACAATGAGTAGTGTTATAAGCTTATTTGAACAAATACAAAAAGATATGTATGCATCTATGAAAGCGGGTGAAAAAGAAAAAACTACCACATTGCGGACGACATTAGCAAAGTTGAAGGACAAAAAAATTGAAATGCGTGATGATCTTTCAGAATCAGAAGAAATCAAAGTATTGCAAACTTTAGTTAAACAAAGAAAAGAGTCGGTTGAATTATATACAAAGGGAAATCGGCCGGAACTTGCAGAGGTAGAAAAGGCTGAAATAGAAATATTAAACAGTTATTTACCTCATATGATGTCCGAAGATGATATCAAGAATATTGTGCAGTCGGTTGTGGATGAAATAGGGGCCGCATCTATGGCCGATATGGGCATAATCATGCCTGAAGTTATGAAGCGCGGCAAAGGACTTATAGACGGCAAAACAGCCCAGCAATTTGTCAGGGAAATGCTTGGTTAAATTGGTTAAGTCTATCGGTAAGTATGCCGGGTTATGGGAATAAAACCTCAAAAACTTTATACTGATGGCCGGCGAGATCGAGCATCCTAACCGTTAACCTTAAACGAATGATAGACGCATTAGCCATATTCTTTATTATCGCCATGGGTTTGATCGGATTCCGCCGGGGATTGGTCGAAGAACTGGGCCGCCTTTTAGGAATCATTTTTGCCACTGTTTTTTCCCTAAGGCTTTACGTTGATTTAGGCTCCTTCCTCATGGCGTGGCTCCCGGTTGATGTGTGGCTGCTGTTCGTCCTGAGTTTTATCATTATTTTTTCAGGCGTACTTTTATTGGCACGGTTAGTGACAAAATTGATTCAATTCTTATTTTTGTCCAAAGGTACAAAATGGGCCAATCGGGTGATGGGAACTTTCTTTGGATTTGTTAAAGGCTTTTTAGTTGTGATGATATTTTTTTGGATGTTTGAATTACTGCCCAATCAGGAAACGTCTGATATTGTGATGAAACAATCCAAATTGGCACAGCGATTAATCAACGTGAGAAAAAATATTATTACCATGTTTAATTGGAAAGATCCTGTGGAACTGGGTGAAAAAACGATTCGTAAATTTTTGAATACAATGGAAAACAACAATGGCTAGAATTCCACAGGAAACCATCGATCGGATTCGAGATTCTGCTGATATTGTGGATGTGGTTTCCCGCCACGTTGATTTGAAAAAACGGGGACGTAATTTTTTCGGATTATGCCCCTTCCATAATGAAAAGACACCATCATTTTCTGTGGCGCCTGATAAAGGTATTTATCATTGTTTCGGCTGCGGGAATGGAGGCAATGCAGTTAACTTTATCATGGAGTATGAAAAAATAAGTTTTGTGGAAGCCCTTCAGCAATTGGGTAGCCAGCTTGGGATTCCCGTTGAGTTTAGCGGCAGCGATAATTCAAAAGAATTTTTTGGTCATCTATATGAAATCCACAGAGGTGCAGCGGGACTATATCACGCGACATTATTTTCAGACAGGGGAGCGGAAGCAAAAAAATATTTGATGGAACGAGGATTAAACGAAGAATCACTCAAATTATTCAAAGTCGGTTTTGCCCCGGAGCAATCTTCATTTTTACTTAATAAAGTAAAACTAAATAACTATAGTCGAGAAGTTTTTGAAAAATCTGGATTATTCGGTTTTTCCAATAATGAATTTTATGATCGTTTTCGCTCCCGAATCATGTTTCCGATTTCAAATACTTCCGGGAAAATAATCGCTTTTGGGGGCCGTGTTTTCGGCACGGATGATCCGGCAAAATACATGAACTCTCCCGAGACACCGCTCTATAGAAAGAGTGAAATATTTTATGGCCTGAATCTTACACGGGATGCAATCCGACAGGAGGGATATG
>JAYEFG010000165.1:1833-21383 GCA_034658595.1 Fidelibacterota bacterium | reverse complement strand
GACAGATCTGTGCGGTAATTTTAATAGTTGCAGTTGGATTGGCGGACTATACATCTGCCTCAATCTTGAAACCATTTTTTGGGCGCCTCAGGCCCAGCCACGAATTAACTGAAGGAATTAGGATTTTAATGGGCAAAGGGGGAAAATACGGATTTGTATCCTCACATGCTGCAAACATGTTTGCAGCGGCGGTGGTGTTCAGTTATTTCTATCCCCGGTATAAAAAAAGTTTTTTTGCCATCGCTGCTTTGGTTGCATTCAGCAGAGTGTACGTGGGTGTCCATTACCCGGCTGATATTATATTCGGTGGATTATTAGGCTACGGATTGGCCTGGGTTATCCTCAGCCTGTGGGTCATAATTAAAATGAGAGAATTAAAACGGAGGGCAGACTGGGTGGTTTACTAATTCGGGAGTGATCCCTCGGGAGGCGTCACCGGATAATCGCCAAACCCTTCTTGGGCAGGTGGTGTAATTTCACCATTTTTCTTTTCAAACCGCTTAATATTATCTCCCAAGGCAGCTAAAAAAGCTTTGGCGTGCTGAGGCGCCATGATGACCCTGGAATGAACGCGGGCCTTCGTAACACCTGGGAGAATCTTTGTAAAATCCAACACGAATTCTGCAGGAGAGTGGGTGACCACCACAAAATTGGCGTATTCACCCTCGCTTATTTCTTGCGAAAGTTCAATATTGATTTGTTGGATGTTTTTATTTTTATTCATGATTAGTTCCCAGCTTTATTTGCGTTTTTGAAATCCCTCTGGTTGAAATCTTCCCATTCTTCCTCAATCCCTTCAAAATCTTCATAGCCTTTGATTCCTTCATCTTCTGCTTTTTGTTTATACATTTCCATCTCACCTTCATATAAGCTAAAAATATCTTTTTTCTTCTCAAATTCAGCAGGATCAACATCTTCCTCATCTTCCGGTGCAAGACGCTCAACGTCCTCGCTGTAAACCTTTTGATCAAAGAAGTCCAGGTCATCCACCAGGCCATTGGCCATCAGGAATTCCAGGAAGTCCAAGTATTTTCTATCTTTAAGGTCGTTCTTGCAGTTTTTGCAAGTGAGCGATTCTTTTAAATCCACCTCTTCCAAAGTGCCTTCGCATACAGGGCAGATTATACCTTCTAACATTAATTTTTCCTCTAAAATGGGACACGAATATAATCGGAGTCTTTTCACTCGGCAACAATTTTCCAACGGCCATTTTGTATTTTTTCCAACAGTGTTTTCTCTGCCTCGGTGAACTGTTGACCCCGTCTCTTTTTTACATGATATGCTATTTCAATGAACTTGTCAAGCGTTACTTTTCTATGTTTCTCATTTTCATACCAAGTGAACGGGCGAATTGTCTTGGATGGTAGAAATCGGGTCAAAATTCACCGTCGAACGAGCTTCATAAACATAAATATTCATCGCATTCCCAGTATTTGAAATATTTCCTTAAAACCACTTTCCATCAAATCCGTTCCATGCCGCCGGATCATAATATTAAAATAATCCTCCCCCTCTTCACTGTAGAAGCCCACTTTTAATGGTGCATCTACTGCAGAGCATATAGTTGCAGAAACAGGTGCAAATTCCTGGTTCAAATCCAAAACAGCATCCACCACGATTCGCTGGCAGGCCCAATTCAATTCTTTTCTCGGGAGTCCCCAATGGTTTAAATCCGCTTCCGTATATAAAATAAAATCATGAAAATCTTCCAGGTTTAATAGATTCCCTACATTGGCGGGACCAAGTATTCTTATCTGGTTTACCCCCCCTGGGCCGAGGGCATTCCGCATGGACAATATAAAGCGCTTTGCTAATTCAGATTGTGTTGTGTGTTCAGGAAGAACAATCAAAAATCGGATGGCTCCCCTGCCATTGTGGGAAAGGGACATAGTATCAGGTCCCGTAACTTTTTTGGACCGGAGGCGGTTCCACCAAAGTGCTGCTTTTGTTTTCTTTGAAACTTCCAAAATTCTTTTATGTTGATTTCTTCTGCATTCTAAAGGAGGAGAAAATAGTATTAACTTCGCCAACTCTTGAAAGGATAAAATTACGTGAGTGTCGGTAAAAAAATGTTATGGGGCGGCCTGGGTTGGGTCCTGGGCGGTCCAATTGGCGCCATTCTTGGCTATACTTTAGCTGGAATGTCGGGCCAAGCGGGTGGTGCATATGGGGGTGCATATCAATCCCGGGCTTATCCACAAACCCAGCCGGGAGATTTTATCATCTCTCTTTTAGTTCTATTAGCAGCCGTCATGAAAGCGGACAAACAATTGCTGAAATCTGAACTGGATTATGTAAAACAGTTTCTTTCGAAACAATTCAGTGCTAACCAGGTCCGGGATTTCATGACCTTGTTTAAAGACATTATTAAGCAGGATTATCCCCTGCGGGATGTATGCCGCCAGATTGTTCGATCCATGGATCACCCCAGTCGATTGGAACTCGTTCATGTGTTATTTGGGCTTTCAAAAGCTGATGGGCATGTTCATCCTGATGAGGTCAAAGTAATCCATACAATTGCACGCTATCTCAATATCAATGAAAGCGATTTTGATTCCATCCGGGCCATGTTTTTCAGGGATTCGCTTTCAGATTATACCATTCTTGAGGCGGATCCAGCTGCCAGCGACAGTGAAGTAAAAAAAGCCTATCGCAAAATGGCAACCAAATACCATCCGGATAAGGTAGCGCATTTAGGAGATGATCTGAAAAACTTGGCAGAAGAAAAATTTAAAGCGGTGAATGATGCTTATCAAAACATTAAAAAAGAACGGAAAATGAAATGAATTATTTAAAGAAAAATCCCCAGATGCTTACTTGGATCTCTATGGGTGCATTCATTGCTATGTTTGGGAAATATATGGATCTATCCTTTGGCGAATTGGTGGTATTTGGAACCATATTTGGTGTTTATTCCGGATCTCTCATTGGTTCAACCAAAAAAGAAACCCAGCAATAAATCATGACTGAAAAAGCCGGTCAATTCCCTTTCACCCGTGGCATCTATCCTAAAATGTATCAGGATAGATTGTGGACCATGCGTCAGTACGCCGGATTCACTTCTGCAGAAGAATCCAACCAGCGCTATCGTTATCTTTTAGCGCAGGGTGTATCCGGGCTTTCAGTAGCCTTTGACCTCCCCACCCAGATCGGTTATGATTCTGACCATCCAATGGCAGAAGGTGAAGTGGGTAAAGTGGGTGTCCCAATTTCATCCATTCAAGATATGGATCGGTTATTTGAAGATATCCCTTTTGATCAAGTGTCCACATCTATGACGATAAATGCCACTGCAGCAACTTTGCTGGCACTCTATATTGTGTCCGCAGAAAAAAAAGGTATTTCGGCTGAAAAACTGCATGGTACGGTGCAAAATGATATTTTAAAAGAATACATTGCCCGGGGAACCTATATCTATCCGCCGGAAGCATCCATGCGGCTTGTCACGGATGTATTTGCCTTTTGTGCAGAAAATGTTCCCAAATGGAATACCATATCCATTTCAGGTTACCACATTCGTGAGGCAGGATCCACCGCCGCACAGGAACTGGCTTTCACCATAGCCAACGGTATCGCATATGTACAGGCAGCCATTGATAAAGAATTGAAAGTGGATGCATTAGGGAAAAGACTGTCTTTTTTCTTCAATGCTCATAATGATTTCCTAACCGAAGTTGCTAAATTTCGCGCAGCACGGAGATTATGGGCCAAGATTATGAAAGACCGTTTTGGCGCCAGAGATGAAAAAGCAATGCTATGCCGGTTTCACACCCAGACAGGCGGATCGACCCTCACGGCCCAACAAGTGGATAATAATGTAGTGCGTACAACAATCCAGGCTTTGTCAGCTGTGTTGGGCGGCACTCAATCCCTCCACACCAATGCCTTTGATGAAGCGTTGGCCCTCCCTACGGATCGCTCAGCCAAACTGGCCCTCCGAACCCAGCAGGTCATTGCTCACGAATCGGGGGTAACAAACTTCATTGATCCGTTGGGCGGCAGTGAAGTAATCGAAAAATTGACTTCCGACCTGGAAGAAGAAGCCATGTCCATCATAGAAGAAGTGGATGGCATGGGGGGCGCTATCTCAGCGATTGAAGCAGGATGGATTCAAAACGAAATTGCCAAAAGTGCCTATGAATTTCAAAAATCCGTAGACAGCAAAGATCAAAAAATCGTGGGCGTAAACACGTTCGCTGAGGATGATGAATCCGAAACAATTTTACAGGATATCAATCAGTCATCGCTTCACAAGCAAATTGAAAGGGTTAAATCACTCAAAGCCGAGCGTAATAATGAGGGGGTAAAAACAAAATTAACAGAACTAAAAACAATAGCCGAAGGTGGTAAAAATTTAATGCCTGCAATCATCGAATGTATCCGGGCAGAATGTACCCTTGGCGAAGTGGCTGATGCACTGCGATCTGTCTTTGGAGAGTTTAAACAAACTTAACAAATTATTTATTTTAATTTAATTTGTTTCTAAACTTGATGGTATGAATTGACGAAAAATTTTGGAATATGGAACATGTATCGGGTCAATTCGTTGGTGGTTATTGAACCAATGAAAATTATTTTTTCACCTCGGACAAAGGATAAATTAATGAAAAAACTCACTTTACTCACACTGGCAATCTTGATTGTATCCTGCGGGAAACAAACGGCCCCGCCCCTGGACCTTCAGGATACGGATTCTATACAGGCTTCAAATGAAGTTGATCGTGCGAACCTGCCAAATCCACAAGATGCCACATTTGCTGCTGAACCAGAAGTTGTTGAAGAAAGCAGCCCAACTGAAACACCGGAGCACGGTCCTGCCCCTGAAATCGATAAGGATAAAAAAATTGTTACGGAAAAACCTAAAAATGAAATTAAGGTTGATCCGGAAATTTTATTTCCCGACTTTGCCTGGGAAAAATATATGGTCAAACCAGATGATTATCTCATTAAAATCGCCAAAAAAGAATATGGTAATTTTCGGCTCTGGCGTCAAATTTATGCATGGAATAAAGATGAAATTGGTGATAATCCCAATCTTATTTATCCATATCATTTTTTGAATCTTCAAAAGGAAAGTCTTTCCGCCAAAACGGGTGAACCCTCTTATACCAAATATCAAGTTAACCCCGGTGATAACCTTTGGAATATTGCAAAAAATAAATACGGCAATGCAAAATCTTGGATCATTCTGCTGTGGGATAATGAAGAAATTATCAAAGCAAATGCTGGAGTACTGAATCCTGGCATGACTTTAAGACTGCGGGAGAAACTCGACCCGAACGCTTAAGTCGATATGCTGTTTACCAACCTGGTCCAGGCCAACTTGAAAACCAGGATTCTTGGTCAGCAGATTGAATATTACACCCGGCTTAAGTCTACCAACGCTGAATCTTGGAAAATAATTGATAAGGGCGCCCAATCGGGTGCCCTTATTGTTACTGATAATCAGTTTAACGGACGTGGAAAAGCCGATCGAAAATGGGTTGCTTCAGCGAATAAAAGTCTCACCTTTTCAATTCTCCTGTTTATGGACCTTGATGCATCCATCTCCGGATGGCTGCCCATCCTTACAGGTGTGGCTGTTCAAAAAGCCCTCCTTCAATTCGATTTATCCGTAAAACTTAAATGGCCCAATGATCTGATTCTGGATGGAAGAAAGGTGGGGGGTATTCTGTGTGAATCGAAGATCAAAAAAACCCATCTTAATCAAGTCGTCATCGGTGTCGGACTCAATGTGAATGAAACGCTGGATGATTTTGATCCGTTACTCCAATCCACCGCAACTTCATTCCATATCGTAACAGAGAAATTATACCAGCGGGAAAGGGTGTTGGCGGAGATATTGAATGAGTTGGAAAAACTCATTGAAGGACTGCCTGATAATACAAGTAATGTTCAATCTCAATGGGAAATTGCCTGCAACCATATGAATAAGGAAGTTCAATTCCATTGTGGGAAAAAAATTGTGAAAGGAATTTTTAAATCATTGGGTGAATCGGGTTCTGCCGTGTTAAATATAAATGGGAAGGAATCTGAATATTTTTCAGGCGAAATCGCCTAATCAAAACCGGTAGAGAGGCGACACCTTTATATTAATTTCAAATTCCTGAAACTTTTCCTTTAGATCATTTTCTATCGATTTGCAACAGGCCACAATTTGCTTTTGGGACATTCCAACCTTTACATTGATTCCCAATAAAATGACATGATGATTATCCGTTTCAACCACACGGATGTCATGGATGTCTGTAATTTGGTCATCGTTGATCCAGTTCTGATTTAAAAATTTCTGCACTTGCTGTACCAACGGATTCCCGGGATGAACCGGGTCCAAATGGATCGTCGGTTCCACTCCTAAGGCTTTTTCCAAATGAAGTTCTACTTCTTCAGATATATCATGAGCAACGGCTGTCGTTTCATCAGCGTCAATTTCTACATGGACACTGGCAAACTTATCGTGACCGTAACTGTGAACGGTAATATCATGGGCACCAAGGACGCCATCCACATCCATGACGATCTGTCGAATGGATTCTACTTCTTCCGAAGTGGGCGGTTTTCCAATGAGGTCATCCACCGCATCTTTCGCGATCTGAAAACCGGTGTAGATTAAGAACAGCGCCACACCCAACCCGGCCCAACCATCTACAGCAGGGTAACCATAGATGCCGGCTATCATGGCTATCACAACCAATAGACTGGAAATGGCATCGGCGCGATGGTGCCAGGCATCGGCGTAGAGCGTTCCGGATGCAATTTTCGATGACAGGAATTTCGCATACCGCGCAGTGATCTCTTTCAAAATGATTGTTACCCCAAGGACAACCACCATCCACCATTGTGCTTCTAACAATTCCGGGTTTCTAATCCGGTCAATGGCTGCTTTAATGAATTCGATTCCCGCTACACAGAGTAAAATTGCAATAATTAAAGTCGCGATATATTCTACCCGGCCATGGCCGTAAGGGTGTTCTACATCTGCGGGCTTTTCTGATTGCCTAAATCCCCATATAACTATTGCCGAAGAGACAACATCAGATAGAGTGTGAATGGCATCGGCAATAACACTCACAGCGCCCACCATGAGACCAATTCCTAACTTGAGTACAAATAATATGCTGTTAACACATACAGAAATCCACCCTTGAAAAACACCGATTTTAGTGCGGTATGTTTGGGCCGATTCTTTGGTGTTGGGGACGAAATAGTTGGTCAGTGATTCAAACATTTTTACATTTATCCAGCAGGAACGATAAAAATCATTCGTTCGCCTTTTGAAATTTATGTCTGGAATTGCGTAGATTCAAACCCGCTAAACACAATAACTGAGTTTAGCAAGATTTTAGGGGGAATAATTATACTGATATGAAATTATTTAAAGCGTTCATTTTCTTTAGTCTCTTCATAGTGTCCTGCTCTGATGAGAAAGACGGCAATTCACCAAAATTAAATCGTGCATTTATGGTAGGCACCAATTCATTTGATGAAAAATCATTTATAATCTGTGATAATATAATTGGTGAACTAATTGAGTTCGATCAGGAATCTCCATGAGAATGAGTTCTACTTTAAATTCTCGCTAACATTGAATATAGCACATACCATATCTGGGTCGTTAAAGAATCACAAAATCAAGAATCGTAGGCAGCTATCCCAGTCTCTTGCTGGCCGATAGAGCTCATCATTTGTCCCAATGAAGATCATGATTTGAATAAATTGATCTCTATTATGTGTATTGATGAGCTACATTTATCTATAAAAAGCCTATTATAGCTCACAGATTTATTAATTGTAGCTCATTTTTATTGGTTATTGAGCTCCATTTTCGTTATATTTGAGCTACAATAAGTTAATCAGAGTAATGCCTTTAGATCAAAAGAAACAAAGTATCCTTGAATTTGTAAGGGAAAATCCATCTTTTTCGTCCAGAGAAATCTATGACGGGAAGAACTGGAGCGTCTCTTACGCAACATTAAAGCGCTATCTCACTCAACTCATTTCAGACAATTTCATTATACCAGTTGGCCAGGGCCGGGGACGAAAATATATGATATCACCGGCATATGAATTGTTCATACCCATAGATATTCAATCCTATTTTGAAAAGGAAACAGATGAACGTGAAATTAAATCCAAATTTGATTTTGACCTGATCCGGAATGTATTGGATATTACTAAAATCTTTAATGAAGATGAAATGCACCATTTAATCGGTCTTCATGAACAATTTCGAAAAAATATTTCAAACTTGTCAAAATCAGCCTTCCAAAAAGAAATGGAAAGATTGGCCATCGATTTGAGCTGGAAATCATCCCAGATTGAAGGCAATACCTATTCCTTACTGGAGACAGAACGATTACTTAAAGAAAAAGAAACGGCCATTGGCAAAACTAAAGATGAAGCCACTATGTTGCTGAACCATAAAGCGGCTATTGATTTCATTGTTGAAAATCCGACTTACGTCAAACCCCTTTCCATTGCATCTATCGAAGATATTCACAGCATTTTGGTTAAAGATCTTAATATTGACCGGAATATTCGCAAAGGACGTGTTGGCATATCCGGAACCAATTATACACCCTTAGATAATGAATTTCAGATTAAAGATGCTTTACAAGCAATGTGTGAATTGGTCAATCAACGACAGATTGTATTTGAAAAGGCATTGCTCCTTCTTATTCTGATTTCATACATCCAACCCTTTCTGGACGGGAACAAACGAACAGCTCGAATTATCAGTAATGCCATTTTTATTCAAAATGAATATTGTCCTATTTCTTTTAGAACCATTGATTCGGTAGAATACAAAAAAGCAATTTTGGTTTTTTATGAACAAAATAATCTTACCGCTTTTAAAAATATTTTCATGAATCAGTATGAATTTGCGGTGAATTCGTATTTTTAATTTTTATTTATCGTAGGGGACCATCCATGTTTCTTGATTAACATTATTGAAACTATTTTCCCATAGGATATTTCGTCACCAAACTTTTCTTGTAGGCAGGACGTAGTATTTCTATAATTTTCAGTTCAGAATTACCACTATTATGAATCCTTACTTTTGTGTTTTTAGGAATCAGGAATCCTTCTTTTTCTGATATAATTAATATTCCTTTTTCTGTCTCTAATCCCAATTTACCCTTCAAAACTATTCCTTGAATTTCAAATTCACATTTAACAAATGGTTCTGTCCAGCCCTTAGGTGCAATCATCAAGTTTGTTGATAAATCTTCCGATTCTTTATAAGAATAAAGCACTCTCATCAGATTATCTTGAATTTGTATAATCTCCGGTTTCGTAGATTTTACTCCCGTTTGATTATTCCCCATAATAAATATGGGAAACAGAAAAAATAATATTGTAGATTTTTTCATTTGTATTTGAACTCCTATTTTTTAAGATGTCATTCCAGATTATTTTAATCCTAATAATTTAGGAATCGTAGGCAGCCATCCCCGTTATTGCCTCACCTAAAATTAGTGTATGCATTTCGTGGGTTCCTTCGTAGGTATAAACAGACTCAATATTGGCCATGTGACGCATGATGGGATAATCTTCTGTAATTCCATTGGCACCTAATATTCCCCTTGAAATCTTGGCAATATCCCTGGCCAATTCACAATTATTCCGCTTTGCCATGGAGACTTGTTGAAATGTCATTTTCCCTTCGTCTTTAAGCCGTCCCAAGCGATATACCAAAAGTTGCGCTTCTGTGATGCGAGTAACCATGTCCGCCAACTTGGCTTGGGTGAGTTGATATCCACCGATAGGCTTGGAAAATTGTTTACGCTCTTTGGAATATTCCTGAGCTGTATTATAGCAATCCACTGCACACCCGACCATTCCCCAGGAGATACTGTAGCGCGCTTGAGTGAGACAACCCAATGGCCCTTTTAATCCTTCAATATTGGGGAGCCGTGCCGAATCAGGCACTTTTACATTCACCATAGATAATTCAGATGTAACCGACGCCCGCAAACTCAATTTCCCATGAATGTCGCTGGATGTAAATCCATCCATGCCTTTTTCCAGTAAAAACCCCCGGACAATACCTTCTTCATCCCGCGCCCAAACCACAGCAACGTCTGCAAGTGTGCCATTGGTGATCCACATTTTATTCCCGTTGAGGATCCAGTCGTCCCCATCTCGTTTGCAGCGTGTAGCCATGCCGCCGGGGTTGGAGCCGAAGTTGGGTTCTGTAAGTCCGAAGCAGCCGATCTTTGTACCGGCACCCAATTCAGGGAGCCATTTGGCTTTTTGTTCGTCCGAACCATAAGCGTGAATGGGATACATGACCAAAGCACCTTGCACACTGGCAAAAGATCGCAGTCCAGAATCGCCCCGTTCTAATTCATGAAGAATGAGACCGTAAGCCACATTGCTTACGCCGGCGCCACCCGACTCTTCTGGTAAGGATGATCCCATGAAACCCAATTCTCCTAATTTGGGGACCAGTTCCATTGGAAAAGTTGAATTCTCATAATGTTCATTGATCACCGGTATGAATTCTTTCTGGACGAAATCGTAAGCCGTTTGCTGGATCAGCAATTCTTCTTCGGTGAGAAGGTCGGTTATATTGTAAAAATCGGGACCGTATTGTTTCATGGTTTTCCTTTAAAAACTGGTGTGGAAATTACGGTAACCCATTCTTTATTTCGAAACGATCTCACGCTGATCTGCTATTCCCATAGAAATGACATATGGATCATTTTTCTGCCGTTCAGAAAAAGCTTTTTTCGAATCCACATCCAACCAATTGTTTTCAATCATGATTTGTCCAACGGATCCTCCCAGTGTATTTCCGGGACCTAATAAAACCAATTTATCGGGACAAAATTCTTTCATAGCAACGGTAACTGACGCAGTGAAATCATAGGTCTGTGTCACTTGGGTTCCTAAAGTATATTGTTGTAATTCCTGTGTTTCTGTGCTAAAAGGTGACCAAATATGTCCGCGACCATCTACCAGTGAAACCGATGGTTTTTGGAAAAGAGATTCTGAAAGTAACCCGAATGCATTTTGAGAGACTGATTTTAAAAAAGGAGTATGGAACGCTGCATGAAGAGGTAATTGAAACGGATATTTATCATAGGTTGGTAATGATTTCAATAATGAATCCAATGATTCCTGTTTGCCGCCAATGACTAAATATCCACCTAAAAATATGGACACATGAGCACGGGCTTTTTTGATTGCGGTCAGAACCAATTCTTTTTTTGCTTCATCTATCTGCCAATTCTCATCTACAATAGGATAAATAATCTGTCCACCAATGATACCATTTTTCATCATTGATCCCATGGTATCAATGAGATGATAGCCATTCTCATATGAAAGCGATCCTCCGAGGGATAAGGCAATATACCAACCCATTGAGTTCCCGGTGATGGCGACGACTTCATATTTACTTTGATCAATGGAAAGAAAGTCGGCCAAACTACAGGCATAGATAAGTGGGGAAGCATGTTCCCCCGCCATGTGGATTTTTGCTTTAAAAGGCACAGAATCCAATTCAGAAAGCATTGGGAGTTCTTCATTTTTACGCTGCTCATCAATCCATGCGATCTGTGATTGGGCTGGCTCACCATGAGTTTTAAGATAACCGGAAGTTTCCCGCGTGTAGGTCCCCCGCCCGGGACAAATAACAACAATGCGTTCTTTAGCCATTCACCAACTTCAGCGAATGTTGGATAATGGATTCTTTACTTGGAAGGGTAGCCGTTGCAGCCACACCGAGAGAAATAAAACTGTCTTCCGCCGCATGAAGTTTAATATTTAATAGCTTTTGATTTTCACTTACCAATTGTGCAAGGAGCCCTTCTCCATGGCAACCCTTTCTCCGGCATTCATCCACAATGAGTACATTTTTACAAGAATTCATGGCTTTCAATAAGTTTGGAATATCGATATTGGACAACCACCGTAGATCGATCACTTTAATCTTTTTCTTCAGTTTTTTCTCAATCTCTTTTTTGGCTTGAAGCGATAGATAAAGTCCATTCCCGTAAGTGATAATGGTGAGTGCCTTGCCTTTTCCATATTCTGCGAAATCACCCACAGGAATTTCTTCATCTAAATCAGGATACAGGAAATTCCATTTTCCATCCTTGGGCGTATGAAGGTCCTTCGTCATATAAAGTGCGATTGGCTCTACGAAAATCACCACTCGCCCGTTTTCATGGGCTCTGCGAACAGCAGTACGGAGCATCTTTGCTGCATCTGCACCATTGGATGGTACCGCCAGGATCACACCGGGGATATCCCGGAAAATTGCCAATGAATTGTCATTATGGAAATGCCCCCCGAAACCTTTTTGGTAGGCCAATCCCGGGACACGCAGCACCATGGGGTTGGTAAATTGTCCTTCAGAGAAAAAGGGTAATGTGGCCGCTTCGCCCCGTAACTGGTCTTCTGCATTATGAAGGTAGGCCAAAAACTGGATCTCTGGAATTGGGACAAATCCATTATGGCCAAAACCGATCCCAAAACCAATGATTGATGTTTCATCCAATGGACTGTTAAACACACGTCGTACACCAAATTGTTTATATAGATCAGCGGTAACGTGATATACTCCCCCTTTTTGAGCCACATCTTCTCCAAAAATCAACGTGTTTTTATAACGGAGTAAAATATCAGATAAGGCATAATTAATCAATTTTGCCATGTGATGCGGTTGATCCATGCGCTTGAATTCTTTCCCAAATAATGCTTTCCGTGCCTTCGCCGCTGGCTGTTTTGGGGCTGTCCTTTTATCTCCATTTGCTGTGATAGCTTCCATAACCCCTTCTGCAGAATCTAATTTTGGTCGATCCGTTACTGCTTCAAAAACATGGTTTACTTGGGCTCGGGATATTTCATATAGCTTTAATATTTCAGCCGCAGACAGGCATTGATTTTCTATCAGAATCCTCGCAGAATGAAGGAGCGGATCATTGAATTCTGTCGCTTCAATTTCGGATAGAGGACGATAACTCACTTCTACATCGGAGCCGGCATGACCCATGAGCCGCACCGTTTTCATATGGAGGAATATAGGCGAACGGTTTATCCGACAGTCATGCTCTGCCCGGCGGGAGTTGATCATGAGATCAATGAGGTGTAAACCATCACAGGCGATGTATTGCATCCCCGGGAGATTCGAGAAAGAATTTTTAATCCAATGGGCCTCCGTGGGGACAGAAATACCTGTTTCATTGTCTTCGCAAATAAAAACAATGGGAACATGGCCGCCGGCATGGGAAATCCAACCGGCGGTATTAAATGCGCTCAATGCTGTGGCGTGGTTTGTACTGGCATCCCCGAAACTGCACAGGACGATACTGTCGCCCTCCAATTTTCTTTCAGGAATGTCCAAATTCCTGGCGCGATCTATAGAAAAAGCTGTCCCCACCGCTTTGGGGAGATGACTGGCAATGGTGCTGGTCTGGGGTGGAATATTGAGTCGTTTACTGCCCAAAACTTTATGGCGGCCGCCACTGATAGGATCTTCTGATGATGCCATGAACGAAAGCGCCATATCATAGATGGGTGTACTTCCTGGGACTTGTTTGGACCGCTCAATGAAAAACGAACCGCTTCGATAATGAAGAAAAGCCATGTCTGTGTATGGGAATACTTTTCCGAATACGGCATTTCCTTCGTGCCCGGAACTACCGATGGTATAATAACATTCTCCTTCATCATTCAGGAGTCGCGCTTTCAAATCCATGTGGCGACTCAATACCTGGGATTCAAAAATAGAGATTAATTCCAACTTTCTGATTTTTGTCTGTGACAGAAACAGGTTTGTCCGCACCGGCGGCAGATATCCTTTTTTCACATACTTCGTGAAATTCTGATCGACAACTTCTGCTCTATTGAATAGTGACATTTTATTTAGCCACGAAGTGCGCAAAGATACACGATGAAAATAAATTTAGTGCACATTAATGAACTTAGTGGCTACTTAAGTTTTTTACCGCCCGATAACATATCTACTGCTTTGGCGATTCGGCGCTGGCGTGTTTCTTCTTTCTTCGCACTTTCAATCCACTCCACATAGGCTTTTTTATAGGATGGCGCCAAACCATCAAAGAATTCTGACGCTTTTTTTGTCATGGCATCCCTTAAATCTTGCGGTGCTTTTACAACCCGTTTTGCCGTGTCTTTTTCTAAAGTTACAGACACGATATCCCCTGCTTCTTTTCCAATTTTATTACGAATCTCTTTTTTCACCACCAAGTTATGTTTGCCGTCACCCAAGGGGAGAAGTGTACTTTTATAAGATATACCATCGATGGTTCCTTTCACTTTCACCTGTGCTTTTGTGCCATATTCTTTTTCAACACTAAATGGTACGGTCAGGAAAGTCCAAGCACCAGAAATATCATAGGATATGAGTTTCGTTTTGAATTTTTTCATTATTTCCGCAGAGTCCCAGAGAACGCAAAGTTAAATATAAAATATTTCATTTATTTTCTATGAAGAAATTAATAAAAAACCCAATATGGGATTTTCTTCATTTAGAATATTTCTTTGCGAGCTTCTCACCTTTGCGGCTCAAATCAAACCATGGTCCGCAAAGGAATACACATCATTCCCGGCGATTATAAGATGATCATGAACTGAAATTTCAATCGTTTGGGTTGCTTCAATTAATTTTTTTGTAATTGTCAAATCATCCTGGCTGGGGTTAGGATTTCCGCTGGGATGGTTATGGACAAAAACTAAAGCTGTTGCATCGTTTTCCAATGCACGCTTTACGACTTCCCTTGGATAGACTGCGGAGGTGGATAATGTGCCTTCGAAGAGTTCTTCCATCTTAATTATCTGGTTTCTGCCGTTAAGATAAATCACGATAAAAACTTCACGACTCTTTTCCCGGAGATTGTGCTTTAGATAGGCCATAACTTCATCAGCAGAACGAATAAAATCTTTATCAATTATTCTGTCGGATAAATATCTTCGTGCAACCGACTGGGCAATTTTAAGTCCAAATACATTATTATCTCCAACACCCTTTATCTCTTTGAGTTCAGTTGTTTCGGCTTCTAAAACTGCTTTCAAAGAACCAAACTTTTTCAGTGCTTTTTTAGCTAAGGGCTTGCAATCTTTTCGAGGTGTTCCCAAGGTGAGCAAAAGTTCAATAATTTCATAATCGTGGAAACCATCCAACCCATTTTTCAGGAATTTATCTCGGAGCCTTTGGCGATGTCCTTCATTGTTTTTTGAAGTATTCATGTGGTTTTAAGTATTCGAGTGATTGAGTGTTCATGTGTTTGCGTGTTTAACAAAATAACCACCCCCGAACACTTTAGCACGTTAACACTATTTCTATTTTTTCAGCGAAATTAACTTTCCTTTGAATTCCCGTAATTCCCTCACATTCCCTGTTTCAATCTCACCGGAATCCCATTTCAATTTGAAATCATGTTCAGAATCAGAACCGCCTTGTTTCTGATACAATGGAAAAAGATCTGCTTCTTTACGGGGTTTATTATTATGCAAAGTCGCCGTTATCTGGTAAGCAACATCTTCCAAAATATCATCTATTACCCGGGGTGGGAAGTTTTTTTCTAACAGGCTTTGCTCGATGCGGGAAAAACGCATACCTTCCACCACATAATCCTGGTAGGCTTCCCAAGCAAATGGAGCGACTTTTTTCACCGATTCTGCCATGGCATCGGAAAAAACACGAATCTCATACTGGGCGTGGCTATCAGATCGCAATCCAATAAAATGAAGCAGATTATGCAAATCGTTTTTCCAGTACCATTCAGTATAAAGATTCACTGGTAAAATTGCGCGAATCAATTCACGCGCCAACCCAGCTTCATTCAATTCC
This sequence comes from Fidelibacterota bacterium, assembly GCA_034658595.1. GTDB lineage: Bacteria > Fidelibacterota > Marinisomatia > Marinisomatales > TCS55 > TCS55. The sequence goes on along the minus strand of JAYEFG010000165.1, from coordinate 5,557 downwards.
TTATACATTTCAAAACTGCGATCTGAAACTTCCCTGAAATATTTTAAAACTTTATCGGTGAGTACTTTGGGTACTTTACCCGAACGACCCTGTTTATTCAGAGCGCTCTGGAATTGGATATGTTCCGCTTCAGGATAATAGAATTCATCCCGGGCCTCGGAATAGCGCAGGGAATATTCATTAATGTTGGCTGTGCGGTGGCGCACCCATTGACGCGCAACGAAAATGGGCATCTTGCAATGAAATTTAAATTCCACCATTTCAAAAGGTGTTGTGTGACGATGGCGCATGAGATAACGGATCAATCCCCTATCTTGCGAAACTTTGCTGGTACCCTTGCCATAACTTACACGTGCCGCCTGCACAATCGCATCGTCCCCGCCCATGGAATCCACGAGCCGAACAAAGCCTTTATCTAAACATTGGATTGCATCTTCTGGAATTTGTGTCATTTTAAGTCTTTAATTCACTTTTCGATAGATCATCACACCATCTCTAACGGGTAAAAGTAAGGGCTCTAATCTATGATTATTTTTTATGAGTTCTGCTGTTTCTCTTAAGGCTTTTGATTCATTATCATCAGGATTCAGTACTGAGCCACTCCAAAGCATGTTGTCAAAAACGGCAATACCTCCAATTCTTAGAAGTGCTGTCCCCTTTCGATAATATTCGGGATAATTGGTTTTATCCGCATCCACGAACATCATGTCAAAAGAACCAACTCTAAAATCTTCCAATGTTTTTACTGCTTCGCCTTGATGGATGGTGATCTTGTGATTCACATCAGATTGTTCAAACCATCCCTTAGCAGTTTTTACATGTTTGCCCATCAATTCACAGGTATGAATTTCGCCATTACCGGGCAATGTTTCTGCCATTTTTAAGGTGCTGTAACCAGTAAACATGCCGATTTCCAAAACCCGTTCAGCACCAGAAACTTTGATCAACATTTGAAGAAGACCACCCACCAAAGACCCACAGATCATTTGGGGTACTTCTTCTGTTTCCCAAGTTTTTTTTGAGAGATCTTTTAAGAGTTCAGAATCCTGACCGGAAAAATCTTTACAGTATTGCTCAATATCTTCAGAAACGAAATGCATCTTATTATTATGTGTTAAGGTGTTTGAGTGTTAAAATACGTGAACACATTAACACTTATCTGCTATTGATGGACTTTAACACTTCGAAAGTTTTATCTACAGCTTGGTTATCTCCAGCAATCAAACCAGGCTCTATCAAGGTCTTTTCCTGATTAAAAATAATATCATTGCCGTTTAGGTCAATCACTTTTCCGCCTGCTTCATGAATAATGCAAGTCCCGGCACAAATATCCCATTCATTTTTTGGACGCAAAGTTGCGAATATGTCCGCATGCCCAGCTGCGGTTAGACCCAGTTTATATGCGACAGAACCGACAGCTTTTAGTTTACCAAATGTACTTGCATACGGTTCCCATAGCCCCCGGCGGGTTTCCGATCGACTATTTAAAATCACCATATCTCCTAAATTATCTTTTGTCACGCACTGTATGGTTTTACTATTTAATTGAGCCCCTTTACCTTGACTTGCAGTAAAAATTTCACCTGTTACCGGGTTGAATAGAACACCTACAATTGATACGCCATTTTCGACCAAAGCCACGCTCACAACAAAGTTGGGCACCCCTTCAATGAATTCTTTGGTCCCGTCCAATGGGTCCACAACCCAAATTCGTTCTTTACGTAGTCGTTCCGCGGAGTCCACCGATTCTTCTGATAACCAACCATATTCCGGTCTAGCTTCCATCAGGATCTCTTTCAGTCGTGAATCCGCTTCATAGTCAGCTGTAGTAACGGGATTATGGTACCCTTTATCCTTAATCTCATAATCCGCTTTATAATAATTAAGGATAACACTGCCAGCCTCTAGAGCTGCTTCTTTTGCTATATTTAATTCAGAACGCATGACAAAAGTTAGGTTGAATACTATATTTTTATGATTGTTTGATTGCTCTACGCAAATAAAAAATGAAATCCGCCATTTGATAATATACATTATAGGCAATATCAAAAGATTTATCCGATTGAAGTTCTTTATCATGAACATTCTTGCTTACGATAAAATCCTTATATCTCAGCCATTGAATCTGTTGGTGATCTTTCGGATAACCTTTTGGCGCAACTTTCAGTTTATCCCCTTTTAATCTGCCGAACATTTTTACAAACCCGGAATCATTTACAATACCATTAAATTGGTTTGGCCAGCCAATGATATATTCACGAATAGCTGATAACGTCTCTTTATCCGGGTGCCAAACTCCACCTGCGATATAACAATCATTTGGTTCTATATGAATATAATATCCTGCGCCCATTCGCTTTCTGCCTCCGGGATTCATGCCGGCACCGAACCAGGTTTTGTAAGGTGTTTTATCTTTAGAAAATCGTATATCTCTATAAATTCGAAATAGACAATCCTTTGGTTCTGTTCCGATTATTTCCGAATCGAATTCAGAAATTCGGAATAGTAACATTGCAACAAAATCTATGAAATTTTGATTGGCGTCTTTAAACCGATCTTTATTGGCATGATACCATTCCCGGCGATTATTTTTTTTCAGGTCTGCCAAAAAATTAAAGGTGGATTGGTCAATCATTGTTTTTCAAAAATAATGAGTTTTTCACGATTTTTTCTGGGTTGAATGGATTTTTCTGGAAATTCTTCGTTTTCAATAATCCAATCATTTTTGAAAATGGATTTTACTTCATCAATAGTTGTTCCCCATGGCGGTCCCCCATCTGATATTGTCTTATCCAGAGGGAACCATAGGCCAATCAATTTTCCGCCCGGTTTTAAAATTTTGTATACCAACCTTTCGTATTCCTGTCGGCGCTCAGGGTTGACGGCACAAAAACAAGTTTGCTCAATAACATAGTCAAAAACACCGTCATATTCTGGTGTAAGACAAAAAATATCAGACTGGCGTATCTGGACATTCACATTTTCTTCTTTAGATATTGTTTCCAACGCTGTTGTTGCTGAAGGCGCAAAATCGACTGCTGTGACCTTGAATCCCTTTTGGGCAAACATAACTGCATCATAACCACGGCCACAGCCTACAATACATAGCCGACCATGGTTTAACTCATCAGCAATACTATCAAAAACTGGTGTAATACCACCCAAATCCCAACCCGCATCATCTTCCAGATAAATGTCTTCCCAATATTGGGCCGTGTCTTCTTTATAAACCAATATCGCTCACAGAAAAATAGCGTGATTCTGGGTGGGAAAAATACCACCCACATACTGAGGCAGCTGGGTACATGGCCCGGGTTTCTGTTAAGGTAATGCTCGTATTCTTTGCCACTTCCAGCAATGACCAAATCTTATCTTTTTCTTTATGGCTAGGGCAAGACGGGTAACCCGGCGCTGGGCGTATACCCTTATATTTTTCTCTGATTAATTCCTTATTGCTCATTTGTTCATCAGAAGCATATCCCCAGAATTCTTTTCGGACCCGTTCGTGCATCCTTTCCGCTAAGGCCTCCACTAAACGATCCGCCAATACTTTGGCCATGATGGCGTTATAATCATCGTTTTGGTCTTCAAATTCTTTTACAATTGCTTCAAGTCCATGACCGGTAGTTACGGCAAACATTCCTAGAAAATCATTTTTTGGTGCAATAAAGTCTGCCAGACTGTAATTGGGCTGATTTCTACCCTTATCTACCCGCTGGCGCGA
>JAYEFG010000165.1:0-1823 GCA_034658595.1 Fidelibacterota bacterium | reverse complement strand
AATTCAACGCCTTCTGAAAAAACCGTTTCATTTTCCGCATGTGCAGGGTAAATACCAATGACAGCCTTGGCAGTCAATAATTTTTCTCCTACAATCCGCTGCAATAAACCCTGACCATCATCAATAAGTTTTTGGGCTTCCTCTCCGTACTTTTTATTGGATAATATTTTGGGATAGACCCCTTTTAACTCCCAGGCATGAAAAAAGGGTGACCAGTCAATATAATCTACCAGTTCATCCAAAAGATAATCCTCAAATACTTTTATGCCCTGCAACTTGGGTTTTAGAGTCTGGGAACTATCCCAATCAACTACAAACTTCCGTTTTCTTGCATCATCAAGGGATAACGTTTTAGTAGCAGTCTTTTGGGCTCTAGTAACACGAATCTGTTCGAAATCTTTCCGAATACCATCCACAAAATCTGCTTTTTCATCTTCATTGAAGAGCTTGCTTACCACACCCACAGCCCGGGATGCATCGATCACATGAACCGTAGGTCCAGTATAATTTTCTTCGATTTTTACAGCAGTATGCTTGCGACTGGTGGTGGCACCACCAATGAGCAGAGGAATATCAAATTTTAGGCGTTCCATTTCACTGGCAACGTGAACCATTTCATCCAAGCTCGGTGTTATTAATCCGGATAATCCTATAATATCTGCACCTTCTGATTTAGCGGTTGAAAGAATTTTATCCGCTGGCACCATGACCCCAAGATCAATAATATCATAACCATTGCAGCCCAGAACAACACCCACAATATTTTTTCCGATATCATGGACATCCCCCTTGACCGTGGCCATGACAATTTTACCGTTCGATTTTCCTGTGAGGCCCAATTCATCTTTTTCTTTATCAATGAATGGGACCAAATGGGCCACTGCTTTTTTCATTACACGGGCAGATTTCACCACTTGAGGGAGAAACATTTTTCCGGCGGCAAACAAATCACCCACTACATTCATGCCATCCATGAGCGGGCCTTCAATCACATGAATCGGGCGGTCATATTTTTTCCGCGCTTCCTCTGTATCCTCCACAATAAAATCCACAATGCCGTCCACCAGTGCATGGCTCAATCGATCTTCAACTGAATTTTCCCGCCAGGATAAATCTTTTTTCTGCGATTTTTTAATACCCCGATATTCATCGGCAATTTCTACCAGTCGTTCCGTAGCATCTTCATGTCGGTTAAATAACACATCTTCGACCCTATCCTTCAGGTTGGGTGCGATTTCATCATAAACGGTTAGCTGCCCCGCATTAACAATGCCCATATCCATCCCTGCCTGGATCGCATGGTATAAAAATGAAGAATGCATGGCTTCGCGAACGCCGTTATTTCCCCGGAAGGAAAAGGAAAGATTAGACACCCCACCGCTGATATGAACACCGGGCAATGTTTCCTTAATTGTTTTAGCCGCCTCAATAAAATCTTTGCCGTATTCGTTATGTTCTTCGATGCCCGTGGCGACCGCAAAAATATTCGGATCAAAAATGATGTCTTCCGGGGGAAAGCCAACTCCGTTGGTGAGTATATTATAGGCTCGGGTACAAATCTCGACTTTTCGATCGTAAGAATCAGCTTGTCCTTTTTCATCAAAAGCCATCACAATGACAGCTGCGCCATACTTTTTAACGATTTTAGCTTGACGGATAAATTCAGTTTCGCCTTCTTTCATGGAGATGGAATTGACGATCCCTTTGCCCTGAATATTTTTCAACCCTTCTTCCAAAACGGTCCATTTAGATGAATCCACCATGACAGGTACTTTGGCTATATCCGGTTCAGAGGCAATTAAGCGCAGGAATTTTTCCATGGC
>JAYEFG010000164.1:0-1632 GCA_034658595.1 Fidelibacterota bacterium | reverse complement strand
CCTCACATCAGACCAAAATCTATCCGAGGCAGTGGAAGCCTATCGGAAAGCTCTGGAACTGGACCAGGATAATGATCGTCTCAAAGCAAAGGCTTTCCCTGAATAGAACAGTTTTCACTTGGTCATGGAGTATTTTAATAGTGATTTCGGGGTGTGCCCACTTTTTTCCGGTAAAAAAGGAATTAACCTATGAAGATGTTGTCCCTTATGCGGTGCTTACTGAACGATTTGATTCCTGCCGCGGCCAGGGGATTTTTTACGCAGCCGGAGAGCTCCGGGGCAATCTCAATTTTGACTTCACCGCCCGGGGTGACTCCACATTTATCCAATTCCGGGATTTGCTTGGACGGAGGACCCTTTTCGTCCGTACGAGGGGGAGTAATATCTGGGCTTGGGATATGATTCACAATGAACGTTATGAACGAGACGGGATTATGCACATTTTACCCTTCACAGAATTATTAAAACCGGATGAATTTACCAGGCTGTTATGGGGTTCAATTCCCTACACATTTTTAAGCCGTGGATCAAAACAGGATTTCAATTATGAAAGAATGTCAGCGGGCATTACCTTTGAATCAAGGCAGACGAAAAATGGTCCGCTTGTTCATAAAATCACCATCCAATCTTCAGAACATAAATACCACGTGGAAATTGAAATTAAAGACAGGGAATTTGACGCTGTTTTCCCGCAGCTCATCCATAGTATTCCCAATTCAATTCCTTTAGCTCAGCCCAGCTAACCTATGAATCAAAGTTTGACCATCATCGTTCCCGTCTTCAATGAAGTAGATTCTTTACACGAACTCTATACACAGATTACTGAAGTACTTAAAGACAGCGATTTCTACGAAATTTTATTTGTGAATGACGGGAGTTATGATGGATCAAATGAAGTCTTGGAAGAACTTGCCCGTGAAAGTTCTGAGGTAAAAGTAATTCAATTTCACCGCAATTATGGAAAAGCGGCTGCTTTGGCCGAAGGGTTTAAACAGGCTTCCGGTGACTATATATTAACCCTGGATGCTGATTTACAAGACGATCCGGCAGAGATCCCGAATTTTATACAAAAACTGGAAGAAGGATTTGACCTTGTATCGGGATGGAAAAAAGACCGGAAAGATCCATTAACCAAGCGGATTCCCTCCAAGTTTTTTAATCTTGTAACCCGAGTTTTAACCCGTGTTAAGATTCATGACTTTAATTGTGGTATTAAGATTTACCGCCGGGCTGTAGTAAAGACGCTTGATATATACGGAGGCAGGCACAGGTATATTCCGGCACTCGCGGGACAGAAAAATTTTAAGGTCTCCGAGATTATCGTGAATCACCGCCCCAGGATTCATGGAGAAACCAAATACGGCGGCGGCCGCCTGTTCCACGGATTCTTTGATTTATTGACGATTTTATTTTTAGACCGGTATACTCAGCAGCCATTGCATCTGTTCGGATACTTCGGACTGTTATGTGTTTTAGCGGCCTTTGGTTGTGAAGCCTATGCGCTCTATACCAAACTTGTATTGGATCACCCTTTTCAAATGCATTTTGCCTTAATCGTGTTTGGGGCTATGGTATTTGTTCTGGGATTATGGTTTTTTTCCATTGGTCTGATAGCAGAAATGATTGTTGCCG
>JAYEFG010000163.1:0-1635 GCA_034658595.1 Fidelibacterota bacterium | reverse complement strand
TCCATTTCGAAATAAGGTTTCAGTTGAGAGGCGTCAAAATTATAGCGATCCGCCCGAACTTTTTCGGTGTAGAAATCCCAGTCCCAGGAAGCGAGGGTAAAGTTTCCTCCTTCAGCGTCAATCATTTTTTGCAGATCCGCTGCTTCTTTTTTCGCGTTGGTTAAGGCTTTAGGAGCAAGGCTGCTTAAACGATCATTAACAGCGCCAGTGTTTTGTGCCGTCTGGTTTTCCAGGGAAAAGGCAGCGTGGTTGTCGTATCCCATAAGTTGGGCTCTTTCAGCACGGAGTTTGATAATCTTAGCCAGAATGTTCCGATTGTCAAATTCACCACCGCGGCTGCCGCGGGAAAGGGATGTTTTATGAATCCGTTCCCTCAAGGCACGATTGGTGAGTGAAGACAGGGGAGGCTGGCCGCTGGTGTTTCGCAGGGTGAGGACGTATTTACCTTCTAATTCCCTGGATTTCGCTTCATTGGCAGCCGCTTCGATGGCCGCATCAGAGAGTCCGGCCAATTCTCCACGTGAATCCACCACCACGGCTAATGCATTCACTTCTTTCAATACATTTTGGCTGAAAGTGGTTTGCAAGATTGCCATTTCACTATTGATAGCTTTCAGCCGTTCTTTTTCTTCTGCAGAAAGTTTGGCGCCGGCGCGGACAAAATCAATATAATATTTTTCTGCGAGCCGAACAGATTCAGGATCAAGGCCAAGTTCATTTCGCGACTCATAAATGATTAAAACACGTTCAAACAATTTTCTGTTCAATAAAATCTGATCCCGGTGAGCAGAAAGTTTCGGCGCCATTTCGCTGCGGACCTTTTCCATTTCATCATTTGTATTGGCAGATGTGAGGGCGAAAAAAACAGTTGAAACTCTGTCCAGCAATGCACCGGATTTTTCTATACCAACGATTGTGTTTTCAAAAGTGGACGCATCCTGGCGGTTGGCGATCGCTTCAATTTCTTCAATATGCTGGGTCATTCCTTTTTCAAAGGCCGGGGAGTAATGCTCATTTTTAATTTTATCAAATGGCGGATATTTGAAATAGAGGGTGCTTTCCCGGTAAAAAGGATTGCTGGTTATCGCTGCTGGTTTTGCCCCCCGCTTAGGCACAACTTTATCGGTGGGCATTGCAAACACTGCAATTAAAAAGATGCCCGATAATACTACCTTTAATAATATATCTTTTTTGAAATTCATTTTGACTTAACTCCCCTGTTAAACGCATAATTTACGCGGCAAAGATACGAGAGAGGCATGGGAGGGTCAAATAAAGAAAGTTTTAAAATAGGTAAAAGCAATACTGATTGAATATAAATTATGGATTATTAACAATATGATATTTCATTCCTTCATGGGACAGATTGAATCCCAAATTTCCATAAAACCGAATGGCATCCGGTCTTGTTTTATCGGTGGTGAGTTGTACCAATCGGCACCCTTTTATTTTTGCTCGGCGAATGGCTTCTTGGATCAACGATTTACCAATACCTTTAGATCGGAATTTTAAAGATACCCCCACTCCTTCGACCATGGCACGCCAACTGCCCTGGTAAGTAAGATTTGGTATAAATGTAATTTAAAGTACACCCACAATTTCATCTTTCAAAATAGCGAGAATGAGGGCATTGTT
>JAYEFG010000162.1:0-1642 GCA_034658595.1 Fidelibacterota bacterium | reverse complement strand
GGTTGGAATTATCAGCAAAATTATCTACAACCATTACTTTTATAGAATAAACTGAAACGACTGCTGCAAGTGGGTAACCTCCAAAGGTTGAACCTTCTGATCCGGGAGTTAATACATCAATAACATCATCTCGTCCGGCTACAAATGACACAGGTAAAATTCCACCTCCGGCTGCTTTTCCGCAACCCATAAGGTCTGGCTTTACGCCATACAACTGGTGAGCAAAATTAGCTCCGGTGCGCCCAAAGCCGGTCTGTACTTCATCCATAGCCAACAAAACATTATGTTCTTTGCAAAGTGCTGAAACCTGTGAAAAATAATCATCGTCCGGACAGATTACTCCTGCTTCACCCTGAATAGGCTCCACCATGAAGGATGCGATGCGATCACCCTTCTCTTCAAATAGAGCTTTTAAAGCAGCAATATCATTGAATGGGATCAATTCAATGCCTGGGACGAATGGTCCGAAATCTTCTTGGGCGAGAGTATCATCAGACAATGAAATAGCTGTCATGGAACGGCCGTGAAAATTGCCTTTTGCCGCAACAACAATGGCTTCATTTGCGGGGATACCCTTTATTCTATATCCCCAGCGACGGGATAGCTTAAACATGAGTTCTGGTGCCTCCACTCCGGCAACCTTGGGTACCACGCGATCCATTTCCGTAACAGCAGTGGCAGCCATCAAAAAAGCTGACATATACTTATGCCTGATAGAACGGGGAACGGTGGGCAGTTTTTCAATCTGTAAGTGATGGACGACCGCATCCACTATCTTTTGGTTGAGCTGTCCTTGATTCACAGCAGAATAGCAGCATAATCCATCGATCAATTCTTCTTCAATATATTTGGAAACATCATTTGGATCTGGCTTGCGGCAGATGAGTGTGGATGAATCCTGGACATGGGAAACAACCACGTTTTCCAGTGGACTGTAATTACCTCCACCCTTTTGTAAATCTATTTCTTCGTGGCCCTTCGGAGAGAGGTCGCCAATGCGTATGCCGTTGATGGAAAGGTCATCACCGTAACCGGAAATTTGAACAGTTGACATTAATATTTACTTTTATTAATTGTTATTTTATTGAGAATAAAAAGGCTGGCGAAGTTACAATAAGTGCGTGGTGATTTGCTATGGTAGTAATCACTTTTTATGTATACAATTCCATGAATGGTTTTCTTTTTGCACCAATTCCGGAAACTGTAGAGAACACTCTTCTTCTGCAACATCACAGCGCGGATGAAACGGGCATCCGGATGGATAATAGCGGGGATCAGGTACGGAGCCATTGATAGTAATAAATTCATTTTTCTCTTTGGCTAAACTGGCTACTTGCATAAGCGCTTTTGTATAAGGGTGTTTTGGCTCGGAAAAAATGATATCGGTTGGCGCTGATTCAACGATTCTGCCGGCATACATGACCATCGTTCTATGAGCAAAAGAGCGAACCAATGATAAGTCATGAGATATGAATAAAATGCTTAAACCCTTTTTATCATTCAACTCCTTTAGCAAATCAATGATCTGTGCTTGAATGGTAACGTCCAGTGCTGTGGTTGGTTCGTCCGCGATGAGCAGATCCGGTTCTTGAGCCAAAGCCATAGCGATCAATGCCCGCTGGCGCATGCCTCCGGAATATTC
>JAYEFG010000161.1:0-1649 GCA_034658595.1 Fidelibacterota bacterium | reverse complement strand
TGAACCGAAATTGGATCAATTACGGAAAGAAAACGGACTTGAACTCAATAAAAAACCGGATTTGAGGGAATTATCCGTGGATCAATTTTAAAAGAAGCAAGAAGGTTGGAAGAAACCGTAGAAGGCTGGTTATTTTAATAAACTATTTATAGTTGAATCTAATTCAAAAATAAATACAAGTATTTTACATCTCCCAACAACAGGCAATAAAAATATTGCCGATGTTAATTTTTGATTCCCGCCTTTTTCCTCATTGGAGCGGATAACTCAAATACAGATTTAAAAAGTTCTTCATCAACCGCAGTGAATTCAATTTTTCTTCGAGTCATAACTCTTCTGGCAACTTCAATAGCCTTGTCAATCCTGTATGTAGAAAGACCCTCATCTGTGCCTCCCCAAGAAAACGAGGGAACATATTTAGGCTGGAGTCCTGAACCGTATAAATTACAACTGACACCGATATTGCTCCCTGCATTAAACATACCATTTATCCCTGTTTTAGAATGATCACCCATAGTTAATCCAACAAACATGGAACCGGAATCAATAAGTTCTCCATTAACATAGACTTTAACATTTCCATAATCATTTTTTAAGTCACTGTTATTTGTATCAGCACCGATATTGACCCACATTCCCAGATATGCACGTCCTAAAAATCCTTCATGCTGTTTATTTGAATAATCGTGGATGATGGACTCTTCAACCTCACCTCCAACCTTGCATACTTCACCAATACTGGTATTTTCGTAAATTTTTGCACCAATTTTAATTAGACTGTCACAACCAATAAAAGTAGGACCTTCGATAACTGCATTAGGAAGTATCTTTACATTTTTGGCTATGTATACAGGACCACCTTCGGCGTCAATTACAACACCCGGCGCTAATTTCGCTCCTTCGGAAATATGAATCTGTGCAGGATTTAATAAGGTGACATCTTTATGAATGTCTCCGAGTTTCCCAGGACTTCCTTTAGTTAAAAAATTGAAATCAGTAATCAGTTGGTTTCCATTATTACTAACAAGGTCCCATGGATAGTTGATAAGCTTTGTATCTACCTCCTCCAGTCGGAGATTAGAAAAATCTGAATAATCTAATACTCTTTCTTCGAGTACTTTTTTTATACTATCGAGTTTTTCCCTTGAAAGCCAAGCACCAACCACCGTTTTCCCATTTACAAAAGCACAATCCTTTCCCGGGTATTCATGTATTTTATCAGCAGGTAAGTCGGTCAAGCATCTCCCGTTAATAAAAAGTACCTTATCAATGCCGGGTGGGATTTTATTGATAAAATCCGATTGATGATCACGCGTTAAACAGTTGGCAAGGTAATTGCGAGCATGGAGCGTTAAGGTGGATTTCGGGAAGTTTCTTATGATTTTATCTTTGATAGAGGTGATCCCACATCTCAAATCATAATTAGGCCTATAATAAACTAACGGTAAAAGATTGCGATATGCTCGATCCTCAAATATACAGATATGCATGAGATTACCCTGCCGTCACTGAAAGTGATGAGCCCGGTTCATTAAAAGCATTATGTCCATTGGAGTCAATCCCAAGAATCTGTAAATCTAACCCTCCAAAACTTTTAACCCTCTCTTCATACCATCGGCAACATTCTTCAATTTTGGGATCAGTTCCTG
>JAYEFG010000160.1:0-1665 GCA_034658595.1 Fidelibacterota bacterium | reverse complement strand
TTGACGCATTCGCACATACATAATCGTAATGTGATGTTTCTCCGCGAATAACGGCTCCAAGGCATACGATAGCATCAAATTTTCCGCTCATTGCTAATTTTTTTGCTGCTAATGGAAGCTCAAACGCACCCGGAACTCGCAATACCGTTACCTCATCCTTACGACCGCCATGTCTTGCCAGAGAATCCAGTGCGCCCTCCAGCAGACGCTCGCAGACAAACTCATTGAATCTTGCTACTACAAAGGCAATTTTCAGATCAGTGGCAATTAAATCACCTTCTATTTGAACCATCTATACCCTGTTTAAGTTGTTGTGTCAGCATCCAATCAATGGAAAATTATTGAGAATTATTAAAATTGCGAAGCAGCTTATAATGAAAAATCCCAGTATCGTGATTATCACTCCAGTATACACGCAAAGCATAATTGCCGATGTATTCACTTTTCAATGGTCGTATGTCTTTGGGGATTGTTTTTGAGTCCAATTTCTTTATTCCACTGAATTCATCAATACAACTTGCGCATGGACAAGAATCACGCAGATCAAAATAACTTATATGACTTTCCTTCCCATCTTGCCAGAGAATGTATATTTCATCACCCAGAAGAATTTTTTCCGGTTTGGCTTTTTTCTTCACTTTAAGCATAATAGGCCAACCTTATTCTGAAATGCGTTTTATAAAATTGAAGGAAGTTTTTTAATTATAATTGCAGGACAATCTACAGTAATTTAACGTACAACTCAAGCGTTTGTTCGCACAGCTATGTTTGCTTTTATGAAAAATAACTTAACTTTTGCAGTTTAATCTAAGGAAGACAATGGCGGCTACAGAAGGTACCGGTAAAAAAGAAGAGGCCGGCAAATTCGGGAATGTTAAGGCAGTCCTACTCGACAGTATAAAAAAGACACCGGAAGAAACACAACAAAAATACAATTCTGTCTCATCAAAAAGCGTTTCCCTGAAACATGTAGGAGAAGAGGTGCTCAACAGCAGTTCCAAAGATGAATTGAAAGCAAACTTGCCTAAAGCAATTGTAGTAAAGAAAAATCTAAAAAAAGATGTGGAAAATCTATATACCAGCTACAAAATATTTAAAGAAACACATGATAATACGGAAGATATCAAAAACTTTAAACAGGCCTGCAACAAAGTGATTAGGTATGCGCAAAAATCACATAAAGAAATCAGAAATAAGGTATGCAAAATTTACGATAAAAAGATATAAATCCTTTCCTAAGTAATTAATACCCACTTTCTATGCATACCGGAAAACTTATCACTTTTGAGGGCCTTGATGGTTGCGGAAAGAGTACTCAGCTGGAAAAAGTCAAAAACTGGCTGACCCTGCAAGGTTGTGAAGTCCTCAAAACTAAAGAGCCGGGCGGCACTAGAATCGGACAGCATATCCGCAACATTCTGCTTAATCCGGAACACAAAGAACTTAATCCGGAAAGCGAATTGCTGCTTTATTTATCAGACAGGATACAGCATCTTAAAGAAACAATTCTTCCTGCAAAAGCTCAAGGAAAAATCGTATTGTGCGACCGCTTTCATGACTCAACTGTGGTCTATCAGGGCTATGGCAGAGGCTTGGATTTAAAAAGTTTTGAATCTATCATTTCATACAGTATTAAACCATATCCTCCGGATTTAACTTTTCTGC
>JAYEFG010000159.1:0-21982 GCA_034658595.1 Fidelibacterota bacterium | reverse complement strand
CAACACCCTCATTGTTTAAAATTCTAATACTGCCGTCAGCACTTTGGTAAATCAATTCTGGGTTTTCGTTTTCCAAAAGATCTATAGCTAAAATGGGACCAACAGCATTTGCATCAACTGGGAATCCATTTTTATAAATAAATTTCGAATCCAATACATGGATGCTACCTTCTTTGTCAGTCAGAATAATTTCAGCATGCCCGTCATTTTCAAGATCAATTAATGATAAATATTTGAAATCACCTTTATATATGATATTCTCGATAACTGGAACTCGTGTTACACTTATACCCATAGGATCCAAATAATATGATATCCGATGATTATTATCTATATAGGGCAAATTATCATGAGTCAAATACAAATTAATAATTGAATCAACTGTAACGATAGATTGTGAATAATCATCAATAATCCATATTTGCCCAGCTTCTGCCTTTAGAAGTCGAATCGATCCTGAAGCAGATTTTTTATTTTCCCACTTCTTAGAAAAGGTCTTGGAATCCATATTAAACTCAAACCACTCAATAACCCAATCATCATCGCCACGGTTTACCGTGGCGATTGCAGTGGAATTTGAATTCTGGGCAATGCAGACCTGAATATCTTCACCTTCATTTTTTTGGAATGCATTTATATCATAAAGACCATCTCCCCACCAAAGTGAATCCCCCTCCCCGACGAAATCCAGGTCACCGTCCCCATCCACGTCCCACTGGAAGAGAAGTGATTTCTTTTCATCTTTGAGGAATGCCATATCATAACTGGATGAGAGGGTGAACGACATGGCTTTCCCCGCCTTGGAAATATTGCTGATATTGATTCCTGAATTGGCGCCGGAATTGGATTTTGTGTTCGGATAGGTAAAAGAAGAGAAATCCATATTCCCTTCCGCATTAGCACGGAAATATTCCTTATTCTCGGCAAACCACATATCGCCCCAATACCCGGAAGATGGGTCTGTGAGCAAATTAGATACATAACCGATATCTTGGGCACCGTCCGCTTCTTCAAGGTCAATCCCGCGATGTTTTCGATCAGCATTAATAGAAAAGGAGTCAAAGCCCTCATTGATCTTTTTTTCATCAATATGCCATATCAAAAGTCCAGACGCAGGCAGGCCCAAATCGTAATTGGGAATATCGGTAATAACACCAAACTCATTCTTTTTTTCCCCAACGGAATCAACCAAGACATCAATAAAAGATGGATATTCATTCGTCTTTTCCCAAACCGCATAGCGGGCGGAATCGATACTTACCCCATGTCGATACCAGTTATTCCGATTTTCGATCAAAAAATATTCATCGGCACTAATAGGGATTTTGACAATGCTATTTTGTATTCCACTACTGATTGAAATTTGTCCGGGATATTTAAAAGTGGTTGGCGTTTCCCAACCGGCATAGATCCGTGTCCATGCATCCGGCGGCGCCGGGACTATGCCATGACCATTATTGGAACCTTGATCCATTAGACTAAAGACACCAACACCGGAAAGACCCGTATCTAAGTCCCATAATGGCGGCAGACCCACGGCAAAACCGATCATCATTGCCAATGTGCCGGTAATGCTGTATTGTACATCACATGGGCTGGATAATTGACTAAATATGGATTCATCGTAAAAAAGATGATTCTGCGTTTCTGGAATAATTATCCCGTGGGGGATGTTTGCATTACCTACTTGAATTGATCCCCCCAAATGGGTATTCACCATCTTTTTATCCACGTATGTAGAGGGAATATCTTCAGGGGTAGGATCGAGAAATGGCAATTTGAAATCCTGTCCAACACCAGGGTGAACAACAATAACAAGTTCATATTTACTGAAAGCAATGTTATCGACTTCAAATGCTTTATTAATCGCATCACTTAATAATTCGGTGATCCGTTTTTCATGGACTTCATCCTGGCTAATCTCATGGTAATAGTTCATGGGTTTGTTGATTAAATAACTGGACTCATTCTCCATGGGAAATACGGTGGAATTATTTAAATCAAACCCGAATTTCCCATAAGAGACCTTCCGGAAATAATTATTCACAGCTTCAACATGGGATTGAAAATAGTTTCGATCATGGGGTGGCGGATCGATGGTATAATTCCCGCATTCGATTGGCTTTGCCGTATATAGAAAATCCCCATTTCCGGAAACGCCGGGGTAGTCCTGAACCGGAAAAGACACACGAATAAATGCCACTTTCAGGTCGCCGAGGACCTGGGCATCCAATGGTAAATAAGCGAAAAGCAGAAAGGCCAAAGCCCACCTGCATTGGGGAAAAGGGTTCATTTGATCTTAAATTAGAACTGAACGTTCATGGAGAACCGCATTGTATTATACAGCGGATGGCGGTTGTCTCCAGATGTATATCCGAAATCGAATCCGTAGTTAGAAAAGCGAAGGCCGACGCCAAAGGTCGGGTTCTGAATTTTCCCTGTTTTGTCAAAATAATAGCCCGTTCTCAAGGCAAAATAGGATGAATACCAATACTCAATACCGAAATTATGAACTAGTTTATCCAGTTCATCCTGTATGGAACGGTCAGCGGCAGAGCCCACTTCCTTTTGGCCCCATTCATTGTAGATGCCCCAATTCTGATCCCCAAATACGGCGCCGTATTCCTTGGCTGTATTGATCATTTCCTCAGGATCACGTTTTCCGTTTCCGTTGGCGTCACCGACCCATTCCCATCCGCCAATCTTTTTATCACCAAATTCACCTGCCTTAGCCCTGTCCATATCACCGCCAAGAAGCCAGTCATCCACCCAGGAAGTAAATATAGCTTTATAAATAGGATCCTTATGGGCTGCTTCCAGTTTTCCATTTCGGTTATAGTCTGAATTTTTCGTTCCTTCTTTTCCATTTTTATTAAAACCGCCAATCATGCCATCCCCGTCCCAATCCATATCCGGATAGGATGCCACCAGAAGTTTATCAACATCATAGACCATTGTCAGGCTATTGTAGTCATTTCTAAACACTTCGTAAGCCAGCCCGAAAGTCAAATTTGTTGGCTGAGGGTCAGCCTGATCCGGATCAATGAAGGAAACCTTTGGGCCGATATTTGTCATCGTTAGACCCATATCCATCCGGGGCGTCAGCCAACCCTTATTCATATATCCAAGATCAAAACCGAAATCAACGGACACTCCTTTCCCCTTCTCTGATCCTGTGGCAATTTCAACCAAATGCTGGTAGGATATTTTGGCACTCATTCCAAAAGAAGATGTGGGTGACAGTTTTGCGCTGTAGGAAACAGCAACAGCCATCATGTATGAGGTGAATTTTCCCTGGTATTGTGCAAATTCGTCCATACGGACCTGTTCACCAAGATTGAGATAGATCAAATGGCCCCCAAGGGTTCCCAGGGCAGGATATTGTTTTCGAAACCCCAGGAATTCATAATACATGTCATCAGCCAAATTTGGAAGCCAATCAACGTGCATAAATGCGATTTCTGATCCTGTTTGAAATGCGAGTCCCGCAGGATTCCAATAACTGGCGTATGCATCGTTGGCGATAGCCACCTGTGCTTCACCCATCCCGCCGGCACGGGCACCGGGAGATATGAGCAGGAATATAGCGCCTGCTTCACTTTGTGCATTGAGGGACGGACTGCAAAAAAGCAGGAGCGCCGCCACAATTGAATATATCCGTCTCATAAAAAGTCCTTTTCCCCGGTTCGGGGTATAATGTTTAGAAGGTTTTTCCAAACCTTCGATGATGTAAGAAACGATTCAACCGTTAGCGATGTTTTATGAGCACTCCTGTTAGTTTGGTTGAAATTACCCTTTTACGCTCAAACGAGGCAAGGGATTGTACAATCTTTATTTTATAGCCCAAGTGGACAAAATTGGTATATAGGTAATAGCCAATACACTCACCAGCATCACCATAAAAAAGGGCAATGTAGATTTGTAGATGGTGGGCATATCCTCGTCAAAACGGTAAGCGGATAAAAAGAGGTTCATACCCACGGGGGGAGTTAAAAATCCCAATTCCAAATTAGCGATAAAAATAATAGCCAGATGGACGGGATCTACCCCAAAATAAGCACCCAGTGGTGTGATTAACGGCACTACAATAATGATGGCTGAAAAGATATCCATCATACAGCCAACAGCCAAAAGAAAAAGGTTTAGTAATAATAGAAAAATAATTTTTGATGAAATGGCTGTCTTGACCCACGCCAAAAGTTTTATGGGAATTTGAGCATCCACTAAATAGCTCGTAAGGCCCATGGCAACACCTAAAATGATCAATACACCACCGATTAATGTTGAACAATCCAGGATAATTTTTTTCATATCCCGCCAATTCAAATCACTATAAATAAATACTTCGACGATAAAAACATATACGCAAGTCATAGCTGCCGTTTCTACCAGGGTAGTAAATCCGCCAAATATCCCGAATAAAATAAAGAACGGAATAACCGCTTCCCACTTCGCATCCCAAAGGGATGTCTTTATATCAATAAAATTCAATTTATGGCGCTTTACAGATTGTACTTTTCCCTGCCACACAGCCCATCCGCCAATCATGGCTACGCGCAAAAATCCCGGGATAATCCCCGCGATTAAGATGGCTTTGACAGATACAGCTGCTGTAACACCATAAATAATCAATGGTAAACTGGGTGGAAACAATAGTCCCAATGATCCGGCCACGGTGATGAGACCCAAGGAAAAATGCTTTGAATACCCTTCCCGGATTAACAATGGAAACAGTAATCCGCCCAAGGCAAGGATGGTTACACCTGATCCGCCGGTTAATGCTGTGAAAAATCCGCATAATAAAACGAGCATAACCGGCGTCCCGCCCGGGATCCAGCCAAACAATGCCCGAAATAATTTGACCAAACGCTCCGAGGCCTTACTCTCAGCTAATATATATCCTGCCAAAGTAAACAAAGGGATTGTGGGTAATGTGGGTGATACAACAATTCGATAGGTTTCCGCAGGGATTGCCGACAATGACGTGTATTCCCGCCAGAAAAAAAGAATCGCCAAACCGCCAAGACCGATAAAAATGGGGGCACCTTTATAAAGAGCGAATAAAATAAAAATAATCCCTATCCACATGAATGTAGTTGAATCCTGGATAGGCTCAAAACGGACTAAGAATGCAATTAGAATCATTCCTAAAACAAGGAATCCCCGATTTTTCCAACTGTCATATCCATTCATGAATAGATGAATTGCAATCAGAACGAATCCTACCGGCATGACCAATTGCGCGCCCCACCGTGGTAATAGCGGTGCGATTTTTACCGGATAGGCCATTTCAATTTTGACCAGTTCCCAACTGCCGAAAGCCAGTGCCAATACAATAAATATGGTAATTACCTTGCCGATGAATTTGAACCAATCGATGGAAGATTCAGCTTTAAACAGGGGTTGTGTTGTCAGGGATAAAAGTTTATTCCGCCTAGAGGCGATCACGGCTCCGGCAAAACCGATCCATAAGGTAAAATGCTGGACAAGAACCGATGAAGCGACCACACCTGTAGTGCCGAATAATCGTGTAACTACTTCAGTGGCCGGGAGAAATACGAGGGAGATAAAGACAAATAAGGTAAAATACTGCTCAAGGGTTTTGATGTTAAAATAAGTCAAGGGGAAAAATTTTGTTTTAACGGGATTCCATTTCTTTTTTGATTTCCATTAGTTTGTCAAAAGCCTTTTCATCGATGAGTGTCCCCCTGATATCCGGATACATTCTTTTAATGAGTTCCTCCCATTCTTCCACCTGCTCCGCTGTGGGTGTATTTACCTTCAAACCGTATTGTTTCATCACGTCTACCGCCGTGTCTGTTTCATGCCTGTTTTTGTCCTGAAATTGATTACCAATATTTTGAGCAATTTTAAGCATAGCCTCTTGATGATTCGGCTTTATACGCTTCCAGGTGCGGATATCAATAATAATAGCGGCAGTCAGATTACCCCATTTCATATCCAGCATATTATCGGCTATCCCGAATATTTGCTGGGATAAGGCGTACATGGGATTAAAACCGAGAGAGTTTATTAAACCGGTTTGCAAACCGGACAGCACATCTGTCATCGCCAAAGGTACAGGCTGGTATCCATGTTTTTCATAAAGTGCGGTGGATTGATAATCGCCGGCCCAGATAAATATCTTAGTCTCTTTGAGGTCACCTGGAGTATAAACTGGTTTGGTTGAAAACCAGTAGGCCCAACCTACATCAACCATAGTTAAAATTTTAAAGCCATTTTTTTCCGTAACGGACAAAAGATCATTATTTAACCTGGCACGGACAAAATCAACTTCGTCATAGGACTGATACAGCATGGGCATATAGAATGTGCTGAAATATGGATTAAGTTCCGTCATTCCCTCATTGGTTATGGCAGCAGCGTGGATTTGGCCGATTCGCATTTTGCGAATCATGTCCGGTTCATCACCCACAACACCACCGGGATAAATTCGCAGGCGTACTTCACCATCCGTAGCTGCTTTCCACTGCTGACCCAAGTCCACCAGGATGCCATGCCATTCAGTCCCCTCAGGTGCTAAAGTGGCCATTTTGATAACAATTTTTTTAGCCCATAAGCCTTGGACAGATAAACAAATAAGCAAAATGAGGATGAGTCGTTTCAAAAGTATTTTGGTTTAATAAAAGAATTCGTCAATGTTATCCAAGAGCCATTGGGCCCGATTTCGGCTGATATGATTCGTCAAACGTAAATCAGGGACAGCCATCATATCAATGTTTAATGCTTTATACAATAAATTAGTGAATTCGTTCCGATTTTGTGTTGTAATAGATACACTTTCGGCCATGGTTACGTATGGCCCCAGATCCAGCCCATTGGATGATTTCACCGCTTTTTCAAAATAATCACCGGCAATTTTTTCTTTATTAACTGGGGTATCATGGCGACTCATAGTATAGGATATCATAGCGCTGTAAAGGATGCCCTTATTCCAATCGGGGTCAACGGATAGGGCAGCCTCAAGCAAACGGCCAACCCTTGGTAACAGGATTACCCATTTTGGATTCCCCCTGCTTGATTTAATGGCGCCGCCGTAAGCACCGGCGGTCCAGAATAAAAAGGGCAAATCGGTTTCATTGAATTCAGGCATGGTTGACACCCTTCCCAAAAGCCAATCTTGATAGGAGGAATATTTTATAGTCAATGCACGATCACCATAGTCAACGGCCTTTGCAAAAGCCTGGTTGGCCTCTTCATAGAGTTCATTCCCGCCTCGGTAGTCCTCCATGACCAATCGATCTGCTTCTTCCATGGTGAAACCGAACGAATATTTCGTCAGTGTTTCGCAACCATCAATCAACCGACCAGGATTTTCAGGAGATTTGGCAATCAGCTTTTCAGCGCGGTCTACAAAATAACGGAATGACCTTTTTGCCAGTTCTGGTTTATGCTCCAAAACAACAACAGCCGGACTGCAAGCCATGCCTGCAAACAGAATTATGCTAATAAATAAATTGGAGAGAGGATTCGGAAACGGGCGTGGAATCTTAACCGTGCAGTTCACGATACAAGGGAAAAGATTCACACAGGGATTTGACTTCCGCTTTCACTCGGCCGATGGTGGCATCATTTTCAACATCTACCACAACTTCATCAATCAGTTCAACGATACGATTCATTTCATTTACCCCCATGCCGCGGGTGGTGATGGCAGGGGTACCCACACGCATACCGCTGGTTATAAACGGACTCCGCTGATCAAAGGGTACCATGTTTTTATTAACATTAATACCGGCTTTTTCCAGTGCTTTTTCCGCTGCTTTCCCGGTCACATTTTTGTTGGTCAGATCAATCAGGATAACGTGGGTATCCGTTCCGCCGGAAACCAGTTGATAGTCTTTGCTTAATAATGCATCAGCCATGGCATGGGCATTATTGACGATTTGTTGGGTGTAAGATTTGAATTCCGGTTTCAGTGCTTCACCAAAAGCAACCGCTTTGGCGGCAATAATGTGCATCAGCGGACCACCCTGGATGCCCGGCATCACCGTTGAATCCAGTAATTCAGACACCATTTTTGTCCGCCCTGATTTTGGCGCAACCACACCCCAGTGATTTTCAACATCCTCACCCATTATGATCATACCGCCCCGGGGGCCACGCAATGTTTTATGTGTTGTAGTCGTTACCACATCACAATAGGGCATGGGGGATGGATGCAATCCTGTTGCCACCAGCCCTGCGGGGTGGGCAATATCCGCCATGAGGAAAGCGCCGATTTGATCAGCAATTTCACGAAACTCTTCGAATTCAATATGACGAGGATATGCACTCCCACCGCAGATAATCAATTTCGGTTTATGTTCTTTGGCCAGTTTGCGGACTTCGTCAAAATTAACGCGGCCGGTTTCACGGCTCACCTGGTAAGAAACGACATTATACAGTTTTCCGGAAAAATTCACCGGACTGCCGTGGGTTAGATGACCGCCGTGGGCCAGGTCCAATCCCATAATCGTTTCGCCTACATTGATAAAAGTCATCAAGGCAGCCATATTAGCCTGGGAACCGGAATGGGGCTGTACATTGGCATAATCACAATTGAATAATTGTTTGGCCCTGTCGCGGGCCAAATTTTCAGCTTCATCCACATGTTCGCAACCGCCGTAATAACGTGCCCCGGGATAGCCCTCAGCATATTTATTCGTCATGACGCCACCGGTCATTTCCAGAATGGGGTAGCTGACAAAATTTTCTGAGGCGATCAGTTCCAGGGTATGGTCTTCCCTGGAGACTTCCCGCATTAAGATTTCATATAGTTCAGAATCGGCGTTATTTAAAAAGGTAAACGCCCCTTTGGCAGAGGCCACGAATTACCACCTTTTTTCTTTATTCAACCGTTCGGATATCCATTTATAACATCCACCTTCTGCTTTCACATAACCACGGTTTTTAATATCCGCATCCATCATGAACCATTGGGGTTTGCCGAACAGAACTCCATTTTCTTTCAGCCATTCCTTTGAGCGGCTGTACCTGGAATATCCTTTTTCTTCGGCCTCATTAAATAATTGGTAGGCCAAAGTTGCAACAACCCTGTCATCGGTGGATATATCAGGTGAACGACAATCCTGGAAGGCCTTGTAATAAACATTACCTTTTGCGCCGTAGCATTCACCATCACCGGAAATTGTTAACGACTTATCAGCCCAATCATAGGCAGAACTGTAATCCTGGTCTGCCAGGTAAACTTCGGCAATTTTTAATGCCACGCGAAAATCTCGCGGATCAAGACGGAATAGTCTTTCATAAGTTTTGGCCGCATCGGATAACCGATTGGCTGCATCATAGGCATTGGCCAGTTTACGGTAGGCTAATTTGCTGGTAGGATCTGCAGCCATTACTTGCTTTAATACATCAGTCGCATCATCGGGACGATCAGCAGCAGTTAATTTGTCTGCATAATCCAAACCATAAGAAATATTTTCTAAATTATTTTCCCACCTTTTTTTATACACATCCAGGGGATCCCTACCGCTCAATTCATAAGCACGTGCCAAGTCACTCTGGGCGCCTTCATTTTTGGGCTGGATTTCCAGGAGATCATTCAAGACTGCAATTTGATCATCATATCGTTCCTGTTCACCATACAGTTTTGCCAGTTCAATTTTGATATCACTGTCTTCCGGTGCCAGAAAGGATAAACGATCCAATTCATCCATTCGTAATTCTTTTTTACCTTGTTTATCATAGGAAAAAGCCAGACGTTTTCTCAAGTCAATATTGTCAGGTAGGAAGTAAAGCCCCTTCAACAACACGATTTCAGAACTGTCATATTTCCCCATATATTCATAAGCAATGGCATAATACAGGTAAACTTCCCGGGGATTATCCCGGTCGCAGCCCAAATCTGTTAATTCATCATAAGCACGAACTGTAGCTTCCCAGTCGCGGTTTTTATAAAATTCAGCAGCGCTGCTAAAAATTCTGGGGCAGCGTATTTCTCGAATAGAATCCAATCGAGCCTGTTCCGTTGCATCCGCATCTACACTGGATTGATTAGGGGGTGTACACATTGTAATAAAAACAGAGGCTACACCCATGATTAGTATTTTTTGAATAATCTTCCCTCGACTCATTGTTTTCCTCTCCTTCTGAGAAACCATATGTCTCCCAGACTCACTCCTATCGAAAAATCCTGAATTAATTCTTTATAACCACCATCAATAGATCTGGATCCAGTACGATAAGAGAAATCTATCTGGTTTCCAGTGGCGGCAAATTTAAATCCAAACCCTAGAGATAAGCCATTCTCATTTATGGTTTTTCCACTATACTTCAAACTATAAGACTCCTTAAAAGCTCCCGCGCGAAATGTTAATTTATCCGGCCAGGATCGGGCAGCCATATTTCCAAATCTAACCATTCCGCCACCGATATGTATTTTTGATCCAATTTGATCCATATATATACTGGCAAAATCTGCATTAGACGCTTCATCACTCCACATTTGGAACTCTCCAAATATGTTTAAATCATTTTTGAATCCAACACTCAATCCAAAACTAAAACTGTTGGGTGCATAAATATCAGACACTTCAATTGTGTCCACCTCTACTGTTGCAGGATAATCACCAGGATCATAGGTATAACTATCATTTTTATCTTCAAATAAATCAAATTGGTACATTGTTCCTGAAACCGGTTTTCCGGTCATACTGATCCTGGCAAATCCCAAGACCATCATTTTATCATTTTTATAAAACTGTCCTGCAAAGTTCAGGTTGAACGATGAACCATTATATGTGCGAATGTTGAATAAACGGTAGGCCATTGAGTTTAATACCAATGAATGTTCATCCCGTGAAGACCCGAACAATCGGTCAAGCGAAATACCCAACCCCATTTTTTCGTTCAACGGCAAGGCTAACCCAATTGACCCTGCCAATACGCCCCCGCCAGAACGAAATTCTTTATTTGCGGTGATACTCTTTCCCTGAAAATCAAAGGAGGAAGTATCTGTTTTAAAAAATGAATTATGGTTGTTTATCGGTTTTAAAGAAAGACCAAATCCATACCGGTCTTTTATTGGAATTATAAATTGTATTTTTTCAAAACCGTTACCGGTATTCCCGCTGTTGCCATTAGCGGATCCTACAGAACGGTTCCCGTAGGACCCGCTGATAAATGTGAATTTTAATCCCGGCCATGTTGCGGGATTATCTAAGGAAACACCGGGGTGAAATGTTGGTACAAGTCCAATACTGCCCGCACCTGCGGCTGATGTATGATGAAAACTTTTGGATAATCCTAAACCGTAGGCATTAAAAATGGATTGCGCCCCGAGCCCGGAAATTAATAATAAAAATAAAATTGTTTTTCTAAGGCAAAACATATATCACCCTCATGACTGGGTATGAATCCGAACTATTCAGATTGTGAAATAAGACAGTGGTAAAAGGGTCGTTACTAATCGAAGTTTGTAATTTGAAACCATAATTAGTGATTTTTCCACGACCGATTTCAGTGGCCGCTTTTCGATGGTTGATTTTCAAAACATTTCCTATCACTGAAGATGCAGTGTAAAAATTCAACTCTTCTTTATAGGGATCTTCGACAAATGAAGAAAAGGATTGATAGACGCCTTCATTGATTATAAGGTAGGATATCACACTGTAGTTCTCCAATGTATCACTTTGGGCCCGCGAAAAAATTAATTCAGCCGAACTGACTACGGATTTTGGCGGAAGAACCCAATCACCCATGTCAACCAATACAATTGATTTTAAACCCATTGCCATTCCTACTGATAAAAAGGAGGTGTCTTCATCTGATACTTCCGGCGGAACGACAATGGATAAATCCCCTACAGAATTGTACAATCGCTGCACCGTATCCAAAACAACCGTATCGGATAAAAATTGCCGATAGAATACTGTTAACAGAGGACCATATTGATCACCTTTATCCATACTGATAAAATTGAACGATTCTGTTTCTTCATTAACTAATTCAACCAGGAAAGACCGGTTAAAATCTGTGACATTTGTATCTTTAAAAACTTTCATGATTGTTGTATCCAGCATGAAATTCAAAAATACTTTCGTACTGTTTGAATCGGTTGTATCCGTTTTCATCCGGGCAGTACTAATTACTAAAGATGCGCTGGATTTATCAAAATTGAAATAGTTTGATTCTAATTCAGTGAAAACAGAATCGCCGCCATCAGGGAAATAGCGCAGTTGAAATTCGGGATTATTATTCTCGATTGTATCTTTTTCAAAACGTAGAGACATCATTAAACTGTCTACTACTACTAAGGAATCGTTATAATACGAAAATGGTGTTTGAGCCGTCATACTGCTGCTATCGAATTTGATCAGGTTGTACTGAAAATTATATCCATCCTTTTTCCCGAAATATAAATATTCAGTATTCCCCATTTCCGGCGGCGTTCGGTAAGATACTGCTTTAACTACGGGAAATGAAATAGTATCTAATTTCATCGGGGTACCTTCACCATCAACAGGGATGGCTGCTTCTTCACAGGCGGAAAAAAGGGTGAAACCAATCAGACACAGACCGATTGTAGTGTTCAAAAAAGTTTTATTCATGGATGGATTTATGGGAAGTAGTGCTACGATGAATTAGGCGAAATGTTTCGTCAATTCTTCATTGAGCGCACTGGCGGCAGCATTGAAATTCGGTGACTCATCATCATCGAGTATAATTGATACAAGTTTCTTTTTATTAGCCTTAACGCCGGGCAATTCTAAAAGCTTATTTGTCACATCATTTGATGGTGAATCCACAGCTATAATCAAGTCTACAAACGGTGCAGCTGCTTCGTAACAATTCACCTTTTCCCCCTTAAAGTTATCGGGAAGTGTCACACCCGCCTTGTCATACCCACTCTTTGAAAAAGTACAATATTCATCAACGGAATGGACGGTGAGCACTGTTTTAATATCGCCATAAAATTCTTTGGAGTCATAAATTTGCTGATAAATTAATGGAACGAATGCGCTTTGCCACCCATTACAAATCAAGACATCCGGTTTCCAGAAAAGGTGGGGAAGCGTTGCGATTGCCGCTTTTGAAAAATAGGCATAACGTGCTTCATTATCAGGCAATACGCGGCCGTTTTTTGCTTTATACAGTAAATTTGATAATTCTTTAAACCAATGGACATTTTCCAGGAAATAAACCTGCACCCTTGTTTTTGGGATAAAGGCACTTTTGGCTGAGGTGACCACATCCTCTCCATCAAATTCAAAAGGGATTTCACGCAGTCGGATTACTTCCCGCAGGATGTATTTTCTTTCACTGACGAAACCATATTTTGGTATCATCGTCCGGATATCATGCCCCATTGTTTGTAAAGCCAATGAAACATCGACAGAGTATTTTCCCAGATGGGATGTATTTGCAAAAGGTGAAATTTCAGTCGTGAGAAAAAAAAGTTTTAAGGACATGTGTTCTCTATGATTATTGTACGTTGAGGTGTTTAAGGGATTCCCGCGCTTTTTCATAAAATTCGGAGCCGGGGAAATAATCG
The DNA here is from genome assembly GCA_034658595.1 of Fidelibacterota bacterium. Lineage (GTDB taxonomy): Bacteria > Fidelibacterota > Marinisomatia > Marinisomatales > TCS55 > TCS55. The sequence goes on along the minus strand of JAYEFG010000159.1, from coordinate 8,463 downwards.
ATCAAGCGCTGGTATTCTTCACGTGCTTTATCAATATTGCCCATACTGCGGTGACAATGGCCTAACTTGAGTTGTGCGTCATCATCCTTATCCGTTCCGGGAAAAGTGAATACTCTTTCAAATTCAATGATTGCCCGTTTGTAGTTCTTCATGGTGTAATAGCATTCCGCCAGCCAGTATTGACTGTTATCCGCCAAATCATTCCGAGGATCACTCATCACTAAGCCGGCAAATCCTGTAACAGCCTTTTCAAATTGACCATTCTGATAAGCAGACAATGCATCGATGTAAATTCTTTTGTATTCCACAGGGCTTATCTTGGCGCTGACCTTATCACCTACTTTATTATTTTTTAAGTTATACATTTCTGTAAAACTGTTTGTCAGGGTAACAATCTTATTCTCAATCATGACCAATTGAGCCAGGATTTCGAAATTAACACTGTCGATATAGGCAGCCTTGTCTTCCATCAGGCGCATTTTATTTTGAATTGTATTAATCCGGTTAATCAAAAGGATGGCTACAGAATCGGTTTGCTCTTTGGCTTTCAGGTTTGCTTTAAGGGCATTTTGAAGTTCTGGCAGGAGCATTCGAATTTGAGTATCCAAGGAATCTACACGCACATTTTCACGATCAATTTTGGCATTGACTCGTTTCAATTCTCGTTTTGTGGCTGCATCCTGCCCGGACACAAAACTAAATGATACGAGAATTAATAAGGTTGCTTTGAATTTAAGTAAGAGATTCGTCATGAATATTAGGCCTCGGATTAAATAATCAAATTGAGGGTTAGAATTTACCGCCTTTACACCCTACACGTCATTATCTTTTTCAGGAAGAATCAATCCAATTCTTCCCGGCCGAAATTCATAACCAATCCGATCATCATAAAACTGGATAATAAAAATGACCCACCATAGGATACAAAAGGCAGGGGCAAACCCTTAACCGGGATCATTCCTGAGGTCATGGCGCAATTTACAAAAACGTGGGCGAGAAATGTTGTCGCGATGCCAATGATTATAAGACCTGAAAAACGGTCCGAAGCATTGAGCGCTAATCGAACCATTTTAATAATCAGCCAAAAAAACAGGACCAGCATTATCAGCAAGGCTAAAAATCCCAGTTCTTCACCGATGACACTGACGATAAAATCTGATTCCTGCACAGGTAGAAATTTTAAATGGGTTTGAGTACCCTGTCCCCACCCTTTCCCCATGAGGCCGCCGGACCCCAATGCGGTTTTACTCTGAATAATTTGATACCCGGCACCCAAAGGATCCAATTCGGGATTAAGAAGAGTTAATATTCGATTTTGCTGGTAAGGCCTTAGCGTATTCCACATAAACGGAAATATTAATCCTAAAAATATGTTTCCGAAATAGAGTCCGATTGCATGCCATAATTTTGGTCTGGCAAAGAAAATAACGATGGCCATAATTCCAGCCCAGAATGAAAACACTAAAACATTAAAAGCCGCAAGGATACTAAATAAGGGTGCAACGATTAAAAATAAATGATAGGGACGTGATCCCACCCAAAATAACATGGGAATGACCGGTGTCATTATCACTAAGGCAGTACCTAAATCAGGTTGTCTTAGAACAATAAATGTGGGAATTAGAACAATGATAAGTGGTACAATATTTGAACCAAAATTTTTCATTTGCAATGTATGATCCGATAAATACCTGGCCATGGTAATCACAATAACCCATTTCGCAATTTCTGAAGGCTGCAGGCCAAAAGGCAATCCCAAGTTAATCCAACGATATGTGCCGGCTATTTTTTGCCCGGCGAATGGTAACAAAACAGCTATAATAATAATACCATAAACGACAAATATATATTTATGAATCAAACGCTTGGACGTAATCTGCATCGCCACCATGGACAACGCAGCGGGCATTAAAAAAATGAGCTGTTTTGAAAAGGCATTCGGTGGAACCTGCCCCTGAGTGACGGTAATGCTGTATAATGTTAAAAGACCCAGGGTTAGCAGTCCCATGACACTTAAAAGAATACTAAAGGGTGATTCAACGATTTTGTTCTTGAAATTGAGAAACATCAGGATTTTGCCAATTTTGGGGGTGATTTGCCAAAATATTGATTAAATACTTTTCGTGCAAAGGGTGCGGCCACTTCGCCACCGCTGCCGCCATTTTCAATCATTATTACAACTGAAATCATTTCGCCATCCTTCTCACCATAAGCTATATACCAGGCGTGGGGTTCCCCATGGGGATTTTCAGATGTTCCCGTTTTACCGAATATTTTCAAACCCGGAATTTTGGGGTCGGACCGCCGACCGGTTCCTTTTGGATGGGTAACTATATTTCGCATGTATTTTTGAATTAATCTCCAGGTGGATGGCCTGATATTTGGTTTTTTTATGTTACTGTCATGTGGTTGTACCAAATGAAGCTTGGGGGCATTCCCCCTCGTAGCTAAGAGGTTGGTATATGCAACCATTTGAAGGGGGGTTACCAATATTTCACCTTGACCAATGGCCATATTCAAAAGAGCACCTTGAGCCCATCCCCAACGACCGTAAAGTTTATTCATGAATTGTCTGTTAGGCATTCGCCCTTTCATTTCGGCCGGCAAGTCCAAATGTGTTTCCAGACCAAATCCAAATTGTTTCGCCATAGCGGCTAAATCGTTCAACTTTACTTTTTGAATCATATGATAAAAATAAACATCACAGGATTGGACTATAGCTTGTTCAAGGTCGGTTTTCCCATGGCCATACTCATTCCAGCAACCAAAAGTCCGATCATAAAATTCATATGATCCAGAGCAAAAAACCTCTTCTTGGGGAGAAAAGAGATCCTTTTCTAACAATTCTGCTGCAACCACCATTTTAAATATGGATCCAGGCGGATAAGTACCGTTTGAGACCCGATTCAACAATGGCCGGTTAGAATCGGCAATAACAGTTTTCCAATCCGCGTTGGAAATTAACCCCGTAAAAAGATCGGGTTTGTAGTCCGGGGCACTCACATAGGCTAAAATTCCGCCAGTTTCAGGATGAGAAACAATCCCGACACCGCTTTTTCCTTTGAACTCGGTTTCGAGCATTTGCTGGACTGAAATATCAAGTGTAGTTACAATATTTTTCCCAAGATGGGGCAATATATCTTTCTGGCCTTCCAGTTTTCCCGCTTCCCGCCCGTAAGCATCCACCTGGTAATAAGTGACTCCCTTTTCACCCCTTAGTGTTGGCTCGTATTCCTGTTCGAGTCCTGTCCAGCCAATTAAATCACCAAATTCATAATCACCCAATGATACCTTTTTTTGAATCATATCATGGTCTATTTCTTTTAAATAGCCCAAAACATGAGATGCACGAATTTTCGGATTATAAATACGCTCTGGATATTGTTTATAAATGATTCCACTCAGATCATTTTTCGCTTCTTCCAAACGACTCAATTGGCTGATGGTTAAGTCCTTCGCAAGTATTGTAGGGAGAAATCGGTTGCGATAATAATTTTTATAATTCTTTTTTAATATGGAAGTATCAATACCGGTTGTTCGACTGATTACAGCAAAATTTTTCTCCTTATCTCTTATTTCCACCCCAATGCCAAACAAGATATAGGTGGGATAGTTATCAACAATAATTTCGCCATGACGATCGAGGATTAATCCCCGCGGTGCCGGAATTGACATTGCACGTATTCGATTACTTTCTGCCCGTTTACTGTATAATTCATATTCCAGGATTTGTAATTGAAAAAACCGATAGGCCAAAACTGAATGGGCTGCCACAACAAATGCAATGATGATCCAAAACTTTGCTTTTGAGACTGTATTAGGTGATTTCAGCACGGGAAGCTTCCTTAACAGGGAAAAAGAATTGCATAACCAGAAAAAACAGCATCGTATAAGAAAAAGAGGCCAACCATTTTATCCAGAATTCAATTGGATCTGAGACTAAAACGGTTTGAAACCGAATATAGGAAATTATCAGAAAATGAAAACCAATGATTAATATCCAAGTCGCATGAAATACATAGGGTAATAGCCGTTCATACTTACCGGTTAAATAACCCGTCAGATATGCCGTTACTGATAAGGTTAATGGCGCCAGACCAAAAAAGGAACCAACGCCTGATAAATCGGATAATAGTCCGAGTATAAATCCAGTAACGACTCCCGGCGTTTTACCAAACACTAAACTGATGTAAAAAATATAAATGACGAGAAAATCCGGGCGAATCATCTCTATAGATAAAAAATCAACCAGGAAAAATTGGGCCAAAAAAACACCGATCGCCGGCAGCAATACCTTAATCCACTTCATTGATTTCTTCGATAACAATAAATACATCCAGAAGTGCACCTAATTTCGGTTTTATCCTCACTTTTGCAATTTTCTGAAAACTTCCCCTTTCATCCAATACTTCAATCACTTCACCTACAGGGAGGTTTTTGGGATAAATTTGGCTGAATCCTGAAGTGACGACTTTATTTCCAACTGAAATATCGGCGTTCTTTTGTAATTCCCTAACCTCACAAATATCATTTGAAATAAATTGCAGAATACCGGCGTTCCCTGATGGCAGTATTCTGACTGACAACCTGTAGTTCACATCATTGAGAATTTGAACCACCGTGGACTTCTTTCCAACTACAACCGTTTTGCCAATGACCCCTTCCGGAACCAATACCGGCTGATTCTCCCTGACCCCATGATCTGACCCAATATCCAATGTGATTGAGGATAAATTTGACGAAGCACCCATATTCACAACCTTCGCAGCCAAAAGTTTCAATTGGCTTTCTCGTTTAAATTTTAGCAAATCCCGTAAACCATTGTTCTCTTCCTGAGCCCTTAACAGTGCTTCCAATTCTAAAGTAAGTTGTATATTCTTTTCGCGCAGAAACTGTGTCTCTTCCTGGAGTTGAGTTATACTTTTTACCCAGGCAAATGGAGAGGAAATAAATGAAAAATAATCGCTGAATTTTCCCCGGACGATCAGGACATCCGGAGAATCATTTTTTATGAGTAATGTGAGAGACAGCGTTACCGCTATCAGAAAAATTAAATGGTCTTTATATCGTAGAAGGGATAGGTAGAAATTCCGCATTCAATGGATTAAATCAGGACAGACGCATATTTTTTAACATTTTCGAGTACTTTCCCCGTTCCTTTGACTACGGATAAAAGTGGTTCTTCGGCAATATTAACAGGAATATTGGTTCTTTCACGGATCAACTGATCAATTCCTTGAAGCATACTGCCGCCACCTGTCATTATAATACCCCTGTCAATAATATCTGCAGAAAGCTCAGGCGGCGTTCGTTCCAGGGCGCGTTTTACGGCCTCGACAATGGAATTTATGGGATCCTTCAGTGATTGGCGGATTTCATCCGAAGAAACTTCAATCGTCTTCGGAATTCCGGATACAAGATCACGGCCTTTTACAGCGATCATTTCACTTTTGACACGCATGGCTGATCCGACTGATTTCTTAATTGATTCTGCAGTTGATGTACCCAGTTCCAACTTATGTTCATTTCGGAACCAATGGATGATGGCTTCATCCATTTCATCTCCTGCAATGCGAATTGTTTCTTTTGTGACGACGCCATTGAGGGCAATTACTGCTATTTCCGTCGTGCCGCCCCCAATATCAACGATAATATTGCCAACCGGTTTTGAAATGTCCAGCCCCATTCCAATTGCAGCTGCCACCGGTTCCTCGATCAAAAAGACTTCACGGGCATTGGCTCTTTCACCTGAATCCCGTACCGCCCGCCGTTCAACTTCCGTCACACCGGATGGCACACAAATTACCATACGTGGACGTGCTAAACGGTTCATATTGATCTTTTTAATAAATCCCTGGAGCAATCCATCGGTCATGGTGAAATCCGCAATGACCCCATCCCGCAATGGTCGAATCGTTTCAATTTCCCTATGAGTCCGCCCCACCATGGCTTTGGCCTCATAACCAACGGCAATAATCTTATCATTGTGAACCGACCTGGCAACGATAGATGGTTCATTGATCATTACACCCTTACCCTTGATATAAACAAGCGTATTGGCCGTACCCAGATCAATGGCGATATCGCCGGATATCCAATTCAGGGGATTTGTAATGGAATTTAATAGACCCACATCAGTTGCTTTTAAAGATTTATGCTCGGATTATTGACTCCAAATCTAATTTAAATCACCCTTTGGATTCATCAATTAAAAAGTGGTTTTGCATTTATTTTTCCTTTTTCATTCGTCCCGCTTTTGCCAGACCATCCGCAACCGCATTTTTATCCCGTTTCACATGCCTGAATGTCCAACTATGCAATTGACGAAATTGGGCCATTGCCAGTTGATGTAATTTTTGCATTCGGGGATTTTTTACTTTATACTCATTGTTTATTTGCTTAACAACTAATTCGCTATCTGAATATATTATGGCATTTAATAATTTTAATTCAATCAATAACTTTAAGCCGCTAATAAGGGCTGTATACTCCGCTTCATTATTGGTAGCATCATGAAGATATTCTGAAAAAGAGTACACTTCTTCACCATTTTTTAAAATAACGCCGCCAATACCGGCTGTCTTTGAATTCAAATCAGCCGCCCCATCAATAAATAAACTGACCTCACTGTTCGATATCATTTTTTGATATAATTGCTCCATGGCTTCATCCACTCTGTTTTGGGGATTTGAAAGGAGATCCTTCAATGCTTTGTATTCTTGCTGGTTTAATTTCATATTATCCTATATGTATGGGTTTGACCCTTCTTTGATTGAACATTCTTCCCAATAATAACACCAATTACAAAGGATGCTTTCTTTTGGTTTGAAAGCACCTCCATTTTGGATATGGCTGCGAATTTCATCAATTCGTGATTTGGTCTGGTTTTTTAATTGATTAAGTTGCGCTTCGCTCCTGGAAGATTCAACTTTCTGATTATGCTGTAGAAAGTGCCAAACGAGTTTTACAGATTGCACATCATACCGATGATTCTGAAGTGCAATTTGATACAGTGCTAATTGGCCATCCCTGTCTGCGTTATATTGGTTCATCATCCGTTTACCACTCTTGTAATCATGAATTTCATAATTCCCGTTACCATCATGGTCAAGGCGGTCCATAATACCCTTCATCATATAATCATCAGAACCATCCACAGAAAAGATATATTCAACTTCGGTACCAATCGCCGGCTGATCAAAAGGACTATATGTTCGATAATAGGCTGCAATACAACGCTCGCCTAATTCAAAATAAAATTTGGGTTTATTTTCCTTCCGCACGATGGCGATTCGATCATGCCAGTGTTCTTCCCACAGTTTATGGTATTTTTCCATGACCCCGTCCAGAAAAGGTAATCGGCTGGACAAGACTTCGTTGTATAAGAATTCCAGTGCCTCGTGAACTCTTTTCCCCATGAATGCTTCAATGCCCTCATCGGTTTTGGTAATTTTATCAATATACCGAAAGCGAAACTGGGCCGGACATTTTTTATATGTTTCGAGACTACTGTAGGAAAATCGTTCAATCATGAATGGATCATTCTAAAGATTAAATTAAAGTTACACTAAGGCTATCGTCGAAATCTATCGAAGATCAGGATTTTGCTATATTTTCTGATAATTTAGAACAAATAAAATCACCCATTTCAATTGTACCCATACTCCCGCCCAAGTCGCGGGTTACCCATCCTGCATTAATTGCCTTTTCAACTGTATCACGAATAGCTTTACTTATGGATGGTTTATTCTGTCCATTCATGAATTCCGCTATGGAAAGGATCGCCCCGATGGGATTTCCTGCATCCTTTCCCACAAATCGCCGGCTGGCGGGATGCAGTACATGGAAAAACGATTTATTATTAGTTGAACGATGAAACTCATAAGCGGTGCCAAGTCCGCCTTCAATGGCTGATACCAGTTTTGAAAAAATTCTTCCAAAAGGTGAAACAGTCAACACCAAATCTAATTGGTCCGGGGTTCGCAATATGTTATAAAAAAATTGATCCACCGAAGACCACTGAACATTGTATCCCAAATCTGCTAATTGACTTGCCGGTTTAATCCACGGACTGTCACTCTGCCTGAGTTCATCCGGTAAAATAATTAATAATTTATGACGAATGCCTGCTTTAAGTAACCGCTCCGCCTCAGTAAATATGGACTCTAAATGATTTTGGGAATAATAGGTTGTCATTACGTCCAACTTTTTTTCGCTCACGAAACTGGCCGGCAGTTCACTGGCCACAGTGTGCGAATAAAAATTATTTTCAATCAGGAGTACGTCAATGGGATTATCAGATTGGATTTTTTGCAGCGATGCCAGCGGTTTAAAATGTCGGTAAAAAAATTCAAATCCTTGATTCGAGCAGATTTTCTGGACAATCTTATTTCGGTTGTATGCTTTTAATTTAGATTGATTTGTAATCGGCCCCAGCCAAATTGAATCTGCTTCACTACCCAT
>JAYEFG010000158.1:0-6205 GCA_034658595.1 Fidelibacterota bacterium | reverse complement strand
ACCATATTTAGTCCATTGGATTTATGACTTGAATACAACTTTTTTAATGGAGTTGCTTCGTAATGGCAGTTGGTGCACCATTCAGCATAGAATGAAAGAATGAGCACTTTTAATTCCTCGTCATAAGCATTCACCAATTCAATTTCATTACCAATCAAATCCCGACCTTTAAGTTTTGTAAGATCAACACCCAATTTTGTTAATGATGCTAATTCAATCCATTGAACTGGCGCATATTCATGTGGTTTTAGTTTAATCATCAAAGAAATAAATTCCAAAAAGAATATAATTCTATTTAATTAATTGTATCCTACAATTATAGTGACTAAAACCAGTGCCAAAAGACAAAGATTTCTAAATAAACTGAATTTCTGGCGAACAGATTCATCATTCATGTTGCTGTGAATCAATTTTGCCCGGGACATATGGCTAAAAACAACAGCTGCAAAACCAACCAGAATTTTCATGTGCAACCACCCCACCTGCAACCAATGGGTTTGATCAATCATCATCAATACACCTGTTAATGGAATAAAAAAAGAAGCGGGCATTTCTACTTTTGTTAGGAGATCCAAGATTAAGTCTTTCTCATCAATTTGTTTTTTGGACCAAATAATTGAGACTGCCAAGGCAGTCCCAAACCAAGCCGCCATACCAATCAAGTGCAAGAGTCTGAGCGTAGTATAATATGTTATCATTTCCATATTAAAAGTTAATCAGTTGTTTATCGTTTGATTAATTCTGTTATTTTTCCCTTAACCAGATTTCGCAATTCATCCAAACTGAGTTCTTCAAAATCTTTTTTCTCAATTGGTTCTCCAAATACGGTTGTCAATACACCCGGTCTTATGCGCCAGTCATTTTTGCTTTTGGCTTGATAGGCACCCAATAAACCAACCGGGATAATGGTAATTCCCGTGTTTTTGGCCACATGAAAAGGTCCTTTTTTAAATGGGTTCAATTTACCCGTCAGCGTTCTGGTCCCTTCCGGAGCAATCATCATGGAAACACCATTTCTAATGGCTTCCTCAGCTTTTACCAAACTGGATATTGCACTACCCAGCTGCTGCCTGATGATGGGAATAACACCATATTTTTTTACCAAATACCCCCAAACAGGATAAGAAAATTGTTCTATAGCACCCACCCCTGTAAAATAATGGCGAATGCCGGCTACCATCATAAAACCATCAAACAAAGATTCATGATTCATCATATATAAATAGGGGCCGTTTTTCGGGTTGGGTGCGACGCCTTTTACACGAAACCACTGACCGCCAAAAAGCATAAACAATCTTGCCAATACCCTTGCCAAAGGATGAAGCCTGTGAGAGGGTAAAAAGAGAATTGAAACCGAATATATGAGTGACCCCACTAAAAACATCACTGCCCAAAGGGGCCATAAAATAATGGATAAAACAGCCCTAAACATTTTCTTTTTTGATCAGACCAAAAAGTTTATGGTTTGCCTTTGAAAATGCATATTGATTCAAATCTGAGAAAGACACCCATTTTGACATTGGTTCAGAAACACTATAATTTGATACCTTACAATGATATAAGGATACATTCATTTTAAAATGGGTAAAAGTATGCTTGATTTCACCTACATTTTCCCCCACTTTGATATTATGACTATTCTTTTTATTTAAAATATTTTTCAACGATTCCTGGGGGTTACTCCCATTGGGAATTTCTGTGTTGGGTAATTCCCACAAGCCTCCTAACAAGCCCCTTTCAGGACGTTTGGATATAAGGATTTTATCCTCACGCTCAAATAAAGCTGCAACAATGTTTTTTACCGGTATTCTCTTCCCTGAAATTTTATCTGGATAGGATAACGGTTTTCCCGACAAATAAGCCCTGCACGAATTGTGCAGTGGACATTCAATACAACAGGTAGACCTTGGTTTACAGATTGAACTGCCGATATCCATTAATGCTTGGTTCATGTCGCCGGGACGATTTATAGCTATCAATTTCCTCAAATAGGATTTTAATCTTTTTTGATTATACCGGGATAGACTCTTTAGTCCCAAAACCCTTGATATGACCCTTCGGTGATTCCCATCGATTGCAACATGGGATTGGTTAAAAGCAATAGACATTACTGCCCCGGCAATATAATCTCCCACTCCTGGGAGCGTCCTAAACCTATCAATTTGATCGGGGATTTTACAGTTAAATTTGGAAACAACTTCCCTTGCTGCTCGATAAAAATTACGGCATCTTGTATAATACCCCAGTCCCTCCCATATTTTTAATAAATCATCTAAATCAGCGTTGGCAACCGACAGAATAGTGGGATAATTATTCAACCAATTCTCATAATATGGAATAACTGTTTCCACCTGGGTCTGTTGCAGCATGACTTCTGAAAGCCATACCTTATAAGGGTTTTTCGAGCTCCGCCAAGGCAGATTCCGTTTCCTACAGTCATACCAATTAAGAATTGCTTTTGATTTATTTGTATAGTGCATATTTATTGATTTAATCGGTATTTTGACACAACCCAATGGAAGGAAGATAAGATTTCTTTCATTTCTTCCTGGTCTTCCATAGGAATTTGACGAAACAATTCAGATCCAAATTTGTCAATTTCAGTTTCAATGGATAACTGCAATGTTTCACCTGATTCAGTTAAAGATACCAAAGTTGACCTCCCATCAAAAGGATTGTTATTTTTTTGAACAAATCGATTTTTTACCAGCACCCCAATCAGGCGCGTTAGAGTACTATTATCCACACCAATTCGTTGTGAAAGGGAAGTCATATCAATTCCATCTGTTGGGATAGAGGATATTAACATGATTTGGGGCAGGGTTAGATTTAAATTTTTTGTCTTGGTACGGAATAAAGCCTGAAGGTCGACCAGGAATTGTTTTAGTAATTCTCCAAATTCCATATTTGTATATTACAAATATATACCTTTACAGTCAAGTGCCCTTAATTGGCTCTGGATCCATTTTGAATTTCACCATCCGTCTCTAATAATACGATATTTCCATTTGGGTCTTCAGCGCCCATAACAAGGACTTCTGATGTGAATGTTCCAATCTTTTTGTTTCCCAGATTCATTACTGTAATAATTTGTCGTCCTTTTAATTCTTCTCGTGAATAATTATTTGTAATCTGTGCACTGGACCACTTTTCCCCATAGGGTCCAAAATTAATCCAAAGTTTATAGGCTGCTTTCTTTGCCTCGGGAAATCGCTCTACTTTTTCTATTGTACCTATTCTTAAATCTAATTTTGAAAAATCTTTTATATTTATCATCTGTAATACACACCTCTATTTCGGCAGTGTCCATAGCAACGCCATATGTTTTGAAAACAATAATTTCATTGAATCCAATTCACTTTCTTTCAAACTATGTCCTATAAATTTTCGATGGTCTAATTTATGCTCTCCCATAACATACCACTGTCCAGGGATGAGCAGTTCGTTTTCACGATAGATGGCGATTGGATCGGGCCCATTTGTGCCTGTTGTAGGTCCATACATTGATACTTTATTTACAATTCCATCGTTTTCAAACCATGTTGAATCTGTGGCCGAACCATCAGCGTAAAATGCTTTCTTCATACCCATAAACCGAGCATTTGCCCTGATGATAAAAGACATATTTTTGTCGGGGACATGGCGCCCGGAAGTGGAATCCATTATGGTATTGCCAGTCACGAATGAAAAATAATAAATATCAGGATTGGCTGTACACACCGTATTCATTTGCTTGGCACCTTCCACACTTACATCCCATGCCACCATGTTTTTTGTCCCCCATGATGGATGATCCCTCATGCGTCTAAAATAATCCCCCCAGGATTCCTCATCGTCCCGGCTAAACCCCCATTGTTCAAGGTCAAAATTATAAAATGAACTCCCTACCACCGCACCTACCGCAATAAAATCCTGTAAAAAGGGAATACTTGTTGTTACGATATCCGATAAAGTTGTTCCATTATGTGGCGCTGATATTGAAGTAATTGAACTCACCCAACCCTCATTGGCTTCACCTAGGTATTCACTTTCTTCCTTATTTCCCAAAGAATCTAATATAGATGTTTTTAGAAGATAGTCCAGCATGCGGACCGTCTGCCCCCCCATACTATGACCAACAAAATGTGCCGGGTGTTCCTCATCCCATTCCGGGTATAAACCTGTATAATTTTTGCTTTCTGGTTTACGAACAAGTCCAAACAATTCTGAATGTGCTTTGCCATAATCAACTTGTCCCCCTTTAATTTGATAGTATAATTCAACAGCGCGATCCCAGTTTGAAGAAACAGGTCCAACACTTGCTGTAAAAACAGTATAACCCTCATCTTTTAAATACTGCTCTAAATCAATCTTTCCACCCCAATAACGGTAATTCCCCATTTCTTCCCGGCCCCATCCCATGAAACCATGAACCAATATGATCGGATATTTATTTTGAGCAAAGATCAATTCACCGGTAATGACAGTAAATAGAATAATTAAATATACAATCCGATTGAACACTGGGATTCGCTCAGTCAATTATGCCATAGGAAATCATCGATTTCTTATTCATAATACCATCCAAAAAGGATCATCATTTCATCTGTAGATAAAAAACCGAACTTAACGGTTTGGTCAGTTGGATTATCATACGTTGCTATAAGTTTAAATCCTTCTCCCGCATTTAATTCAATGGGGGGATCAAAATTAAGAATTGGCGGATGGGACCAGTCATCCGTCCAATAAACCACTTCGCCATCTCGAGATCCACCCGATAATTTTACTACAAATTCAGTCATTTTTTCGTGAGCATGAGAAAATACTTGTCCAACATAAATTTTACCCGATACTCTGAATGTTCGTTCCAGTGTGGTGACTTTTTTGGGTGGCAGGCTGAAATTCATATGAGACATGGTGAACAGTTCGGCTACATGCTGAATTTCTGATTTTTCAATTGTATGAATATTGCTAAATACTTCGCCTATCATCACAGAATCGGTTCTATTGACATAATGCACATTCTGATCTAGCCCAAATTTTGATGGTAAACGCAAACCTACCCCAAGCGGCATTTTATAATCCAGCCTTTGCCATTGGGTTCCCCCGAAAAATTGATGTTTTATCATGGACAAAAGGGTTGGAGTATGGATAGCGCCGTCTGAATCCCGGAGTTCCCGATCTACACCAAATGTAGGTAAGTCACCCTGCTTGGTATCATTTTCAAATGAATAGAGAATGAAGTGATGGCTGCCGGGACGCATTTCAATTTGAACGCGACTAACAAACACATCTTCAGTTAATTTAGTATCTGTATAATGAAAAAATTCTCGTTCAAAATTGGGCTTAACATCAAATGGCCCCAAGTGGAGTTGGAATCCATTATCTGGGGGGTCTAAAGGTTTAAATGCCAGCGGTTTAAATCGGGTTGAATCATTTAACAGTTTTTCATCAGCAACAATTCCATCTTCCGGTGCTCCTGCTTCGATCCATGCCCGGATAAATTGTAATTTCCCTTCAGTTAAAAAATTATCTCCCGGTGGCATCATTTGGCCATAATCTGGGTGGTCGCTTAAATAATGATCTCGGTTATGGAAATTAATTTTCTCCCATAGAAAACTTTTACCTAATCCTTTGAGACCCCCTTCATTACTCACAAGAATAAGCCCATCTTCTTTTGCCGCTATATTTTTAGGTGATACCCCTACCATCTCAGCATAACTTTTATCATGGGTCAATATCAAGCCGGATTGTCGTGCTATAACTGAACCACCTACGTGACAATTGGCACATCCGGGAGAAAGTATTTCATCCTGGATTACCTGCCATGTTGCCAAAGGATCTTCATCTTTTTTTGCACAGCTTGCCAGGATTAACAATAGAGGTAGGAGTTTTATGAATGATTTCATTATTTCGTGATTACTTTCCTGACAGGAGTTTACGGAATTACCCCAAAAAAAAAGCCCCAATTCGGGGCCTTCTTTTTCACCCATCTTGTGGCAAGTTAACTCAAGAACAACATGTTTCAATCAAGGCTGCACAAACCTGATAGGGGTCCATATTGGCTGACGGACGACGGTCTTCCAAATAACCATGGCCATCATTGGCGGTTGCCATAGGAATCCTAATGGAAGCGCCTCGATCGCTTACAGCATAGCGGAATTCATGGATGGAGCAAGTTTCGTGAAGGCCCGTTAACCGTTCCTCATTATGAGCACCATAGACG
>JAYEFG010000157.1:0-1695 GCA_034658595.1 Fidelibacterota bacterium | reverse complement strand
GATGATTGTCTTTTGCATTTGTTTGGAATATTTAGCCACAGAATGAAAGGAAAAAGTAAGAAGGAATAAGGAGCTCATTATTAGTTACTCATCCCCTAACCCCTTCTCTTAAAATAGAAGGGGAATTTTTTGTTTTTTGTGATTGAAAATAGGTTTTTAATCTGGTAATGGATCCAGTTAAATCATCTAAAATTTCCTCATTAGCGAATCTAATAATCGTGTATCCCAATTGATTCAAAATATAAGACCGCAAAATATCATAGTCCTTTTGGGTTTCATGAATACCGCCATCAATCTCGATTATTAACTTATGTTCATGACAATAAAAATCAGTAATAAAAAACCTATTTTCACCTTCGTATTCAAAAAAGATGGAGAATTGTCGGTTAAACTTTATACCTAAGATTTGTCTATTCCGAACACCTTTCCAAAATGTGTTTTCAGCAAGAGTCCCGTTCGTTCTGTTTTTCCTGCAAATTTCAGTTACATCAATATTCATATCAATCTTTTTAAAGAGAAGGGGACCAAGGGGGTGAGTAATTAGTGGACAGCATGGGAAAATAACTGGTGAGTGGGAAAAAGGGGAAATGGGGTTGGTAGTTGTCATTTTTAATTCGCCGCCTTGAAAAAATTCAGCAATAGGATCGAGGTATCCTGAGGAACTGAATGAATTACTGTTTGAGTGCCGACAATGTCGGGACGAGTTTAATTCATTCCCTGAGGATGCAGGAGATCCGTTGAATTTTTTCACCGTGGCTGTTTCTTTTGGTACTTTTCTTACGCTAAGAAAAGTACAATACCATTTCGCCAAACCATCCATCACTGCAGGAATTATCTGGTTGCTAAATATATAATAGACACAACCTGTGCGAGATTTGCTAATATACTGGTTATTTCTTTCGCAAACTCTGTTTTATCCAACGGCTCTGTTTCCTCTTCTCTGCCCACGGTGATTATAGAACCGTCGTAAACCCTCGGATTTTTTAGCCATCCCCGCTGCTTTGATGAGCCGTCCGGGTAGGTTACCCAAACTTCCTTTAATTCCGCCCTGGTTGTAGTTCCTCCGGCCAGATCCAGGTACCCGTTTAAACTCAGGTTGGAATAATACTTATACGCGCCGGGAGTGTTGACCTCACCCTGGATAAACACCAAATTCGGTTTTACGGAAATAGTCAGCGCGTCGCCATCGAAAACTTCAAAATTTTCTTTAGAGCCTGGATTATTAATTATTTTTTCAAAGGAAAGCCGGATAATCTGCCCGCGGCGGTTTAAGGTTGACGACAAGGGATAGGCCTCGGGCCGCAGGCCGCCGACCCGCTGCAAAATATCTGTAACTGTTTCTCCAGGTCTTTGAATCGCGTAAGATCCCGGATACCAGACAGCACCATTTACTGTTATAGATTTATGATATTCAAAGCCGGGATCCCTGCGCACGGATACAAGGTCATAAGGCTGAAGCTTTATTTCTTCGAGGACCAGTCCATTATCCTGAAGATCATCAATTGAGAAATATTCTGACTTTCCTCCATTAACATTAAACAGGATCTGTTCTGTTTCGGAATATCGGTCTATAGCAGAATCAAATGGATCGACGCTGGCAATTTCAACTTTTGCTCGAACGACATCTCCAGTAAACCCGCCCGCGTTAAGGAATAAATCGCGCAGGCTCATATTTGGGAAAAATGGATATGCCCC
>JAYEFG010000156.1:0-1706 GCA_034658595.1 Fidelibacterota bacterium | reverse complement strand
GAGTACCACTGCGTTGGCCAAATTCCCAGTCCAACTCTGCACCTATACCAAAAAAATCAGTACCCGTTGTTGTATCATTGTCTGCATCAATGTATAAATGAATCGCATTATCATCCTGTAACAATGTTTCACCAAAATGAAGCGAGAAATATATAAATAAGAATTCATTATCATAAGTGATCTTAAGGTCAGCAAAATCCAAGCTCATGCCGTCTGCCTGGGGATCTTCATATGCTAAAGGTACTTCAGCCCAATCTTCAAACAATCCATCAATTGAAATGGGATGGCCGGAAAAAAGTAAAGATGAAAAAATGACCGCGAAAAATGCGGTTTTGGAGATCATTTAAAGGGAATATCGTCTTTATATGACCATTTCGTAAGGTCTTCTGAAACGTATGAACGCCCGCTTTCAGTAATGGCCATATAAAAATGTTTCTGCCCTTCACCGCCAGATAATAATGATAGCGAAACAAAATCATCATGTTCTGCAACACGGACAAGCAGTTCGAAGTTATCACCCATCGTAACAGGATTTTTATTTTTAAGTTGGTAAATGTTACCGTAATTCGTCATGACAGCAAAGCCCATTATCGGCGGTGCAATGCCGAACGAAAAATGGACAGATGCAGTAACAACTTCTTTCGTCTCTTCTGAAGAACTGGCAGCAAGAGTATTTTCCAATTTCTGAATTAAAGCAGAATCTACTTCTCCTGGCTGGCCGGGATTACCTTTTTGCCCCGGCTGGCCTTGTTCACCTGGAGGTCCTTGGGGGCCAGGTTCACCTTGGGGCCCGGGAGGTCCTTGGGCGCCGGGTGTCGCACAGCCCAACCAAAGTACCGATGCTAATAAGAAAAAATATTTCATTATCCCGGGAAAAGAAATGGTAGTGCCCTACCCCAAGCCATGGACATAATAATAAACAGTTCAGACATAATAGCTACCGCAAAAAAGAGGATAGCCTGCTTCAAATTTTTATTTTTGTAATTATTGATTTTTCCCAAGGCAAAAACTTGAGTCGCAAACATATTGTAAGTTTTTGTTTCATCTTCGGCAATTTCAGCAAGATAATCGGCATAATCATCAGCTTTAGAAAACTGGCTGATGCCGCCAAAAAATGTTGCGTTTATTTCAGGATTTTCCTCCTTTTCTTTATCCGTTAATACTCTCGGTACAATAACAAGCACCAAGTAAACTATTGCCATAAACGCAGCGATAAAATAAACAATAACCAGGATAAACCGCAGCCAGTCCATTTGAATCTTTAAAAAGTGAATAATAAAAAATACCATAAATACACCCAATATTGATAACAGCGTAAACGCTTTTTGGTCCGTACGCATCAAGATCTGCTGTTCACTGCTCAACACCTGGAATAGTGATTTAAAATTATTGTTATTCATTCTATAATCCTTCTATTAACATTGTGAAGTTATAAAGTTACATAATTCAATTTTTTAATTACTACTGCTAATTACAGTACTTGGCAATAGATCAGTATTCTCTTTTTTGATGATCAGATATTCCCAGTCCTTTATTTCAACAGTAGCATAATTAGAAATTTCTATACTTTTGGTTTCAATACCGGGGAAGATCCGCTCTTCTGATTTATTGACCAGTAAATTCACCGGCATATCAAAACCATTTATAACATCAACCCAGCGATAATAAAATTTATCATTTTCCTGTGCATATTCCAATGAGGGTAC
>JAYEFG010000155.1:0-1713 GCA_034658595.1 Fidelibacterota bacterium | reverse complement strand
ACATGGTAGATGCGATAAGGGTTACAGTTTCCCCCATGGAAAGCCCCAGGCGATCAGCTAATTTTGTGCTGAGCAATACCTCATCCTTATTATCCGGTAGTTTGCCGGCCACCAAGCGGCGTTCAAGTTTCCATATTTCAATCTGCCGCGAATTGGGTGCAAGTAAATCGATTCCCAAGGCATAAACCGGTCCTTGTGCGCGGGTTTCACCATTTTCATCAGGAACATCCAGGAGTCCACCAAAAGTGATCCTTGGAGTCCACAAATAATCGGGATAATCCTTTTCAAGCTCGCTGATTATTCCTTCAGTTTCTAAAAGGGCCAGGTCATTGGGGAGCAGCTGGCTTTCTTCTTCATAGGCCCGGGTCATGACCTTTACGTGCCCAGTGGAAACCACGGCAGTATCAAGAAACATTGTATTCATAACGCCGGTGAGAAAGCCCTGAAATAAAACAATCATGGCCACAGTAAGTGCAACCACAAGAACCGGAAAAAGACTCCTGGTGCGGTCCCGGAAAATTCCTTTTGTTAAAAATCTGATCATACAGTTACTTTCCCTCGCAAGGCATCAGTAGGTCTCATCTTGGCGATGCGGCGGGATGGCATGTAACTCACGATAAGAACAATGAGTGATACAATGATGGTTGTTGTGACAACCAGCCCAACGGAATAAACCGGAATCAGGCGTTTCGCAATAATTAAGCCCATTTGCCCTTCAGAATAATCAATACCCATGTTGATGCCGTAAGCTCCAAAATACCAAAGCACCGGACCGAAAAGGATCACGGTCATGATAACCGCCAGGAAAGCATTGAGCCCACCTTCCAGCGTAAAAAGTCCCACGACTCTTGATCGGTTCATCCCCAGGGCCATGAGCGTCCCGATCTCTTTTCCACGGCGGAAAATTGACAGCACCTGGGCGTTGAAAATTCCCATGGCTGCCAGGGCAAGAAGTATGATATACATGATGGCTGCATTGGGTTCATCCGCTGCAATCATTGCTTCCATATCGCGGATCAAATATTGGATATTTCGGTGAATCCAATCGCCTGTTGCATCGATTGGTGAAACATCTTTTGCGAATGTGACGTACGTTGCTTCCTTTTCCATTGCCAGCATGGATTGAGCTTTATCCAGCGGTATCCAGATATGGCCCATGTCTAATTTAAAATTCTCTGTTTCCATAATATGAACCACGGTTCCTTCATCGGCATCATAGGTGCGGTCAGCATCCAGCCAGCGGATAGTGAAAGAATCGCTTATTTCCAGTTTGGCATCTTTTGCCATGCCTGTTCCTATCATCACAGGGATCATTGTTTCATCGTCGACAGCTAGTGTATGTGTTGGCATATTGAGAATAGTTTGTTCCGGCGTGATGCCCTTCATAATCACCGGCATGATTCGCCCATTGGGATAGATGGAAGCCTGGCTTACCAATACAGGAACTGCTTTTTTCTGATCCACAAGTTCCACAACAGCATCCGGTGGAACAGAGTGTGCATCTTCAAAGGTCATGGGATCCATAGGATCATACTCGGGATGCCAATAGACTCCGCCGGCAATCTCTGTATCAACGGACACCTGCATAGCGTGTTCGCGCATGCCGTCGTACATGGCGGACATAAAGATGATCATGAAAAAAGAGATAGAGGTAACAAAGACGTTGAGCCAGGTCCGCAATTTGGCGCCTAAAAGATTTTTAATGGCAATCTT
>JAYEFG010000154.1:0-1715 GCA_034658595.1 Fidelibacterota bacterium | reverse complement strand
TTCCGTTCATTCAATATGGGTAAGAAGTTGAAATACTATCATGGTGATATTGGATTATCCTTTCCATTAATAGCTAATTTCAAATTAAGCCTAAACATTAGAAAAGTATTTGAATTGAAAGATGATGCCTGGAAACAGGAACACCGTCCCCATGGTACACTTTCAACAAAAATGAAATTCGGGTCATTAGGAGTTTCTGCCAGGAGCCGATTTGAATACCGCATGAAACAGGATAAGGACCCGGTTATACGCAACCGTGATATGGTTTCGATAAAACTCGGTAATGGCTTTTCGCCATTAAAACTTATCCCCTACGTCGCGGATGAGATCTTTTATGATATGGAAGAAAGAGAATTGAACCGCAACCGCTTTTTTGTCGGGGTAGAGTTTAAATGTATTTCATTTATGAAAACGGCGGTGTATTTCCTGCAGCAGAATGATTTGAAAAATGGAGAGTGGGAGCCCACTAATGTAGCGGGGATGAAATTTTCTTTTTAAATCAACGATTATTCCATATCCGTAGAATACTCACCTTTGGTTGCCAGGCTGTTGAGTTTAGCCCTTTTCAAAAATGCTTCCTGGGCCGCAGGAACATTATCAGCACGTCCGCCCCACGCACTCAATGCAGGCGCCTGTAAAGCACGTCCGTACGAAAAGGTAAGGTTCCATGGCTTGCCATCAATCTGGTTCATGGCATTCAGGTGCGCCGTGGCAAGTTCATCACTTTGACCGCCGGATAGAAAAGCAATGCCCGGTACCGCTGCCGGAACGGTATTCATAAAACAATCCACTGTCATTTCAGCAACGTCTTCCACAGATGCTTGTGTGGCACATGCATAACCGGACAAAGCCATGTTTGGCTTAAGTACCATACCTTCCAATTGGACACCTTGTGATGCTAATTCATAAAAGACTGTATGCAGTGTCTCGATAGTGAGGTCATAGCTTTCTTCAATCGTGTGTGTTCCATCCATTAAAATCTCCGGCTCTACGATTGGTACTATGCCCTGCTCCTGGCACAATGCCGCATAACGGGCTAATGCATGGGCATTTGTGGCAATACAGTAATGAGTGGGAATATTTTCACCAATGGTGATAACAGCGCGCCATTTTGCAAACCGAGCGCCCATGCCATAATATTCTATCAACCGTTCTCGTAAACCATCTAATCCATCTGTAATTTTTTCGTCAGGTGAATTAGCTAATATTTTGGCGCCCATATCTACTTTGATTCCGGGCACCACTCCCTGCGATGTTAAATGTTCAGGAAACGGAACATTCCCTTCCAAGGTTGATTGACGCAGTGTTTCATCAAACATGATGACTCCGCTTATGTATGCTTCCATCCCCGGTGCAGTTAACAGCAAATTGCGGTAGGCATTCCTGTTTTCTTCCGTGCTTTCTACTCCGATGCTTTCAAAGCGCTTGGCACATGTAGGTGTACTTTCATCTGCTGCTAAAATCCCTCTCCCAGTGGCGACCATTGCTGCAGCAATTTCCTGTAATGAATTCAATTCCATATTATCCTCTTTTTATATCTTGTTTCAGTTGTTGATACCAACTTTTGCCGGTATCAAAAGGTTTACCGCCTTTTATGCGGTTAAATTCTATAAGACTCATTTCATTGTTTTTATCTTCGTCCAACCCGGCGACACCGCTTTTTCCCTCTAAACCGCAGTCACTCGCTAAAACTGCAGATTTTTTGATTAATGCCA
>JAYEFG010000153.1:0-22795 GCA_034658595.1 Fidelibacterota bacterium | reverse complement strand
TACGAAATAAAATTCCGACTATATTTGGAACAGATAAGTGAGTTTAACGACTTGTGTTCCCTGAACCAGTTGCCGATCTTTCCCACTCATATCATACCGTTGATTTATGACGATAAAAAGATCACTTCCCGGTGTATGGATCCAATTAATTCGCCAATATACTTGAAGCTGTTCAGAAAAATTATCATACTGGATGAGGGCTTTCCCAAACCACTTTCTATTCAAGGCCATTTCAGCAGTGACCCCATACACATCTGCTGTGAATTCTCCCTGGTTCGGCATATTGATGATATTTCGGTTGGCTGAGCCGTACAGGGTCAAATGATTGGAAAACTGTTTTCCAATGGAGCCAAACATACTCGTCTTATTTCCACCAAAATAATCTCCTTTTGAAAGGGCGAAATTACCCCAAACACCTCTGCTCTGATTCGTTCTAGCAGAGAATGAAATTTTTCGATCCCTATAGTTTCCCTTCTGAATTTCCACACCATTCCCTAATGTAAATCCGGCAGTCAATTTCTCCTTATTTTGGATTACTTTTAGCCCAATTTTGTCTCGAGTTTCAAGAATAGCCTCGATACCACCATTAAGTACACCTGTTTCATGAATACCCGCATGGTTTTGTACATCTCTAGCATATATAGTGAATCGCCATTGACGAATTAATTCATCTCCATCGCCAACCCTTGGTGTAAACCCAGCAATAATGCCCGTCCCAATCATATCCTGTCGCTGAACAAATCCTAATGCAGGATTAAAATCTTTATCTACACGGTGCTGGCCAGTAGATAAAAAGTAGCGATCATTTTTCAAATCAAGCCTCATCATAGATGCAGCGGATGGTTTATCTAATTCAGTATCTCGAACTTGACTATACCATGCCGATATAGAACTATTTCCCCAAAACCGCATTTGTCCGTCAATCCCCATCACCGAGTTTTGATTATCTTTACTGGATACATCTGTAACAATCGCACCCACGGTGGTTCGGTTACGAATATCTGATCGAAGTCTCAAGGCAGTGTACATCGTAGCCGGCAACCCATTCTCTGCTTTAGTGTGAATATTTAATGCACCGATGGATGTTTTTCCCATTTGACCAAACATACGTGCTCCACCAACCACATCCTGGTTCAACCCTATTTTTCGGCTAAAAAACACTTCGGTTTGTCGTGAATTTCCAAATGCAAATAATTTAGATCGCGTGAGAAAAAATTCTCTCTTTTCCGGATAGAATAAGTTGAAGCGCGTCAAATTGATTTGGACATTATCATCCTCAACCTGGGCAAAATCCGTGTTATAGGTAAGGTTCAGGGTCAAATTGGATTTGATACCATAATATATATCAAAACCTCCATCTCCGATTCTTTCTTTCACTTGATCTTCATTGGCCTGGAGCTTTTGTGACCCTGCAATACCGTAGGGTTTGATTTTGATATCTTTACCCTGTTTAATATTTTTAATCCCGGTGAGGTCAGCGTATTGAGAAACCTGGTAAATACCCGATTTATAATCCAACGGTATGTGTGGCCAGATGGCACTTTCATTTTTTCGATTGATATAACGCTTAACCGCCAGGCCCATGGTGAGTTCATCTTCGTTTGGAAAACGAAGAGTTGTCCAGGGGATAGCCACTTCTAATATCCAACCGGTTTCAGTCACTTTCCCCTCACTGATATAAACCCCATCCCAGGCCCATTCATCCAGCCCAGGACGATTTTCATCGGTGATTAATGCATCATCCTGTGTCCCCAATGGGTTCAATTCAAACAGGTATGCATTCCGCCGGTCGTGATAGGTATCCAGGGCAATTTCAAGTTTATCGTCACGATGAATCCAACCGCCCCTGTTCAAAATGGTGGCCCGAATCAATTCGGGATTCTTGTCATAAAAATGAAATCCAAAATAAATGTACTTTGAATTGTAGGCAATTCTCATTTCTGAATTTTCGGTAGGGACCTTACCATCCATTGGCTCCCTTTGGATGAATTCCGTTACAGGATCAATAGCTGCCCAAACGGAATCATCTAAAATACCGTCAACCCTAATCAATTCGCTTGTAAATACAGCCTGCACCGATGGACGATCCTGGGCAACAATTGAACATAAGGATATAATGAGGCAAAGAATAAAAGATCGTATATGCATTAGGAGCTGGTGAATTATCTAGTTTTCTGGTCCGTCGGTCCACCACCATAATGGTGCCAAATTCTTTTTTTCAGGCCATACCTGATTCATGGTATTACCACCATATAGAAATCCATTTTTCATAACCATATGCACAGAATTTGTATTTCGAATATCATCCAGTGGGTTTTCATCTAAAACGATTAAATCGGCCAATTTACCTATCTCCAAAGAACCAATATCATCGCCAACGCCAATAATTTTTGCACCATTGAGTGTGGCCGCCCGTAATGCTTCCATTTCACTCATGCCGCCACTTTGTAGTGACCATAATTCCCAATGGTAACCTAATCCTTGGAATTGGCCATGGGCACCAACACCCACCAAGCCGCCAGCAGCTACAATCTTTGCCGCTTCAGTTGCTAATTTTGAGAAAACATGTTCATCCTTACGAAACCAAGGTCGACGACGCGTGCGGGATTGCACGATATTATCTGGAATAAACCGCTGCACTTTTGGATCATCGTGAATCTCTTCCGTAGTATAATAATAATTCTCTCCCCAAGGCCCTCCGTATGCCACTAACAATGTGGGTGTATAAGTCATGCCGGACTGAGCGACTAGTTCCACCACATCCCTATATAAAGGTGTGATAGGCAAGGCATGTTCATTACCATGGAATCCATCTATTGCATGGGTTAGGTCAAGTTTAAGATCCAGGGCCCCTTCTGTTGTGGGCATCATTCCCAGTTCATGGGCAGCTTGGACAATATAATTCCGCTGAATTCGATTTCCGGCTAAGTATGATTTTAAATTACGCGTTCTGTAGTGATCACGATAACGTTTCATAACCCCCAACGCTTCTTCCTTGCTTTGAAAGTTGTTATTAGAAAATATACCCGGCCCCGTATTAAATGCTCTAGGGCCAATTACTTTACCTGCATCAGAAAGATCTTGGTAGGCAAAAATGTCATTTGTGGAAGTTTGTACATCCAATCCCGTAGTGATTCCCCAGGCCACGTTTGCCAAAAATGTCCAATTCTGGAGATCAAGGATTCCTTTGCGCACTTCCCCCCAATGTGCATGGGTATCTACAAAACCAGGGACAATAGTCTTCCCATGAACATTTATCACCTTTACATCCTTTGATATTGGGAACGAGTTTACCGACCCCACTTTATGGATTCGATTATTTTTTACCAATACTACCCCATTTCGAATCACTTCATCACCATTCATGGTAATAATTCGCGCACCTTTCAGGGCAACCATCCCATTTGGAATAGCACGATCAATTTTAACTGTAATCTTTGTTTCTTTTGCTGGTATTGCGGGCAATCCCTTCTTGGAGGAATCCTTCTTTATAGTTTCAAATGAAACAGAATCAAATGGTAATTGGTAAAAAGTGGATCCAACGGACCATGTGATTGTCCTTCCCCCATCTGCCCAATCAAAATAGTCCGCACCCACATGGGTCAATTTCTTTACCGGAATTGAAGGACTATCCACATTAACTATCGGTGCTTTTCCGCCCACTTTGGGGACAGGCAATACATATAATTGGTTATTCACACCTGCCAAAGCCCATTGGCCATCTGGACTTAATCGAATATCCCGTGCGTTCACCGGTTTATCGCTACCATAGAATCCTTTTCCTTTAACCGCCAAGTGCTCCCTTCGGTCAGTACCATCCAATCGAACCGAAATGAGACCATTCCCTCTACCTATTCCCCCATAACTAAATCCATTTAGATACACACGGTTCGAGTCGTTCGTAAAAAATGGCTTTCCTAGTCCTTTAGAAGGCATTATTAAAGTAGCTACACCCCCTTTTTCTCTCAATAAAATGAGGTCCATCGGAACGCTGGGTCCGCCAAATTCGCCTTGAGTTCGAAGCCGCTCAATGGCCGATCCCCGTAGGGCCACAATAGTTTTTCCATCCGGACTATATACTGGGTTAGAATAGAAAGCCGATGTTTTTGTGAGTTTGACCGACTTGCTTTTTCCATCCGCTTTGACCTTCCAAATATGGCCCTCACCGGCTTCCCAAGTAACATAAATAATATATCTGCCGTCTGGACTCCATGACGGGTGGAATTCACCAGATGTACTTTTAGTCAATCGTTGATGCTTGCCTTTTTCGACATCAGCTAAAAAAAGATGCATAAGGGTTGAAAAAACAATGTCCCTTCCATTTGGTGAAATAACCGGATCCATTATGATCCGAGATTCAATGGCATTATCACTGATTCTGTAGGGAAATGTCAACTCCGGTCCAACCTCAAGTATGACATCTGCATTAAATGGGATATTCTTTACGGTCCGTGTTTTCAAATTTATTCGATGAAATCCACCATCCTTGGTAAACACCAATTCTCTCCCATTGGGTGTAAAATCATAGGTCGGCAGCAAATCCCTCGTAAATCGCGATTCTTGGTCATCGCGCACGATGGGATAGATGAGCCAATCATCGGACGCTGTCTCAAGATTCTTAATTCGTAGGCCGGTTTCCGTTTTATAACGCGTCCCATACACTAAGAATTTGCCGTCGGGAGACACTTTTGGTTTAATGCCGCTACCAGCGGCCCGTGTAATGATATCTTCTTCTCCCGTGACCATATTACGCCTGGCAACCTGCCACATGGGGAATGAAGCATTATAAGAGAACCCGCCTCGGCGATTGGCATAATACATGAATTGCCCATCTGGGGATATGGACACACCCAACGTATTCTTTCGCTGGTTCCCCGGTGTATTGGCATCTGCTTTGGATTTAGTGATCTGGATGCCTGACCCCCCTTTGATGTGATACATCCAAATTTCAAAGGTACGTTGCGGCCATGTGGTTTGAGACACGATAATATATTGGCCATCATTGGAGAATATCGGGGACGCATACTGGCCGTTGTTCGATTTACTTAATTGTTTCGGATTACCCCCATCAGCATCAGCCACCCATAAATTCTCGGAACCACCCCGGTCGCTGACAAATGCAATCTTAACCCCATCTGGTGAAAAGACCGGTTGACTGTCAAATCCAATACCGGAAGTAATTCTTGTGGCTTTTCCCCCTCGAAAAGGAATGATATAAATATCACCAACCAGATCAAAAATGATCGATCGACCATTGGGGGCAACATCCAATGACATCCACGTACCTTCAGATGTATTAAATGAAATGGTGCGTGTGGGTTCTAAGGGAAGTTTATTCCCAAGACTATCCGGTTTTTCTTCAGCGTTTCCAATACCAAAAATGTATAGAATGATCCACAACCGTCTCATCATACCTCCTCCTCGTTAGGGTTTGTATACCTTTATTTAATGATTTTAGCGGTTTTTGAATAAAAGAAAGTATATCGGAATCCCGGTCAAAACAAAAGCAAGGTCTTGTACCGATTTTTCTGTTTCATAAAATGCTCGTAGAACGACCAATGTCACAATGCCGATTAAATAAATGGCAGGCAGAAAAGGAAAATAAGGCATCCGATATCCGTCGGGCTCTCCCCTATTCTCTCGGTGGAATTTGAAAAAAGCTAGGGTGGTGAATCCATAAAAAATGAGGATGCCAAAGACCATCCCCGCTACGATGGTTTCAAAATTTTGCCTAATTAAAATCAAAACGATTCCCCAAATACAGTGAACAATAATGGCATGGGTTGGCGTTTGGAATTTTGGATCTACATGATCCAGCCACTTGAACATAAATCCATCCCGTGCCATTGCATAATAAACCCGGCTGGCGGACATCATGGTGCCGTTGATACTTCCTTGGCAGAGATGATTACCATAAGTGAAATCAGTCCTCCTCCTAAATTTCCAAATAATTGAACGGCGGTATCGGAGGCAACGATTTTGCTGGACCGCATCCCTTCCATTCCAATAAATAACAGTATGGTATAATAAATTTACACCCAGGTAAAGCGCAGCAATCACCTGCATCCCATATTACATAGATTTGAGGATCACCTTTTGGGGGTCTCTCATTTCTCCAGCCACATAACCGACCCTGTACCAGCCGATAAAGGAAAAAAGGATGAGCATTAGAGCCGCCACCACATTTCCTGTGGAACCCAAAGTTGCTGTAGCCTGGGCTGTTTCGGATAATTTTGAAAAATCACCATTCACCATGAATAAACCCAATATGGCAAATAGAAAAAGCCCCAAAGGGGCCAAATGCTTTTTGGATATAAACATACTCTCCGCCTGTTTTGGGGAAGCGGCAGCCCAGTTCTGCATAAATGAGGGCTCCCACATAAACGAATGCGGAAACTCCAATCCATAAAATAATAATGAATGAAAAGGAATTAAGATAACCCGCGATAATCTGGGGCGTGGCAAATATACCGGAACCAATAGTGATGCCAACTAAAAGGGCAATGCCATCAAATAGTCCCAGAGATTTTTTTAAGTTTTGTCATGAGTTGGATCAATTCAATATACCATCATCCTGGTAGTTCGTTATTAATTCTAAAACACTACGATAGATTTTCAATGAATTTTCATATTCCCCTTTTAAACAAATCAATTCGATATTCATAACTCTCTAACACACCCACTAACTGGAGGGTATCCTGCACCATATCGTCACTAATTCTTTCAAGGGCCACTTTTTCTTCCTCAAGAATTCCATTATGTTTTCGAGTGTTCTCGGCCCAGAAGCTCAGGCTGATACCCACAATGATAGCGACAACTTCAATGCCGCCGCGAGTGAGAAGTTTGGATGTATCTTTCATAATTTGCCTACTTTATTCCTTTGGGGATGGGAAGTATAACCCATTAAATTTTTCAATTCAATAATTACATCTTTTCACACCGAACGAAAAAATTATGAAAGCCTTAGTTAAGAAATCCCCCGAGCGTGGCATCTGGATGGAGGATGTCCCCGTTCCCGAATGCGGCACCAATGACGTAAAAATCAAAGTCACCCATACAGCCATTTGCGGGACGGACCTGCACATCTATAAATGGGATGAATGGGCCAAGCGAACGCTCGATTTACCATTAGTGACAGGTCATGAATTCTGCGGAATCGTAGAAGAAATCGGCCCCGGAGTTACCCATTATAAACAATGGGATCGCGTTTCCGGTGAAGGCCATATCACTTGCGGCTATTGCCGAAACTGCCGCGCGGGAAAACGTCATCTTTGCCATGAAACCATCGGTGTGGGCATTCAACGACCTGGTGCATTTGGGGAATACTTGGTGATACCCGAATCCAATGTATGGCCCATTCACGAAGATATTCCGTCTGAGATTGCGGCTTTTTTCGATCCCTTAGGCAATGCGGCTCATACAGCCCTGTCTTATGAAATGGTGGGCGAAGATGTTCTCATCACAGGCGCCGGTCCCATCGGAATCATGGCGGGGGCCATCTGTAATTTTGTCGGTGCACGTAATGTTGTTATTACCGATGTGAATGAATATCGCCTGGAATTAGCCCGCAAACTGGGAGCCACAAAAGCAATTAATGTAGCCAAAGAAAATATCCGGGATTTCTATAAAGAATTAAATATAGTCAACGGTTTTGATGTTGGTTTAGAATTATCGGGAAATCCCGGTGCTTTTAAAGATATGCTGGAAAACATGTATCATGGGGGCCGTGTTGCCTTATTGGGACTTCTCCCCGTATCAACCCAAATCAATTGGGATGATATTATTTTCAAAGGCCTCCACGTGAAAGGGATTTATGGCCGGGAGATGTATGAAACATGGTATAAGATGACCCAAATGCTCCGCAGCGGATTAGATATTTCGGATGTACTTACTCATCAGTTACCAGTGGATGATTTTCAAAAAGGATTTGATATCATGGAATCGGGGAACTGCGGCAAAGTTGTGTTAGAATGGGGAGAAAATAAGCGTGGTTGATTGGGTGATCAGTCAATCACCCAATCAATCCTGCCCTTGAAGAGCATGAACTAACTGATCATAAAATATGAGTAATTCAAAACAGATATATCAAGACACACTCTCCCAGATTAAAGAAGAGGGGTTGTATAAAAAAGAACGGACGATTACCACGCCCCAAAGTGTCGGTATTTCCACTCGGGAAGGGGGCGATGTTCTCAACTTTTGCGCCAATAATTATTTAGGATTAGCCGATAACCCTCATGTGATCGCCGCCGCCAAAAGCGCTTTGGATGACCATGGATTCGGTATGGCTTCGGTCCGTTTCATTTGCGGTACGCAGGATCTTCACAAAGAACTGGAATCCAAAATTTCCGAATTCTTCAGTACCGATGATTCAATTCTATATACCTCCTGCTTCGATGCCAATGGTGGATTATTTGAAACATTATTGAAAAAAGAAGATGCAATTATTTCCGATGCCTTGAATCACGCTTCTATCATTGACGGCGTCCGCCTTTGTAAAGCACAGCGGTTCCGCTACGCCAACGGCAACATGGCTGACCTTGAAGAAAAACTGCAAGAGGCACAGGGTGCCAGATTAAGACTCATTGCCACGGATGGTGTTTTTTCCATGGATGGATTCATCGCCAAACTGGATGAAATTACTACCTTAGCAGTAAAATACGATGCCATGGTTATGGTAGATGATTCCCACGCCACGGGATTCGTAGGCAAAACCGGCCGCGGTTCCGCCGAGCATTGCGGTGTTATGGATAAAGTGGATGTTTGGACCTCTACAATGGGCAAAGCATTGGGTGGTGCTTCCGGCGGATTTACCACAGGACGGCAGGAAATTATTGATCTGCTTCGTCAAAGGTCGAGGCCCTACCTTTTTTCAAATACGGTTGCCCCGGCTATCGTGGCTGCCAGTATTAAAGTTTTCAAAATGCTTTCAGCCACAACAGAATTGCGGGATAAACTTGAGAATAACACCCATTACTTCAGGAAAAAAATGACTGCCACCGGTTTTGACATCAAAGATGGCATACACCCAATTGTCCCAATTATGTTATACGATGCGGTGTTGGCTCAGAAAATGGCCGCGGCGGTTTTGGAGGAAGGCATCTACGTTATTGGTTTCTTTTTTCCTGTAGTACCAAAAGGCGAAGCGCGAATTCGTGTTCAAATTTCTGCCGGAATGAAAAAAGAGCATCTCGATCGTGCAATAGACGCCTTCACCAAAGTGGGAAAGTCCTTAAAAGTAATCTAATAATGTGGGGAACATATGCTGTGTTCACATCAAACAATTTAATTCTACCCCTCCGTTCTTGCTACCCTCCTAAACCAAGGTTATATTCGGCGGATTTTTTAACACTATAATTTTAAAATACCATGAAAAGTAAACTGACACCCAGATTTTTAATCATCGGTCTTATCCTCACCTGGGCCATTTGGGCCATTTGGCCATCCATTCAATACCAGGGCCTAACTGAGGCTGAAAAGGAAAGTCTGCGGGAAAAAGGCAAACTTGAACAGGTTGAATCGCGTACCATAAAACAGGGCCTGGACTTAAAGGGGGGTATGTATATTGTTCTTGAAGTGGACCTGCCTACATTGATGGAAAACCTGGCCATCAACAAGGATGATAAATTCAATCACGCCATCGTTTCAGTTCGGGATCAACTTGTCCAAACTCCCGAAGCAAATTTCTTCACATTATTTACAACCGTTTCCAGTGATAAAAACCTCAAACTCTCCCGTTATTATTATGATTATGGTTCCAATAACGGGGATATCCTTACTGCCCTTGTTGAAGAAGGTGAAGATGCAATCAACCGCGTATTGGAAATTCTCCAGAACCGCATAGACCAATTTGGTGTTGCGGAGCCAACAATCCAAAAACAGGGCAGTCAGCGTATTATTGTAGAATTGGCAGGTGTCCAGGATTCTGACAGAGCCCGTTCTCTCCTGGAAAGCACCGCTCTGCTGGAATTCTTTATCGTTAAAGATGTGAATGCCACTAACGAGATTATGATTAAGATTGACCAAGTCCTTAAGGGGGATGAATCCATTGCATCCGTTACCGAATCTGCCCAGGAAGAAAAGAAAGAAGAACCATCCGAAAGTGATGATCAAACCGTTTCAGTTAGCGAACTATTTGGCGAGACGGAAAAAACCGGTGCTTCATCTGACTCTGCCGTTGTGGATCAAAAAATGTTCGCCGAGCGTCCTTTCTCTTCCATGTTGAGAAATTTGGGACAGTCCATCGGGGTTCCTGAAAAGAATACCTATGCCATAAGAAAAATTTTAGAACGCCCTGAGGTGCAGGAAAAATTAGCCGCTATTGGCGGTATTTTCCGTTTCAGTCATAAAGCAGAAGAATATCCGTTGGTAGACGGAACAGTTGAAACCATGTACAGCCTCTATCTTTTGGAGGATGAAGCTGAACTCACTGGCGGTGTCGTTGAAGAAGCAAGAGCCAATTTGGGACCCCAGGGGAGCACTTCTGCCGGTCAGCCCATCGTAAACCTGACGATGAATTCTGAGGGCGCCCGCAAATGGGCCATCGTTACCGGATCCAATGTGGGCCGCCAAGTGGCAATTGTCCTGGATAAAAAAGTGCATATGGCACCCAACATTCGTGAAAAAATTTCCGGTGGCGGTACTTTGATAGAGGGCTTTGCCGATATTAATGAAGCCAAAGATATTGCAATTGTCCTGCGTGCCGGTGCCCTTCCTGCTCCGGTGGACATTATTGAAGAACGGGTTGTTGGTCCTTCACTGGGTGCTGATTCTGTTCGCCGCGGCACACAATCAATCCTGATTGGATTAGCGTTGGTCTTAGTTTTTATGCTGATTTACTACCGTATTTCAGGATCCATCGCTGACTTTGCTTTGATTTGGAATTTAGTCCTCGTGTTAGCGGTATTGGCTTCCCTGCAGGCCACCTTGACCCTCCCGGGTATCGCTGGATTGATCCTGACCGTAGGTATGTCCATTGATGCAAATGTGATTATTTTTGAGCGTATTCGAGAGGAATTGCGTAAAGGGAAATCACCTCGTGCTGCTGTGGAAAGTGGTTTTGACCGCGCCCTCACAACCATCATTGATGCGAATGTAACAACTGTTATCGCCGCATTGGTTCTGTGGCAGTTCGGCACCGGTCCTATCAAAGGGTTCGCTACCGTACTTTTCTGGGGAATCCTAATATCCATGTTTACAGCGATCTTTGTAACACGCACTATTTTTAACTCTTTTACCGGCCGTAAAGGTTTAACCAAGTTGAGCATATGAGAATTATTAAAGAAACCCATATCGATTTTATGGGGCAGCGCAAGATAGGCGCGCTCCTTTCTGCATTTATTATCCTGGCCGGGGTGATTTCACTGGTAGTCAACGGCGGACCCAAACTGAGTATTGATTTCAAGGGCGGTACCCTCGTGTCTGTCCAATACACTGAAGCCATGGATGTAACCGCTGTACGTTCTGCCATGGGTGAAGTGAACATTGACGGACAATCATTTGATTTCAGTCGTGAAGAGATCAAACATTTCGGCAGTCCTGAGGCAATATTAATTCGTGTACCCCACATTGAGGATGCACCGCAAAATTTCGCGCAAAAGATTGTGGATCATCTTTACAATGCATTCCCTGGAAAAGTACCTGAAAGTAAAACGGATTTCATTTTAGGGAAGGGCACGGTTAGCCCAAAAATAGGTTCAGAATTAAGTGGGAAAGCCGTCATGGCTATCGTTTCATCTTTGGGATTGATCCTGCTTTACATTTCCATCCGGTTTGAATTCCGCTTTGCTTTGGGGGCTATCGCAGCATTGGCACACGATGTTTTGGTAACACTGGGAATATTTTCGTTGTTGGGATATGAGATAAGTTTACCGATCATTGCGGCTTTCCTGACCATTGTGGGTTATTCATTGAATGACACAATCGTTATTTTTGACCGGATCCGGGAAAATGTGAAGGCATCCAAACGGGAGACCTATCATACAATTATAAACCACAGTATTAATGATTCCCTTTCTCGGACTATTATTACCTCACTAACAACATTTCTTGTTGTATTCGTTTTATTTTTATTTGGCGGGGAAGTGATTCATAATTTTGCATTTGCGATGATTATTGGTGTGATTGTGGGAACGTATTCATCCATATATATTGCCAGTCCTATTGTGGTCCATCTTCACGAAACTGCTGCCAAATAGATTTAATTATTCAGATACAAAAATAGCCCCGGAGACTATCGGGGCTTTTTTATTTAATTTTCTATAGGATCGTTTAACTCCTAAAAATAGTTTTTTCCCTGTTAAACATTTTTACACACCAAAAAATAGCTAAACCTGCAAATCCAAAAAGGGAAGCATACACTTCAGCCATATAAACTGGATTAATGACACCTGCAATAATATCCTTGGAAGCTAGTGATACATTTAAAACAGGTATAAGGGACGTAATCGCGTTTAACTCCATCCCCGGTAATGTGCCAATAACCGCTGGAAAAATAATGACAATATTCAAGGGTGCCACTATGCTTTGGGCTTCTTTGAAGGATCTTGCATAGATTGAAAGGCCCAACAGCATTGCGCTGAAAAAAGCAGCCACCGGTAGAACCAATGTCATGATTAACACAATAGTCTTGAGGTTAAGAACCCCATTGATCACAATTAACACCTCGGGCGGAATATCAGGAATGCTCTGAATCCCCACAGCCATACCGCCTAAAGCAAGAAATGCCGTTAAAAATGCGGCTAACAAGACAACCAGAAATTTTCCCAAAACAATATCCAATCGGCTGGCTGGTGAGGAAAGAATGGTTTCTAAGGTACCTCTCTCTTTTTCTCCCGCACCTAAATCCAGGGCGGGATACATTGCTCCCATGAATCCAAAAATTATAAATACATATGGAAACCATCCACCGGCAATCTTGCCAAATTTTTCCTGCCTCGAAGCAACATCTTCATAATTAATATTGTAAGCTCTGACCACTTCTGGCTTAAGGTTCAGACGGTCCATCCGCTCAGATACAATTTGATTTTCAAACTTTTTCAGAACACCATTAATTCTATCCTTGGCAATTCCAAAAGAATCGGTGCCTTTAAATTGAATCCTGATTTTGGCTTGACCATTTTTGGCAATATTTACTTTATAATCCGAATCAACATGAATAGCCACATCAAGGAATTCCTGTTGTATATATGACTGGATGCTATCCGTAGGAATTTGATCCAAAATGATCACCTTGTCCATATCAGCAAAAGCCTGGTATAAATCCGGCGCATATTCCTGACCGTAAATTTGTACTTTCAATTGTTTTTCGCTGGCTTTTTCGGCCATAGACTTAGTGATTTTAAATACAGTTCCCAAAAGAACCGGGATAAGTAATAGAGGTACCACAACCATCATTATGATAGTTCGTCTGTCCCGGAAAATATCGATTACTTCTTTTTTCGCAATGGTGAGGAATTTCATATTAAGCCTCCCCCACTCTGTATATGAATTCATCTTCAAAAGTTGGTTGTGTCATTTCTTCCTTAAACTGATCCAAAGTATCATTGTAAAAGAATCTGCCCTTATAAATAATGGCAATATCATCACAGACTTGGTTTACCTCTCCCATACGATGGGTAGAAAAGATAACTGTTTTCCCTTCTTCCCGACAGGAACGAATCAAATCCATTATGGCCCGGGAGGTCATCACATCCAAACCGGAGGTGGGTTCATCAAATACCATTACCGGGGGATCGTGGATAATGGTCCGCGCAATGGACGTTTTCTGTTTCATACCTGAGCTCAAGCGGGCAATACGACGGCCGGCAAAACTGTGCATATCCAACACATTGAATAAATGATCTTTTCGTTTTTGAAATGCATTTTTGTCCATACCGTGAAGATCGGCAATATATTTGACCATTTCGGTAGGCGTCAGGCGGTCGTAAAGCGCTGTCTGGCCTGTCATGAATCCAATCTGTTCACGGACTTTTTGTCCATGGGAGACAGAATCATATCCTGAAAT
Source organism: Fidelibacterota bacterium (assembly GCA_034658595.1). GTDB lineage: Bacteria > Fidelibacterota > Marinisomatia > Marinisomatales > TCS55 > TCS55. Next base: position 8,790 of record JAYEFG010000153.1, on the reverse strand, counting down.
TGAAATGCTTCCCTGACTCGGTTTGAGCATAGTGGCAACCATCCGCAGGGTGGTGGTTTTACCGGCGCCATTGGGGCCGAGTAAGCCAAATATCCGCCCCGGTTGACATTCAAAACTGATATTATCCACGGCTCGGAGTGTTTTGGAATTTTTATATTCGTCTCCCAATTCTCTGCGCTGTTTTCGGCTGAGTGAAAAATCTTTGGTGAGATTGTTTACTTGAATCATGATTCCTCTCAAAACTAATTGGTCGGGAAGTTATAGGAGAAAACCGAAAGGAAAAAAGAGAGAAAGTTTTGATTTATACATTTTTTATCGATTAAATCAATCTCTCTTTAATTTACATTCATTGATATGAAAATTAAGATTTACATCCTGTATGCAATCATGAGCATCTTTTGGGGAATGACTTGGTATTTTCTGAAAGTCAGTCTGTTAGAAATGCCGCTTTTATGGGGAATTGCACTGCGTTTTATGATTGCAGGACTGATTTTCTGGGGTATTTATTTTTTCCGAAAAGAACGGGTGGAATTCACTCCAAAGATCAAAACAGTCTACTTCATGTTCACCTTTTTAAATTTCACCATTTGTTACTTCCTGACATACTGGGCAATGCAATTCGTTTATTCCAACCTGGGATCCATTTTGTGGAGTCTGTTTCCCCTCTGTGTTGCCGTGATGGCTCATTTTTATTTACCGGATGACAGGCTGACTTTCAGAAATTCTTTCAGTATGGCTGTGGGTTTAATCGGAACAATCCTTTTACTTTATGAAGGCGATTCCCTAGGCGAAGGGAATGTATTCCTTGGTATTTCAGCCATTATTGTATCTATAGTTCTGGCGGCGTGGCCCAATGTATACCTGAAAATGCATCATCCAAAAATTAATGCCTTCCATCTCAATGCGGTGGGGATGACCATTTCCGGCATTATCATGGCTGCAGCGTCATTTATCATGGAGCAGGGCCAATCCATGCCATTGGACAGCACCAACCTTTTCGCCCTGTTTTTTCTCACTGTCCCCGGCACCGTTTTGACTTGGGGTATATATATCTGGCTCTTCAACCATTTGCGTGTCAGCCAAATCAGTTACGTGGCCTTCTTTCCCCCGGTGATTGCCATCATCATGGGATGGCTGTTGCTGGGTGAGGCGCTCCCACTTATCACAATCATAGGTGCTGTGCTGATTATCCTTGGAGGATTCCTTATCAATTATCGGGGTACCTCCCAAACTGCCTTAAGCAATACCCAATTGGGGGCTGTACCTAAAGACTGAATTCTTTTTTTGACGTAAATTCAGCTATGATTCAATACACAATTACTGATTCACCTATCGGAAAATTGCTCCTTGCCCATTCAAATAAAGGCCTGACGCATATTCTGTTTGAATATGAGATCGCTCAATTTAAATTCATTATTCAAAAGAAATTTCCTAATGAAAATATAGTCAGGAATGACGAAGCATTATCGAAAGTGGTGCAACAATTGAATCAATATTTCGCCGGGGAGCGCCAGTCCTTCGATATTGAGCTGGATCTGGTGATGCCCCCTTTTCACTACCAAGCACTTATGGCAGTGATGAAAATTCCATATGGCAAAACATTGTCCTACAAAAATGTGGCTGAGGAGGCCGGAAATCCAAAGGCGGTTCGCGCCGCCGGATCGGCTAACGCTAACAACCCCCTCCCTATCGTGATCCCTTGCCATCGTGTGCTAGCGGCCGGAGGAAGTTTAGGAGGTTATGGCGGTGGTTTGAAAATGAAAAATTACCTTCTGAACTTGGAAGGCGCCCTGTAACTTTCTTTCTCTATTTATAATAAAATAAATCTAAATCAATATGTGGCAATCAATTAAACGGCGGATTTTCGCAGGTCTTTTGGCTATCGTACCCATTGCCGTAACCTTCTGGATCCTCAAATTTCTTTTTTCATTTACGGATGGCCTGGCAGCACCTTTCCTAAGACGATTTGGAATTGAGATACCGGGCTTGGGAATCATCCTCACAGTGGTCTTTATCTTTGTTCTCGGCTTATTGGTGACCAATGTTTTGGGCCGCACTCTGTTCAATTTAGGTGAACGTATCCTGGCCAAGCTGCCGATTGTGAATACGATTTATAATACCATTAAGCAAATCACATCTGCCTTTTCCGGTTCAACGGTAAAATCGTTTCAACAGGTCATTTTTATTCAATATCCCCGGGAAGGATTATGGACCATGTGCTTTGTTACCAACCAATCCAAAAATGAAAATGGTGAAGAATTTTATCATGTGTTTGTACCCACAACCCCTAATCCCACATCCGGCGTATTTATCGTCGTGCCAAAAAAAGATGTCATCCATCCAGACCTTTCAGTTGAGGATGGATTGAAGGCCATTATTTCCGGCGGAATTCTTGACCCCGGGCAGTCCTTAAGCGGGCAGTTACCGGACAAACCATGATAAATAATTGGCCCACGAATATTTAGACTGTGCTCGTCTTTAACGCCCAATTACTGCCGGCCTGAGACTAGTGGGGAACTTTGGTGGCCACTATCCAAAAATTGGATGATGACTTAAGTGACAAATGAATCTTTCCAATTAATCCTGCTCATTATTGGCAGCTATATCGCTGGGTCTTTTCCCACCAGTATTATTGTGGGGCGGATCACCAAGGGGATTGATATTCGTGATCACGGCAGCGGCAACGCCGGCGGAACCAATGTGTTTCGTGTATTGGGGTGGAAGCCGGCACTGGTTGTTATCACTTTTGATGTATTTAAGGGATGGCTTCCGGCCGCCATTCTGGCCCCTGCTTTGTTCAGCAGTCAGCCCATTCCTGATTTGGGTGTACTTCAAATCCTGTGTGGATTTGCAGCTGTACTTGGACACACTTACACCATTTTCGCCGGATTCAAGGGTGGTAAAGGAGTGGGCACACTGGGGGGCGTGCTTCTCGCACTTTTCCCTACTGCATTTCCTTTTTGCCTGGCTGTTGCTGTTTTAACAATTATCCTCACGGGATATGTTTCATTAGCGTCCATTTTGGCTTCATCATCCCTGCCAATCTTTTTGGTGATTCTGCCTCCATTCTTTGGCGCAGAACCGGCACCCTTATCCCTGATGGTATTTAGCCTGTTAATTCCATTTTTTATTATTTATACCCATCGAAGTAATATTCAACGACTGCGCAGTGGTGAGGAAAACCGCTTTGAAAAAGCGATGATCTTTCGCAAAAAGGATTAAAAAAATTAAATTTGGTGCTGGGATGCAATGTGAAATCCACTGTCCACCTGTTTTCCTTCATAAAATCCCCAGCCATAATCCAAGCGTAAAACTTCCACAAAGGGCATTTGAAATTGAAATGTAATACCTACACCTGAAATGGGTTTTCGGTTCAACAGATCTTTGAAATCCTTTTGGGTGGTTACACCCATGTCAATAAATGCGCCGACGGTCACACCCAATTCATATAGATCCGCAAAGGGAAAACGGGGCACAACTACTTTCCGCAATTCCACAGCTGTTTTCATGTTATGAAATCCAAACCGGTAAACCTGCTGCGGATCATTATAATTCTCATGACGGGGATAGCGCCATCCACGCACAGATCCTGTCTCGCCCATGGTGGCCATAAAATTCTGATCTTTATTTCCAAAATTCATATGCGTTTTAAATCCAAAAGCCAAAATCCAGGGCTTGGGGTTATGCGGTTTACTCAAGCTTTTATAAAAACTGAAGGATTGGAACCAGATAAAATTATTTTCTATTTTGCCCTTTAAATCTATTCGGCTTAAAAAAGCCTGCTTGAATAAAATACCTTTCATCGGATTGGCATAAAGGTCCCGTGTATCGTAATGGAAAGATCCCATGGGCGCAAAATACTGATAATTAGTTGTGACTGAATCTCCAACAAAATTCATTTCTTCGATTTCAAAACCAAGGGCCATTTTTTTCTCATATCCAAAAAAACGACCCACATTCAATTCCATGGTATTCAGTTCAACATCATAGGGCAGAAAAGGATGATGAAACATAACTTTGGCCACATCAGCTTTGAGGGAAACATGGTCGCCAGTGATCCACGGATTAAAATAGGAAATCCCAAAGGTATTGCGTCCGCCCAGCATAAATCCAAACCCCAATTGTTCATCACGGCCGCGAAAGTTTTTAAATATGCCTCCCGCACCGAATGACCACCCCGTTTCTTCATCATAACCCGGCATTGGGCTGCCTAAAAACTTGCCGCCAAAAAATTTATTATTCTCCAGGATTTCATATTCAAGCAGAATTGTCATGTCTTCCAAGGGAATGGCGCGCCAGTTTACATCGGCAAAAATGCCAATATTGATCAGGCGGTTCCGGTCTTCCGCAGCAATCGTACTGTCTAAGGGAACACCGGTGAAATGCTGGATTTCACGCTCGATGATATAATCTTTAGTGTATGTATTCCCACGATGGGCTATTTCAGAAACAACCAGTTCCTGGCAAAACCCTAAGATGGGAATTAGAAAAAGGAATCCCCGCAATTTCATGAAGTACCCGGTTTAAAAATCGATGCTTCTTAGAAGAAGTTTCTTTTGGTATTCAATTCCTTCTTCTGAATACATATCATTAATGGCGGTCCTCAGTTTTTGATCAATAGCAATACCGTTCATTTGAATCTGGACATGACTTTCATCCAATTCCCTGACTTTCAAAATGGTTTGGCCATTTTTATAATGGTGAAAACCATCGCTGAATTCTTGGGGCGTACCGTATTCCATGAGAAATTTATATTTAATCACATCCTCAGCAGTGAGTTGGGGAAAACCAGTGGGTTTCAGTTCTATCGTCCGCACCACACCGTTCATGATATAATGAGACGGTTCATGGTTCGTGGAACTGTAAACATGATCCACATTAATAAAGTGAAGTTCCACTGTTTCAATAGTTAAACGGGTAATGATTTGAAATAAAACTTTGGACTGTTTAAGCGGCAGTTTATATCCCGTGGGAAGATCAATAATTTCTTCCCAGTATTCCACTGTTTGTGCTGAATCCAGCACATTGGACATTACTGTAGGAAGGCTCATGCCCCATTTGGCCACCGGATGTCGGTCAACAGTCCACCCTTCCGGCAGGGATTTAAGTTGGAATATAGGGCGGGACTTCCGAACAGGTTCCGGCTTTGGCGTCTCCACCTCCTCCTGCTCAACGGTTTCCGTCGGTTGCGGTTCTTCAGGAATATTCAGCAATTCAGGTTCGGGTGGATTGCGAAATACACAGCTTGCGAACCCAAGTGACAGGATTAATAAGAAAAGAATTTTTGGCAGTCTAATTATCATTATCATTTTTTCTTCGGTGGGTGTTCCGGATGCTCATTCCCTCGGTGACAAACCCAACAGGATATCTCATGAAAATTAAGGTCATTCATTGTTTTATTGGCTTGCTGAACCATCCCCATCATCTGTCGAGCCACTTTTTTGTTATCTTTTTCATCGCTGGAATAATCGGTCAAATTATGGCAGAAATTACACTTAACACCTAATTCAGGTGCTACAACAGATTTCATAAATTTTACCAATTCACGTTTAGTCTTATAGGGCAAGACTTTCACATTTTTCAATTCAGATTTCTGTGCAAACAGAAATCCGCTTAAAAGCCCCACAATCATAATTAATCTTTTCATACGTATTCTCCTAAAACCACAAGTGTAACTGGGATAAAACTTCAACCCCTCGCGGCGATTTACCACCGGATAAATGGGAAGATCGGATTTGAAATTTAATATCTACAAAGGGTAAAGGTACATAATTCAATCCAAAAGTGGTACGACGAATTGCATCTTCTGTATATTTCATACTTTCATCAAAAAAATCGACCCTGCCTGAAATATTGAAGCCCTGTTTGACTTTCCATGTCAACTCACTATAGCTGGCGATGGATCGGCCTGAAACTAGGTTTTCAGCAATAGTCACTTCTCCCATCCAAGATAGGTTTCTCCGGGACACCCCCCCAAACAGGCCGACCATTTGCAGATCACCCTCAGTTAAAATGGATCCTCCCGCCATTGTTCGGAAGGACCGAATTGAACGATAATGTTCGAACCGTCCCACCGTATTACTCCCTTCACCAGATATATACCCATTTGACCGGTTGATTGATACATAATTATCTCCCCAATAAAATCCTAATTCCATCAATTCCACATTGTTTAAAGTGGGTAGAAAAGGCATCCCTTCCCGGTGATCCCCGCTGGTCAATCGAATATTACCACCCCGTGTGAAAACAGTATGGTCATCCAATTTCAATCCGAAAGATGGTTTTGCCAGACCTGCCCTCACAAATCCATTTTTTCGATTATATCGGAGCTGAAACCCCATATCCGACTGTAATGTAGCCAGTTCAGCCAGGACAGTTAGTTTTTTCACTTCCGTCTTTATCTGGAAATTCACCTGCATGGGAAAGATAGCAAGGCCATCGGGTAAAACACCTTTATTTTTCGAGACAGATTGGATACGTACATCGCCTCCAATTTGGAAATGCTTTAAAATGATTCCGGTATAATTTGAAAGCCTTTCAGGCAATTTTGCAGCCAAATCATCCTGACCATAGGCGATGCCGTAATCATTGCGCAGTCCGCCCCCGGCTGGATTAACGTGACATAAAATACAGGATGATCCACTCTCCAAAGCATAACGGGGAATGGCCCATATCGTTGCATTGAGAATGAAAATTAAAAATGAAAGATGATATTTAGTTAATCGATGTATCAATTATTCAGTGCACCCTGGTCAATCCAATTTTTGACCAATTCGATTTTAGAATCACTCCATTTACTTGCCGGCTCCGGGGGCATGCGATCACCGGATGCTGTTCCTTGCAATTTTTTGATTATTAAACTTCCAGAGCCGTTATTGGGAATCACAATGGGACCGTTATTACTGGTACCTTTCATTAAATTTTCATATGTGCGGACAGACAGTCGGCCATTATTGGGGTGACAGTTAACACAGCTGGCATTCAACATTGGTTGAATATCATTTTTATAACTTATTTTTCCCGAATTCTCTTCCTCTTTAGGATTGGTTCCAAAATCGCTGCAGGCAATAAACATCAAAAAAAATGTGATAAATAATTTTCGCATATCGATTGGAAACAAAAAAGCCCCCGCAAAATTACGGAGGCTCTTTTGTCGAGGATTTAATGGTTTATTTACGGCCTCTCGCCATTGGGGCACGAGAGACGTTACCATTTTTATCAATGAAATACAGATAACCCGCTTCACGCTGGACACCAGCATTGGCGACTTTTTCTGCATTGCCGCCGCCTTTACCGGCGCGAGCCATCTGTGAACGCCATACATTACCGTCTTTCCCGAGGTAATACAGGTAACCGGATTCTTTTGAAACTCCAGTTGATCTTACAACTTCAGCCATAATAATGACCTCCTTTAGTATGTTGTTTTTTACTACACGTCACTTCTCGACGGTAAGTGTACGGTTTCTCATCGGTATAATGCAAGGATTTTCTCGAGGAGGCACCGAGGAGAAAATTTGGCCTATTTTTGCCTTATCCTATCCCCCTCGAAGCACTTAACTTCACGGCGCTATTTTTGAGCCAAACTTCCCCGGTAGTTTCCATCTACGCCAACTAAAGGTGGTTTCGAAGGACAAGCACCTGGATAGAAAAAAATAGTCATCTGCCCCGGTAGCTCAGCTGGATAGAGCAACGGACTTCTAATCCGTAGGTCGTGAGTTCGAATCTCTCCCGGGGTACAAACCAACAGGTTCCCTGCCCGCCGAAATCCCGACTTTCGGTATGTAGGCGGGGAGTCCTACTCAGGGTACTCGTCTTCACTTCGTTATGATGAGCAGGCTTCCTTGAATAGAATCCTGCCTGCCCGGAGGAATGAAGCGTAAACGGGTCCAGGGTACACATAAATGCTCACGCCGATAATTTATTAGAGCGACCTCACAACCACATCTTTTAAATACTGATTATTGAAATCTGTCATTTCACCAATTTTGGCTTTGCCATCTGAAACAAATCTCACGGATAAAGGTTTATTGTATTTATTAGATAAAGATTGAACGGCTTTTAAAATATTTAAAATTCGTTTTGTGTCTTCATCTATTCCTATAGGGTAGGTATCTATTCCAAGACCAGATTGAATTGAAAGAAATAAATTTCTTTCAATTGAAAAATTACCTCTCTCATATTCATCGGCAAGTTCAAAATCCTCTAAACAGGGAAGCATAAGACCATTTAAACCAATTGAATTCAAATTTTCGTCTTTTATAAAATGCGTGATTTTTGTCCATAAATCTGTTGTTGTTGATTTAGAAAAATCATACCCCAATTTTTTAATAAATCCTACTAAACTGCCAGATCCTCTATGAAGTGGGGCTGTACTCGCATCAATACCTAGAAAATACCGATCCCGTTTAAATATTGTATTGATCTCTTCCCAGACTGATTTTTTACGATTTAGCCATTCATCCATCGTAGAAGCCCCTTCAGCTAAGTTTGTTGGTTGAAGTCCAATGGCAAAACCCTTTTTATTATAATTAGCAGCAGGAAAGAATGGCGTATTATCAGCGTTATTAAAGACATAGGCAAAATCAAACATTTTATCTGGAAATTTAATCATCATATCCAAAAGGAAATCAACATGATTCATATTTATCTTTTCATTTGTCAAATCTACATTCATACTTATGCGTGATTTATAAAAAGATTTTCTGGAATCCAGTGCATCTTTAAATGAAATTGTTCCAATCCCCAGTATAATTGATTCGTCGTGGATAGCTTCCTCAAGTGCCTTTATGG
>JAYEFG010000152.1:4031-6408 GCA_034658595.1 Fidelibacterota bacterium | reverse complement strand
AAGGGTGGGACACATGTATGTAGATAACGCCAATACTGAGGCGGGAATGATCGATCCTTATGCACTTTGGGATGTTGGTGCCAAATATCAATGGGGTAGTCTGGAAGCGATGGTGAAGATCAACAATGTTTTTGATAAACTCTATTCCACCTTTGGTTATGGATACGAATGGGACGGCTACCACGCTTTCTTCTGGCCCGGCGCCCCGCGCAATTCATTCGTCAATATTTCATATACATTTTAAAATATTAGTGTAGCACGAGAATTCTTCTCGTGCATTATTCACGATCAAAGATGATCATGGCACTAACAATTCAATGATCTTTGGAAGACCAATAGTCCCTACTTCATAAACCGGTTTGCGATCCGCCGTGCTAAACGATTTAAATTTCCACCACCCCCAGAGTTGACCAGGATTGCAACTGTTACATCCTTTCCCGGATAATGGATGAGCATTGCGCGACCGCCAATTGAACCACCGGAATGTCCCACAATTTTATTTCGCCAGAAATCCTTTTGATTCACCCACCCCAATCCATAATTCGTTGATTTACCATTGTTCAATCGCAATGGTGTTTGCAGTTCAATGAGAGATTGTTTAGAAATAAAATTTGACTGGTTCAAGCCATGGATAAAATTAACCATATCAGCGGTGGTTCCCACGAATCCACCTCCGGCCCATTTATAACTGTTATCCACTTTCGGCGCCAGGATTGGTTTCCGTTTTTCTATTGAATAAAAAGCAGCAATAGGAGTTAAAGTCGAATCGCGATGCTCTGCCATGAGTGTTTCCATCCCCAAAGCTGTGAAAACTGAATCTTCCATATAGGCCAGGAAACCCGTTCCTGCCGCACCTTCCACCACAGCGCTAACAAGATTCCATCCATAACTGCTGTAACGGAATTTTATTCCCGGTTCATGAAGCAGAGTATCCTGATCAAAGATGGATAAACAACTCGAAACGTTGGGATAAAAAATATCACTGAACATTTCTTTACCTCGATAATGTCGGATACCGGCCAAATGTCCCATGGTTTGCCGTGTGGTAATAGGCCATCGCTTTTCCGGAAAGGCGGGGACATATTCCTGAATCGGCGCATCCAAGTCTAATTTACCTTGATCAAGGAGGTGTCCAACGGCAGCGGATGTGACGGTTTTAGAAACGCTGCCAATCCGAAATCGCGTTTTCTGTGTCACAGGAATATTCTGCTTAACGTCTGCTAATCCGAATCCCTGGCTCCAGACAATTTTTCCCTCTTTACCAACGGTTACGGATAATCCGGGCATTTTATGGGTTTTCATAAATTGTTCAACAAGTCGTGTTGCCCTGTCATCAGGACTATTCCCCGAGGTGTATTTCCCTCCGACAACAAGGATAAAAAGCAAAACGAGGATATAAAAATTCTTCAATGTTTCCATATTAATCCTTATGGTATTTACTGTTTTTTAGGATAGAAATGGCGCGGTAGATTTGCTCCAGTAAAAATATTTTTGCCATTTCGTGCGTGAGGGTCATGGAAGAAAGGGAGAGGGTCATATTGGATTTCTTTTTAACCTTATCAGATAGTTCTCCCGGGCCGCCAATGATAAAGGTAATAGGTTCAGGACGGGATTTAAATAATAGCGCCAATCCTTGGGAAGTGAGAAATTCTCCGTCTTCGCTCATTGCTATATTAAATGAGTGATTCTTTTTAAGGTGTGCTGTTATAAAATTTCCCTCAGATTCGGGGTTCGAATCCTTGATTTTAACCAAATCAATTTTAACATCGTGTTTAATGCGTTTTTCAAAATTTTTGGCCATATCACTAAAATTTATTTTTTTAACCTTGCCGACTGAAAGTATTTTGATTTTCAACGCAAGTAATCAGGAATGCTAATAGTATTGGGCAATAGAGGATCGGTAATCAATTCCGCTTTTGTGAGGGCCAATGGCAAAACGCCTGCCCAGACGGGAAGGGCATAGTCTTCCGTCTCGTCCCCCGGTGGCCCAGTTCGTATTTTAGCGGAGGCTTCTTTGAGAGAAATTGAAATAATGGTAGTGGCATCCAGTTCTTTCTGGTTGGGTTGCCGTGCGTCCTCCCACCGTCCGGGAATCAAATGGTTGCTCATCATATTGAGTGCATGCCATTTTTCATCAGCATTATCAACTTTTTGACCCTTTCCGAAAATGATTACTGAACGGTAATTTAATGAATGATGAAACGCAGACCGAGCTAAAACGATGCCATCCAACAGGGTAATAGTGATTCAAATATTGTTTTCCCCGGGAATAGATTTGAGTAATCGGCTGGCGGCGGAACCGTGAATGTAAAGTGTATCGTCTTTTCGGGCATGAATGGTTGGAATGACAACTGGATTCCCATTATGATTGATGCCA
>JAYEFG010000152.1:0-4021 GCA_034658595.1 Fidelibacterota bacterium | reverse complement strand
ACAGCGCTTCATCGATTATGGGATAAATCGTTTCTTTATCATAATGTCCCCGTTCAGGCATGCGTCTAACTCTAGTTCGTTCTGTTTTTAGTGCCATAAAGGATTCCTATTATAATTGCTCATCCAATTTAAGAACCGTATGGAGCAGTACATTTGCCCCATGGATAATATCCTCTGGTGAGGAATATTCTTTTGAGGAATGGCTTATACCATCCCTACTGGGCACAAAGATCATGCCGATCGGACAGATCGCTGCCATTTCCTGGGCATCATGCCCCGCACCACTGGGCATGAATTTACTTGAAAGTCCAAGATCTTGTGTGGCTTGATTGATTGCCCAGGAAATCCTTCGGTCCGTGGGCTCTGGAAAAATACTGATGGTCGGTTTAAATGAAATTTGTGTCTCTGTTTCCCGGGAAATTTTTTGGGAGGCAGCCCTAATCTTCCTGAAAATAGAATCAATTTTTTTCCCATCCAAATCCCTGATCTCCAGGCTCGCTTTGACTAAGCCGGGAATCACATTAGGCGCACCTGGGAATGATTCAATTTTTCCGACAGTGGCTACTTGGCGGCCCGGTGTTCCTTTTCCAATTTCGTGAACTGTTTGGACATATTTTGCGGCAGCATAGAGGGCATCCCGCCGCTGGTCCATAGGTGTTGTACCTGCATGGTTGGATAATCCAGTCACAGTTACATCCCATTGTTTAATACCCACAATACCCTGAACAATTCCTATTTCAATATCTTCATCTTCCAGAATACCGCCTTGTTCAATGTGGAGTTCCACATAGGCAGCCCAATTACCCTTTGATAATTTGGCGGATTGAATATTGTCTATATTACCACCGATCTTGTTGATCCCATCACGAATGGATAATCCACTGCTTGAGATCAAATCCAATTCCTTGACTGTAAGTCCAGAGGTCATGACCTTACTTCCGAATAAACCCCCTTCTTCATTTTGAAAAATAACAATAATCAAGGATCGGTTTAGGGATAAACCTTTTTCAAAAATGGTGTGTGCCACCTCAATGGCAGAGATGGAACCGACATTACCATCGTAATTACCCCCTTCAGGTACCGAGTCAATGTGAGAGCCAATTGCAATTGGCGGGAGGGTATTGTTTTTTCCTTTCAATTTTCCAATGATGTTCCCACCTGCATCAATACGGACCTCAAGTCCGGCCTTTTGCATTAATTGAATTGTATATTCACGGCCGTTTAAATCTGCATTGCTGTAGGCAACGCGACTGACACCGCCAAAATCATTTTTTCCGAAATTGGATAATTCAATCAAATGTTGATGGAGACGGGTGCCATCCACCCGGATTGGATTATGGGCCAATAAAATTGAAATCAAACTTAAAAACCAAATCAAAATATTTTTATTATGCTTATTCAAAATTTCTCCCATAGAATATGAACAGAAATTAATAGATTTTACCATTCCTGTCATGCTTTGATATTTATCAGGTTATAATATCTTTTCCAATATTCCAATACGCTATTTTCCATTAACTTTAGCGCTTCATGTCAGACAAGAAATCCACCAGAAAACGTCTTTTTCTTATTGATGGCTATGCTATGTTGTACCGGGCACATTTTGCCATGATTCGGAATCCGCTGATCAATAGTAAAGGGATGCACACTTCCGCATTGTTTGGGTTCACCAACCAGGTTTTGAAATTGCTGCGCCAGGAAAAACCGGATTATCTCATGGCAGCCTTTGATTCATCCAAAAAAACATTTCGCCATGAACGTTATCCGGAATACAAGGCTACCCGTGAAAAAATGCCTGAAGAAATGCGTGAACAACTCCCTTATTTATGGAAACTGCTGGACGCCATGCGCATCCCCACTTTGGAAGCACCGGGATATGAAGCTGATGATATTATTGGCACCATGGCTAAGCGCGCAGATGAAAATAATTTAGACGCATACATCGTCAGCGGGGATAAGGATTTCATGCAATTGATCAACGATCACATTTTTCTCTATACCCCTTCAGGCCGCCAGGCAGAAATCAAGGTTTACGATCGGGAGGGTGTAGAAGAAAAATGGGGTGTACCCCCGGAAAAAATTATTGACCTCTTAGGACTTATGGGTGATTCATCAGATAATGTTCCAGGGGTGATGGGGGTCGGTGAGAAAACAGCTGTCAAACTGCTGAATGAATATGGAACACTAGAAAATGCCCTGGATCATGCGGATGAAGTGAAAAATAAGCGGGCAAGGGAAGGACTCCAAAATTGTCGGGAAAATGCTTTCTTGAGCCAGGAACTGGTGACTATCGATACCAATATGGAAATTGATACCGATTATGAATCCATGGCTACCCATGGATTTGATGTGACTGCCTTGGACGGGTTATTCCGCGAATTGGAATTCCAGGCCCTCCAAACCCAGCTCAATGCCTTTCATGGAGAAGTTCCTACTCAAGAAGAACGTCCGGAAAAGGATTATAAATCCCTGGTAAACCAGGATGAATTAAGATCCTTTGTGAATGGGTTGAAAAAAGGAAAATGGTTATCATTTGACCTGGAGACAACTTCTGTAATACCCATGCGCTGTGATATTGTAGGATTATCATTTTCTACAAAAGCGGATACCGGTGTCTATATCGCCGTTCAATTCAAAGAAAAAGATCCGGACTTGTTTGGTGATGCACTCAAGTCTATTCTATCTATCATTAAACCGATGATGGAAGATGTATCCATTCCCAAGACGGGCCAAAATGTCAAATTTGATGCACTCATTTTAAAACGCCATGGCATCGACGTCAGGGGTATTCAATTTGATACCTTGCTGGCGGCGCATTTGCTGAAACCGGAATTGCGCAATTTAAAGTTGGATAATCTCAGTTTGGAGCATTTGAATTACCGTATGGTTCCCATAGAAGACCTGATTGGAAAAGGGCGGAATCAAATATCCATGGCAGAAGTGGCATTGGAAAAGGTCACTTTTTATGCAGCAGAGGACGCGGATATTGCTTTCCAGCTCACACATATTTTTGAAAAGGAATTGAAAAAAGAAGGCCTGGATCAATTCTTCAATGATATTGAAATGCCCTTGTTGCCCGTCCTGCTTGAAATGGAATTCAACGGCATGTTCGTGGACGGAAAAATGCTGGAAACCATGTCAGCAGAATTGGGCAAAAAAATCGATTCCCTGGTGGCGGATATTCAGATAGAAGCGGGAACAGAATTCAATGTGAATTCGACCCAGCAATTGGCCAATGTCTTATTTGATATCAAAGGACTGCCGGAGATCAAGAAACGATCTACCGCTGAGGACGTTTTACACCGTTTAAAGAAGGAGCACCCGATTCCTGGATTAATTCTCGAATATCGGAAACTCAATAAACTGAAAAACACATATGTTGATGCACTCCCGGCATTGATCCATCCCGAAACCAAGCGGATCCATTCCACTTTCAGTCAAACCGTTGCGGCTACAGGAAGACTCTCTTCCCGGAATCCCAACTTCCAAAACATCCCGATTCGGACGGAAGAAGGGCGGGAAATTCGCAAAGCATTCCGACCCGAGCACCAAAACTGGCAAATATTTTCTGCCGATTATTCCCAGATTGAACTACGGATCATGGCCCACCTTTCCCAGGATAAAGCATTGGTCAATGCTTTCAATAAGGGCGAGGACATTCATACCCGAACAGCCGCCGATGTGTTTAATGTATCCATGGAAGATGTGATTCCTGAGATGCGGCGGACAGCCAAGATTGTGAATTTTGGCTTACTTTATGGCGCAGGACCTTTTCGTATGAGCCAGGAATTGGGAATCCCCCATAAAGAGTCCAAGGCCATCATTGAAGCTTATTTTGACCGCTATACGGGCATTAAGGATTATATAGATTCAACCGTGGAAAAAGCGCGGGAACATCAATATGTGGAAACAATGCTGGGCCGTCGACGTCCCGTTTGGAATATAAATAGCGATAATCATATGCACCGCGAAGCAGCGAAACGCATGGCCATCAATATGCCCATTCAAGGTACAGCGGCTG
>JAYEFG010000151.1:0-6517 GCA_034658595.1 Fidelibacterota bacterium | reverse complement strand
AAAGTGAGAAATACTGTGCTAAGCATTAATCGGGGCACACTGATGGAATTGAGGGGAGAATCATGGGGCAGTTGTATTTTACCCAACAGATAAACACCTGTCATGAGCATCAATACCGCCCAAACAGCCAGGACAGAGTTATGGGTAAATAATCCCCAGCCCCAGACTAAATCTGTATTGCTTAAAAATTTGAATGCGGCAGCCATTTCCAAGAATCCCATAACCACCTTAACAGAATTGAGCCAACTGCCTGATTTAGGCATTTTGGCTAAATATTGAGGGAACAGCGCTAAAAAGAAAAATGGCAAGGCAAAGGCAGCGCTAAAAACCACCATACCTATCAATGGCCAAAACCATTGCCCCTGGGCAGCCGCTACCAGCAGTAATCCCACAAACTGGACGGTACATGTAAAACTGGTCAGTGTAAATGTGACGGCCATAAAAAGTGTGCCGATTACACCCCCACGGCCTTCCTGCTGTAATGAAAATTGACGCAATTTTTCCGGAAGTTGGATTTCATACATCCCAAACAGGGAAAAAGCGAAATAGATGAACAATGCAGCAATAAACAGATTCACCAATGGACTTGCGGCTAATTGGTTAGCCCCGGACGCCCCGAGGGTCAAGGCGAGGATAAATCCAAGAATGGAAAATGTGGCAATAATCCCTAAAGTATAGATGATCGCATTGTTGATGGGTTTTCCTTCTCCTGTTTCACCCTGATGCGTAAAAAAGGAAACAGTGATGGGAATCATGGGGAAAACACAAGGCGTCAACAAGGCCAGGAATCCCATAGTGATAGCCAACAATACAAAAGAGAAAAATCCTTCTTCTATGGCAGCGTCTAGGTTAATGTTTCCCGAATTATCAAAAACCGCAGCGGCGATCATTTCTGTTCGGTCTTCCCGGGCATCACCCGGTTCGACAGTTATGGGAACAGTTAAAAATTCTTCTTTGGGGGGATAGCAGAGAGAAGCATTGCATACCTGGTATAAGACACTGACGGTAAGATCAAAGGTGCCTGGGTTCAGTGTTGGTTTTAATAAAACGGGTGCTGTAAATATTGCACCACCTTGATGGGTACGGGTATTGGTTAAAAATCCGTCATCATATTTTTCAACCGGTTCCTCTTCAAGGACCATACCCGCCTCTTCCACCGCTTCCCCGACAACGGTGACTCTTGTAGCGATGGGGCCTTCTCCCTGGTCCCGGAGGGCATAGACCTTCCATTCTGCGTCCATTTCAGCTGTAACAATGATGTTCACGACTTCACCGGCCCTGGCTGTGTTTTCTGATTTGGCGGAAAGTGTAACGGGGCTTTCGAATTGAGCCCAGAGGAAAGTCAAAGCCAAAAGGCTTGCGACAGAGACTATTTTAATTATTTTCATTTTTATGCAGGATACCGCGCTAAAATCGAGCCGAAGGTAAGCGTTTTAATTTTGGAGACCAAACCATTGTTTAAGGCGGAAATTAAAGCTTTTTTTGGTGTTAATTTGTCGCCTAATTGTCTTTATTGCATTTTCAGTGGCTTGTATGCCTTCTTTAAAAATATAATCAAAATGCCCGAACTCAGACCATAAATAATCTTTTACATCGGGGCTGATTAATACATCCGCCTCTTTGGAATAGTGGTTCATGAGGTTTTGGTATGTGGACATATCTGAGCGCATCATAATCTCATATATGTTTTTCTCGATCAAAGGTTTCAATCCTCGGCGTCGAATATCAATCCCAATCAGGATATCCACCTCATCTCTTATGATGGAAGTCGGCAAGGGCATGCTTACTCCACCATCCACAATTAATTGACCGTCAATTTCCGTAGGTTCCACAAACCCGGGAATTGTTCCGCTGCGGGTGGCCGCTTCCACGAGGTCACCTGAATCATAGACCACACGCCGGCATGTATTTAAATCCGTGGCAATAATTTTAAGCGGGATTTGCAGTTCTGCAAAAGATTTAACCGGGATCAAAAAATCAAAGGCATCTTTCAGGCGGCTTTTCTTTATAATTGAATCGCGGTGTAATGACATAGCCAGGACGACTTGGTCCTTAAGTTTTTTGGCAAATTGGTTAAAAGCTGAATTTGAGGAGGCAGGATTATATGTAAGGTGATCCGTTCCAAGCGCCTTGAAAGGATCGCTTTTAATAAATTCCCTAAATCGCTTCTCAACCCAGTCTGGATCAAGGGTGGCAGCATACATAGCACCGATTACACTGCCAGCGCTTGTTCCTGCAATCTGGTGGATGGGGATATTATTTTTTTGAAAAACCTTAAGTGCACCGATATGGGCTGCACCTCTTGCTCCCCCGCCCCCCAATGAGAGACCTATTCTTGGGCCGGACATTTAGTCCTGAATTGCTTCGCTGTGTTTCATGATTTTAATGGACATTTCCACTTTATCGTATGGATTGTCTCCATCCGGTCTCTGATACATTCGGTTTTCCCGTCGAGGGGTATTCGCATTTGCAATTTGATCAATCACTTCAAATCCGGAAATCACCTGGCCAAAAACAGTATATTGGCGATCCAAACTCGGCTGGGGCGTATGACAAATAAAGAACTGACTCGAGGCACTGTTGGGGTTCCTCGTTCGTGCCATGGAAAGGGTTCCTCTCACATGAAGAGAATCGTTGAATTCTGCCGGGACTAACCAGGAATCGGGGTCATCTTCACGGCCAATGCCGAAGTATTTTCCTGCGCGACCACCAGTACCATCATTCATCCGGTCATTGTCTTTGGAATTTGGGTCACCCCCCTGAACCATGAAACCTGGCATCACGCGGTGGAATGTGGTTCCGTCAAAATATCCTTCTTTTGCCAGTGTTTGAAAATTATCCACATGCATAGGCGCCACCTCGGGATAGAATTCCACCACCATATGGCCAAATTGAGTGGATATAACGGCCACATCTTTATCTTTTGCACAACTCATGAATAAAACTCCAACGCATATTAAACTGATTATTTTTTTCACTTTTTTATACTCCTGCTGCCCGGCTTTTCGGCTGGGATTTCCGCCAATTCTGCCGGGATTTCATTTTCACTATAACTGATTGCTTCCATGGAAACCAGCGAAAATTGATTCTCATGCAACAAAACTTTTCCATTACTTCGATCTACGATCACTGCCACACCAATGACGATACCGCCGACACCATTCACCACATCCATTACTTCTTTCACGGATCCGCCGGTAGTGATTACATCTTCCACCACTAACACATTTTCACCAGGATTAACATTAAATCCCCGGCGAAGGGTCATTTCGCTATTTTCCCGTTCAGCAAAAATGGTTCTTTTCCCCATAGTCCGGCCTACCTCAGTGCCAATTACAATCCCGCCTACAGCCGGAGAGATTATTGTATCAATGTTTATCCCTTCAAAATGATCCGCAATTTTTTGAGAAAAGGCGGACAAATACCCGGGATGCTGCAAAACTTTTGCACATTGAAAATATGATGGACTGTGGCGTCCGGAAGTCAGGACAAAATGGCCCTCGAGTAAAGCACCGGTTTTCCTAAAAATATCTAAATAATTTGGCATGATTGGTATGATTTTTGATTGGTGAAGGTTGATTTTTGATATTTGATTTTGGAATTATTTGTTCTGCCCAAGCTTTAGGTTTTTATCCGCAGTTATTGTAGATGAAACAAAAATTGAAACTAATTCATTGTATTCAGATTTTAGCGTTTCACAATTATCCAAGTTAATTGGAAATTGTTTTTTTATTATGATTTTAAGTGAGACAAAAGTTTCTCTCATTTCTTTCAATGCAATTTTCATTTTATGGATAAAATCTTTTTTTTTAATTCTGCTGCTCTAACCTCACCATAAAGTAATGCCGGTGCAGATCCGGATCGTGAATTAGGTAGTGTTTCAGCCAAATTCATTTTATCTACGGCGAAATCAATAAGTTTATTCTCAAGTTGTTCTGATTCATTCAATCATTATATTTCTCATTCGAACTACATAGTCTTTCGCTGCATTCCGAATCGCCTTCTTACTCAAATCTCCTGCAAAACTTATCCCCCGAGATATATTGATTAAGGCATCACCGTTTGTATTTCCGTCTTTCATACTCCGTTCCAAATCGCCACCCTGGGCGCCTACCCCCGGGATCAAAAACGGCAACCCCGGGGCTTGCCCACGAATTCGGCTGATTTCATCTGGCGCGGTAGCTCCAACCACCAATCCAACATTATCATTGCTGTTCCATTCAACACAAAGTTGGGCTGTTTTATCAAAAACCATTTCATCACCAACATTCAGGTTTTGCAGATCAGTGGCCGATGGATTAGACGTTCGACAAAGAATAAAGACACCTTTCTCAGGGTCTTCCGTAAAGGGCGCGACAGAATCCTGACCCATGTAAGGGCTCAACGTTACGGCATCGAATCCAAAATGATTGAAAAGGCTGTGGGCATATTCTTTGGCAGTATTCCCGATATCCCCCCGTTTCGCATCTCCTATAATTATAGTACCATCATCAAAATAATTCATGGTTTCCTCGAGCCATTTGAAACCGTCACTCCCCCATCGTTCAAAAAATGCAAGGTTCGGTTTAAACGCGGCAGCCAAATCCCGGGTGGCATCTATGACCTTGTAAGAATATCCTTTTAAGTCATCTAAGGAAGAATTGGCCGATCCTAACCCTTCCGGATTCATGTCTAACCCCACACAGAGATGGCTCTCCTTTTGGCATATTATATCTGAAAGTCGCAAATTAAATGATTTCATAGGCGCGGAATTTACTTTGGTTACCCATGAACCTGAAAAAGGAATGTATAATAAATAACTTACTTCTATTAAATTCATTCCCCATGGAACAAATTTCTATTTTATCTTCCCAATCTTCCCGGTCCCGCGTAATTGCTTCCAGCGGTGTTTTTCAGATCGAATTACTTGAACACGCAGGAGAAGCAGATTATCCTCAATTAATCGAAATTTCTAAATCCCTGGCGAAAGAATATGGTGAAAAAGCGGTACTCACCAAATTAACCATTCATAAATATTTTAATAAGTCCGGCTCGCTACCGTTTATTGCTCGGTATCGCAATGAGATTATCGGGTATATTATCGGTGTTCCTTTGGAATCACTCAGCCACGAGCCCTGGGCGCAGATGGACAAGAATTTCGGCAAAGGTAATACACTGTATACCTATGCCTTTGTGATTCAATCAGAATATAAGGGGAACGGGTATGCCAAAATGCTAAAACGGGTATTCCTTAGCTGGGCAAAAAAAAGAGCAGAGATTGGCCATATTACCGGCCACGTAGTTAATGGCGTTTCTGCACGGTTCACAGGCGATATTCGTATCATCAACCGAGTGGATAATTGGCAGGGAACGGGAAAAACATTCGAATATTATAGACGAGACATGGAAACAGAGGGTTCTTCTCCCTTAAAGAATAATCCACCCCTAATTACAAGAACTTAGTCTTTTTTGGTCGCCAAGCTCACCACCACCAGTGAGACCACTGAAAATGTGATGGCTGGCAATACTTCGTCCATATTGTTATATATATTCGCCGGTATAATATTCCGAATAAATACAGCTTCTTTCCACAATAGGGTTGTGACCGTTCCCGTAGCAATGGATGCAATCGCCCCTTCTTTCGTTGCCCCTTTCCAGAACAAGGCTGCCACCAAACTCGGTGTAATCGAAGCACCGTAAATGGTATAAGCATATAGTGCTCGTTCAAAAAATCCTGCTGATTTTGCAAACCCCAAGGAAACAATGTAGGCAACAATTCCTAAACCGAGGACAAGTAATCGACTCAATAATACAATTTTCTTTTCATCCGCATTGGGATTCACATAGTTCAAATACACATCCCGCATGAGGGTTGTGGCGGGGACGAGTAAAAAGCTATCGGCGGTAGATATAATAATACCCACAATGGTAGTCATCATGATAGCACCAATAAATGTGGGTAAGAATTTGTGGGATGCATAGATCAATACATACTTTCCTACTTCTGCATCCGGAATCATACTGGACGCTACCCATGCACAAAAAATGATCATCAATTCGGCAATAGCGACAGCAAAGATTAAAACAGTTGTAGCTGATTTAGCCCCTTCGGCATCTTTACTGGCGAAGAACCGCTGATACATATTGGCGTCACCCAGGATTAATAGAAATGGCGGCAGGCAAAAATTGAAAATATCCATGGTGGAATAAACACCCCAAAAACTCATATGGTCTTCCTTGCCCATTGATTCGAAAGCTGTGGCCATACCTGAAAATCCACCCGCTTCAACTAAAAAGATCGGTATTGCAATAAGAAATGATAAAATGATGATGATTCCATTTGCCACATCTGTATAGGCTACACTCACAAGTCCGGCTAACATGGTATAGGCAATAATGAAAACAGCCGCAATAATCGTTCCTGTTTCAACGCTGATCAGGGAATAACCGCTGTCATCTGTTAAAACGGTATGTAAAACAGCACCGCCCGCATTGTATTGGTAACTGACAATGACCATATAAGCGATCACCAGCGCGA
>JAYEFG010000150.1:0-1777 GCA_034658595.1 Fidelibacterota bacterium | reverse complement strand
GCTTCACGAAGAGCTTTCATTTCAACACCGGCATCTTCTTTTGTCAGAGAACCATCTTTTATTTGGCTATGAATCGCTTTGAATTTTTCTTTATAAGATGTCATGATTTCTTTAAAAGCAGCTTTTTGATCATCCGTTAATACTCGAATAATACCGCCGAAATCATTTTTTCCTTTTTTCCCACCTTTAGATTTGGCACTGCGTTTTTTGGTCCCGCCAAAAAGTGGAATGTCTTTTTCATCCATCTTTTCAAAAAGACGTGCTTTTTCTTCTTCGGATAATTTAACGGCCAATTCGCCGGCAACCTTCCACAAGAAGCCCGGTTCACGATGTTTCCCCCCGCGTCCATGGCGATTTAGAACACCGTTAACTGCATTTGCAGATGATTGACTAAGGCCCAGATCCGATGCCAGTTCAGATGAAAAATCCTGCAGATCAGCACTGTCTAATTCTACAGCGTTGTCACGGACAGGATTATCACATCCAATAGCAATCAACAAAAGGGTTGAGATTGGCAAGAGTAGTTTTTTCATGTTATTTCCTTTTTGGATTATTTTGAATTGATTCATTTGGCCTATTAGATGCGCAACCATAGGGCTAAGTTAAAAAATTGGCCAAAACTTTTTTTAAATTCGACGAAACATTTTTTATCCCATGATGATTTCCCTAACTTTCCCCATGCCTTATTCCAGTGGAAATTTCAAAGCGAATACCAGCCAGGAAGCTGCCATCACCCACCCATTGGCACCGCTCATGATCTTGGCCGGCGCGGGGACAGGAAAAACATCCACACTCATTCATCGTATTATTTACTTGATTCAACATTATAAGGCTGATCCACAGTCTATCCTAGCCATTACATATACTGAAAAAGCGGCACGGGAATTGAAGGAAAGAATTGTTTCGGTCATCGGTCAACGAGCGGATAAAATGACTGTATCAACCTTTCACGCATTTTGTTTCAATCTCGTGAAAGATTATAAACAATCGGGCGCATCTCCCATATTGCTCGAAGAAAGTGAAGCCTCCTTTTTACTCTTAAATCGATTCAATGATCTGGGACCATTTAAATCTCGGGAATTTCCAAAGGACCCTGCCAGGGCTGTCACTGAAAGTTTTATTCCATTTTTCAATCGTACCCGAGATGAGTTGATTAAACCCAATGAGAAGGCCGCAGAGATTGAGTCTCTTGATCTGGAAATTTGCGCTCAATTGGAAGATTTAAAACGCATCTATCCCATTTTTCAGCAATGGAAACAGAATATGAATGTGGTGGATTATGGGGATATGATCTTGTCCGCATTTGAATTATTGAATTCAAATTCTGCCGTACTGGAAAAAGTTCAGGGCAAATTTCAACATCTGATTATTGATGAATTTCAGGACAATAATTTTGCCCTGAATGAGGTCATTGACTTGATCGCGCAAAAGCATCAACAGATCACTGTGGTTGGCGATGAAGATCAGGTGATCTACAGTTTTCGAGGTGCCAGTATTCATAATATTCATTTGTTTCGAGATCGCTATAATAGACATGAACAATATTTAGAAATTGCCCTGGAAGAAAATTTCAGATCCAACCAAGAAATTTTGGATGTGGCCAACGCTTCCATCAAAAATAATGTGGATCGGATTGAAAAATCACTTAGTTCGTTTGGTGGCCTTTCAAATAGTAAACCCACTTTATATTATGGAGAGAAACCGATCCAAAACCGGTTGATCGCCTCAGAGATTAATACCCTCACAGATAGAGGAAAATCCTTTCACGATATTGCTG
>JAYEFG010000149.1:0-6601 GCA_034658595.1 Fidelibacterota bacterium | reverse complement strand
ACGACTATTTCATTTTATCTGCCTAGCGCGATGCCGGTCATAATCAACGTCATTGATGTGAACGGTCGAATAGTTCAATCTTTGGTAAATGAATTGATGGCTAAAGGACCTCACACAGTTAATTGGTATGCCGGTTATTTCAGTTCGGGGATTTACTATTTTAAACTTGAGACACTTGCAGGTATTAAAATCCAGAAAGGGATTTTAATAAAATAGAAGCGTCACCCACGGCAAATGGAAGTTATAAAATAAAACCCCCCATGGCGGCACCGTAGTTTTCCATAAGTTTTACTTTTTCTATTGTATTGATGCGTTTTGGTTCTCCATCCATCTTAATCTGGATATAATTATCCGTATGTCCCAGGATTTCCCCATTTTTCATATTTTCAAAAAGGACCATACGACTTTGATTCATGAATTGTTCATGGAAATAACGTCGCTTTTTATCAGATAGTATATGGAGCATTTTACTCCGTTCTGCTCTTTTTTCTTTGGAAACCGATTCACCCATTTCAACAGCATCCGTATTGGGCCTTTCAGAATAAGTGAATACATGGAGATAGAAAATATCTAGCTCATTCAGGAAATTATAGGTGTCGAGAAAATCGTCATCGGTCTCGCCGGGGAATCCCACAATCACATCCACACCGATACAAGCATCAGGGATACTTCCCTTTATTTTTAACACCCTGTTTTCAAATAATGACCGTTTATATCTCCGGCGCATGGCGCCTAATATTTTGTCCGAACCCGACTGTAATGGCACGTGAAAATGAGGCATAAATTTTTGAGATGATGCGCAAAATTCAATAATCTCATTGGTGAGTAAATTCGGCTCGATAGATGATATCCGAATGCGATCAATCCCGTCAAGTAGATCTAATTGCCGAATGAGATCGAAAAATGTTTCTTTAGACCCTTTCCCAAAATCACCGATATTTACACCAGTAAGTACAATCTCACGGGAATCTGTCTTAGCCACTTCCCTTGCGGTTTTCATGGTACTCTCAATGGTGTCACTGCGGCTTTCACCCCGGGCCAATGGAATAGTACAAAATGAACAAGTATAGTCACAGCCATCCTGCACCTTCAAAAAAGATCGTGTTCGTTCCCCGGATGAATAAGACGGGGTGAATTTGTGAACATGATCAATCCTGGACTGAATTACTTTGGTTCCGCCATTCAGATCAATGAAATCTAAATGGTTCAACAAATTAAATTTTTCTTCTGCACCTAACACAATGTCCACTCCATCAATGGCGGTTATATCGTCTGGCTTAAGTTGGGCATAGCATCCAATGACTGCCACAGAAGCATCCGGATTTCGTCGCTTGGCTTGGCGAATCAACTTCCGGGCTTCTTTGTTTGCATTTTCTGTCACCGAACAGGTATTCAGGACGTAAATATCCGCTTCATCCCGGTAATTGACTTTTTCAAATCCAGAACGAATAAAATCGCGGGAGATGGTGGCCGTCTCCGAAAAGTTCAGTTTGCATCCCAAGGTATGGAATGCGACGCGTTTGGTTGGTGTACTCATTCTGAAAGTGTTAATGTGTTAAAGTGCGAAAGTGTTAAAGTGGCGTGAACACATTAACACTTAAGTGCCTGAACACTTGCTAAAATTCGGGGCGGAAATTACATTAAATAATCGTTTCACTCATCCAAAGCCTTCCGTACTTTTTTTCATGGAACCAAAAGAAAAAATCAACCAACTCCGAAACAAGATCGATGAATTTGACAACCAGATGCTGGATCTACTGGTCCAACGATTCTCAGTATCTAAAGAGATCGGAGAAATAAAGGCCTTATCGGGATTCAATATTGGCGACTCGGATCGAGAGCATTGAGAAACTTAAACTGGCGACAGCATCTTTGGACAATCGCCTGAAGGAATTACAAAATGTGGCAGACTGACAGCTGGCGGAAATTTACCGCCAAACATATTCCCGATTATCCCGATCAGGAACATTTATCCGAAGTTGAAAAGACGCTTGGGAATTTCCCTCCCCTTGTTTTTGCGGGGGAAGTCCGTTCATTAAAACGGTCCTTGGCAGATGTCGCGGAAGGAAATGGATTTCTGCTTCAAGGGGGCGATTGTGCCGAAAGTTTTTCGGAATTTCATGCGGATAATATCCGCGATACCTTTCGGGTGATCCTACAGATGGCGGTGATCTTAACATCCGGCGCAAATCTGCCCGTGGTCAAACTTGGACGAATGGCGGGCCAATTCGCCAAGCCGAGATCCAGCGCAACCGAATCCAGAGATGGTGTTGAACTCCCCAGCTACACCGGCGACATTATTAATGATATAAATTTTGATCCGGATAAGCGTCAGCCAAATCCGGAGCGGATGCTGAAAGCCTATTCTCAAGCTGTGTCAACACTGAATTTGCTCCGCGCTTTTGCCGATGGTGGTTATGCCGATCTCCGCCATGTGAATTCCTGGAATATGGGCTTTGTGAAAAGCGGTCCCCAAGGTGAACGCTATCGTCATTTGGCCCACCAGATTCAAGAAAGCCTGAATTTCATGGAAGCGTTGGGGATCAATTCCACCAACACACCCCAACTTCGGCAAGTCCATTATTACACCAGTCACGAAGCGTTATTACTTCCTTACGAAGAAGCGCTCACCCGTGTGGATTCAACATCCGGGGATATTTATAACACATCTGCCCATTTCGTATGGATTGGGGATCGTACCCGATTCAAAGACAGTGCCCATGTTGAATTCTGTCGCGGGATTAAAAACCCCATCGGCATCAAGTGCGGCCCGTCATTGGATCCGGATGAACTTATTGAACTTTTGGATATTTTGAATCCCAATGACGAAGGTGGACGCATTACACTCATTGCCCGATTTGGCCATGATAAAGTGGAAACCTATTTGCCAAAATTAATTCAGAAAATTCAAACAGAAGGCCGAACCGTTGTTTGGTCCTGCGATCCCATGCACGGTAATACGATCAAAAGCAGCAACGGAATTAAGACAAGACCTTTTAACCTAATTATTGATGAAGTAAAACAGAATATCCAAATCCATAAATCGGAAGGATCTCGAGCCGGCGGTATTCATTTGGAAATGACAGGACAGAATGTGACTGAATGCACCGGGGGACTGGATGAAATTTCTGAAGCGGATCTGTCCGACCGATATCGTACCCATTGCGATCCAAGACTTAATGCTAACCAGGCTATAGAACTTGCATTCCTGATTGCGGATGAATTGAAGACGAATGGGTATTAAAGGCGAAATCACTTTTCCGGGAGATAAATCTATTTCCCACCGATCGCTTATGTTTGGGGCATTGGCGAATGGTAAATCACGGATCTCCAACTTGTCCAGCGGCGCCGATGTGCAGTCCACCCGGGCGTGTTTGGAAGCCTGTGGAATCCAGTTTCAAGACGATGGCAATGACGTGATTGTAACTGGTGGACGATTTTCTGATCCGGAGCAACCATTGAATTGTGGAAATTCCGGCACAACGACCCGTTTATTATTAGGATTTTTGGCTGGACAAGGAATCAATGCCACATTTAACGGAGATGATTCTCTTTCTTCCCGTCCCATGAATCGTATCTTGGATCCGCTTTCTCAAATGGGATTGAAGTCCGAAAGCAATAATGGGAAACTCCCCATCACAATTTACAAAAGTCATTTGACCGGAATTCACTATGAGTCACCGGTTGCCAGCGCACAGGTGAAATCGGCAGTACTCTTGGCGGGACTTGGGGCAAGTGGCGAAACATCAATCACTGAACCGATTTTATCTCGTGACCATACGGAGAAAATGTTGGCTGTACTTGGTGCCAATATTTCAGTGAATGGATTAAGCACAACTATTGGAAAATCAATTTCTCCCCTTTCAGATTTTGAATTATCCGTTCCCGGCGACCCATCAACCGCTGCATTTTTTGCTGCGGCTGCAGCACTGGTTCCAGACTCTGAAATTATTCTAAATCGCATTTTAAGAAATCCAACGCGAATCGGTTTTTATGGCGCTCTTAATTCAATGGGTGCAGGCATGGATTGTTTGGAACAATGGAATGAAACTGGTGAAACAATCGGAAAATTGAAAATATTTAATCAACCGCTTCATGCAATTACAATCACAAAAGATGATGTTCCCGGGCTTGTAGATGAATTACCCATTATTGCCATTTTGGCTACACACGCAAATGGCGAAACGGAAGTTCGTGGTGCCGAAGAATTACGTGTTAAAGAATGTGACCGAATTCATGCGGTGTGTTCAAACCTTAAAAAAATGGGCTCTAAAATTGAAGAATTAGAAGATGGTTTTATTATTAATGGTCCCACGCCATTGAAAGGTGCAGAGATTGAGACATTCCATGACCACCGCATCGCCATGGCATTCACCATCGCTGGGCTCGTTTCTGATGGAGATATAATTTTGGATCACCCCGAATGTGCTTCAATCTCCTACCCGGAATTCTATGACGAACTGGAACGGCTAAAGCAATGAAACACTTTGCAGTTATAGGCGACCCTATTGCTCACAGTTTGAGTCACGTTCTTCATCAAGAAATTTATCGGCAACTTGGGTTAGAAGCAGAATTCGAAAAAATTCACGTGATGCCAAATGCACTTCATTCATTTATGAAAGAAAATGAATTGGATGGCTTTAATGTGACCATTCCCCATAAACAATCGATCATTCCATTTTTAGATGAATTGGATGAATCGGTACAAACCATTGGTGCTGTAAATTGTGTGCACAATGGAAAAGGTTACAACACCGACTGGATTGGATTCACCATGGCTATGGAACTAAACGATGTTGAATTGAGCGGAAAAGATTGTTTAATCGTTGGTGCCGGCGGTGCGGCGCGAGCCATTGCTTTTGCGCTTATTAAATCAGAAGTAAAATCCATCACTATCATTAATCGCACAATAGAAAAAGCCGAAAATTTAAAGCAATGGGCGGAAAAACTTTCGGATATTCCGGTTCATACTCAATCACAAGAACACGTTAATATTTCGACTTCGCTCAATCCAGGCGCTCAAACACATGAACACTTAATTATTAATTGCACTCCGTTGGGCATGTGGCCTGATACCGAATCCATGCCAGAAGTAAAAATTCAAAAGGATCAAGTTTTGGCCGATACCATTTATAATCCATTGGAAACCGCATGGCTAAAGACTGGCAAAGAAAAAGGCGCAAAAACCATCGGCGGATTGGATATGTTCATTGCCCAGGGATTGGCATCGGCGGATATTTGGTTCGGTGAAAAGATATCGGAAAAAATTAAATTGGAAGATATAAAAAAGGTATTAAAATCAGAATTATGTTAACACGACTTAAATTTCTTACAGCGGGTGAATCTCACGGACAAGGTCTTTTAGGTATTTTAGACGGCATGCCGGCGGGAATGGAAATATCCGTAGATTATATTGCCGTTCATTTGGGCCGGCGTCAAATGGGCCACGGCCGCGGTGGACGGATGAAAATTGAAAAAGACCACGCTGATATCTGGTGCGGCGTGCGTCATGGAGAATCACTGGGGGCACCTATTGGGCTCATCGTCCGAAACAAGGATTGGAAAAACTGGACCAAGAAAATGTCCGTTTCACCCGTGGACGATGAGATCCGAAAAGTAACACTCCCCCGCCCCGGACATGCAGATTTAGCCGGCGTCCAGAAATATGAATTTGATGATATTCGTAATGTGCTGGAACGGTCCAGCGCCCGGGAAACCACCATGCGCGTTGCCCTTGGTTCTGTTTGCCGAAAACTACTTGAAGAAGTGGGAATTGAAGTGGGCAGCCGCGTAGTTGAAATCCATGACGTTAAGGATGAAAGTCCCATTCCGGATGGCCTTTCACCGAATCAATTAAGCGAAACAGCGGACGCATCACCCGTTCGGTGCCTAGATAAAGATGCGGAAGCCGCCATGATGAAAACAATAGACGATGCTAAAAAAGCCGGCGATTCTGTTGGCGGCATTTTTGAAGTGATTGCCACGGGACTGCCCTACGGTCTCGGCGCGCACACCCAATGGGATCGGAAACTTCATACCCGAATTTCCGCCATGATGATGAGTGTAAATGCATTCAAGGGTATAGAGATCGGTGGTGGATTTGGTGGCGCAGAAAAATTTGGCAGTGAAGTCCACGATGAGATTGGTTATGATGGAGAAAAATTTACGCGCTTTTCCAATAACGCAGGGGGAATTGAAGGGGGTATGAGCAATGCCCAGCCCATCGTTTTACGTATGGCCATGAAGCCCATCCCCACATTGATCAAACCGCTGCGGTCCGTGGATATTCATTCCAAGGAAGAAAAGGATGCTCATAAAGAACGGACTGATTCCTGTGCTGTCCCTGCCGCATCCATCATTGCAGAAAGTATGCTGTGTTTCGTTTTGGCTGATGCATTGCTGGAAAAATTTGGTGGGGACTCCATGGATCAACTCAAGGCACATATGAAAGCAACGGCCAAGTATTAATGAATATTTATTTGATAGGGATGATGGGTTCAGGTAAATCAACGGTTGGGAAAATCCTCTCAAAAAAGATGGATATTCCCTTTCTGGATCTAGACCATTACATTGAAGTGAAAAACAATAAATCAATTACGGA
>JAYEFG010000148.1:0-1791 GCA_034658595.1 Fidelibacterota bacterium | reverse complement strand
TGTGAATGCCGGAAAAATCAAGGTGTCCGGGAATAAAGAAACCGGCAAGAAATATTTCAAACATTCCGGATATCCGGGAGGGACTACGTTCACCGATTTTCAGCATTTAAGGAAGACACATCCGGACAGGATTATCACCAGTGCGGTCAGAGGGATGCTGCCCAAAAACCGACTGGGCAGAAAGCTTATAAAACATTTGAAAGTTTATGCTGAAGGGGATCATCCCCACATAGCACAGAACCCTAAACAACTGGATATATAATGGCGAATACATCCCATGTGGCGATCGGTCGCCGGAAACGGTCTGTTGCCCATGTTTATCTAACCTCTGGGAAAGGCGACGTTTTTATCAATGGCCGTCCTTACAAGGATTATCTCTGCCGTGAGGTTTTGGCAACAATTGTAACTCAACCGCTGGCAGAAGTGGAGGCTCTGGAATCCTACGATATAAAAGCCAATGTTTACGGCGGCGGACTCACAGGCCAGGCGGGCGCTCTCAGACTGGGAATCGCCCGCGCGCTAACAGCTGCAAATTCATCCTATCGTCCAGCCCTTAAGAAAGCCGGTTTCCTACGCCGTGATGCGCGCGTCGTGGAACGCAAGAAATACGGTCAGCCGGGCGCCCGCAAACGGTTCCAATTCTCC
This sequence comes from Fidelibacterota bacterium, assembly GCA_034658595.1. GTDB lineage: Bacteria > Fidelibacterota > Marinisomatia > Marinisomatales > TCS55 > TCS55. The sequence goes on along the minus strand of JAYEFG010000148.1, from coordinate 1,146 downwards.
AAGCGGTAAGATGGCAGAACTGAAATTCGAAGACTTGCTGGCTACCGGTGCTCATTTCGGGCACGTTACCCGCAAGCGGCATCCCAATTTCAATCCCTTCATACTGACTCAGAAAAATGGGGTATACATTATAAACTTGGAAGAAACGATCAGGCGGATGGAAAAAGCTAAGGACTTGATTCGGGAGGTGATCAAGAAAAATGGGGAGATTCTTTTTGTCGGGACGAAAAAGCAAGCCCAGGATATTGTTCAGGAAGAAGCAGATAAGTGCGGTATGTTTTATGTGGTAGAGCGCTGGCTGGGCGGTACGCTGACCAATTTTGCTACAATTCGAAAAAGTATTAAACGCCTGCAGCAGCTGGAAAAAGAAGGCTCCAGCATTTATGAAAACCTGACCAAAAAGGAAATCCAGATGCTGAACCGGGAGCGCATCAAGTTGGCCGATCAGCACCGAGGTATTAAGGACATGAAACGGCTGCCGGACGCAATTATTGTGGTAGACGCCAAATTTGAAACCACCGCGGTCAAAGAAGCCACACGACTGGAGATTCCGGTGATTGCCATAGTGGACAGCAACACTGATCCTTCTCGTGTAACTCATCCTATTCCGGCCAACGACGATTCGATTCGGACCATCCAGCTCATTATGAGTGCACTGGCCGATGAAGTGATTGCTGCCGGAGGGAAAGAACCCGGTTCAGATGAATCAACGAATGGGACAGTAAAACCGGAAGCAGCCGCAGCTGATGTGAAAGGGACCGAGGTTCCAGAAAATACTGTTCAAATAACTGGTTCTGAATCTGAAGATGAAACATCGGCAGAGAAGGAAATTGGTGATCTAGAAAAGGAACAAGAAGCTGAAAAAGAATTGAAGGAAGAAGTATGACTATTGATGCCAGACAGGTGAAGGAATTGCGGGATAAAACTGGTGTCGGTATGATGGACTGTAAAAAGGCACTGATTGAAACTGATGGAGATTTGAATAAAGCAGTTGATTTCTTACGCAAGGCAGGGATCGCCAAGGCTACCAAGAAAGGCGCCCGAGAAGCCCGGGAGGGTGTCGTATTTTCTTATATTCACCACGGTGGGCAACTGGGAGTTCTGCTGGAGCTTAACTGCGAAACGGATTTTGTAGCTAAAACACCA
>JAYEFG010000147.1:0-1793 GCA_034658595.1 Fidelibacterota bacterium | reverse complement strand
CTTGAGAGGATACCATGAAAACCAATTTGGTGCAGATTGGGTAATAATCAACACTGTTGAATGGATCATGGGGGATTTGGATCGCTCCCAGGCTTTTTTATTCGTGGATACCCCCCTTACTGAGGTAACACCGATTAAACCGGGTTATGGTTTAGGATTCCGCCAGTATAATGGTACTTTATCCCTGGATATTGCGGCCGGATTTTCTTCGAGATCAAAAAACGCTAAAATTCACCTTAAATTCAGTTCAGATTTATAATGCGTAAACAACTTTTAGCCCTGTTCAAAAAACACCCGGGAAAATTATTCCGGCAAAAAGAGATCATCCACCGGATGAAGGTAAAACAGCGCGAGATAAGTGCCGTGAAAATTTTACTGAAGGAAATGGTCAAATCCGGGGAAATAAACCTGGTAAAAGGAAAGTGCTATGCCTTACCTCGTCAACCGAATAAGCTGGAGGGCAAATTAACCGTCACGCAAAAGGGGTTTGGGTTTGTAATAACTGCGGACGATTCTGAGGATATTTTTATTGGACGCCGATCCATGATGGATGCGATCCATGGGGATAGGGTGCAGGTGAGAATCAGTGGAAAACCCAGCCCCCAGGGACTCAAAGGTCGCATTGAAAAAGTACTTGAACGGGGCTCAGACCGGTTCATCGGTGTCACTTATAAATATGCTGGTAAACTTTTCATGGCCATTTCTCCCGTGAACCCCGGCCGTGGGATACGATTGATCAAAGCCAAAAAAGATTTAGACGAGGGCCAAATTGTTAAAGCAAGGGTCAAGGATTGGGGAAACGCCTTTAACCCTATCATTGCAGAATTGGAGACGGTTATAGGTAAAGCGGATGACCCCGCCAATGATATGGAAATGATCCTCAATAAATATGATTATACCCAGGATTTTCCGAGGAAAGTCAATAATGAGGTAAAGAATTTCAGTCAAAAATCCATCGAAAAAGAAGTACCCAATCGACGGGATTTGAGACAATGGAACAGTTTTACTATCGATCCGGTGGATGCAAAAGATTTTGACGACGCCATTTCTATAAAGCAAAATCGGGATGGATATGTTTTGGGCGTCCATATTGCGGATGTGAGTCATTTTGTAACACTCAATTGCCCCATCGATCGGGAGGCCATAATTCGCGCCACCTCCGTCTATTTTACCGAAGGTGTGGTTCACATGCTTCCCGAGGAACTATCCGCCAATCTTTGTTCTCTCAGGCCCAATGAAGACCGCCTGGCCGTTTCCGCCATTATTAAAATGGATAATAACTTTAATGTTCTGGAGATAGAGGTTTTGCCCACGGTAATAAATAGTAAAGCGCGCTTCACCTATCAAGATGTGCAGGATATTATTGACGGAAAAATAAATCATTCCGCAAAAAATGAACTCCATATCCTCAAGCGCTTCGCCAAACAGCTTTTCAAAAACCGCTCCGACGCCGGTAGTATAGATTTTGATATTCCTGAACCGATCTTTGAAATGGGTGATAAAGGTATTCCCCATGAAATTCGCCCCAGTGAAAGGATGGAATCCCACCGAATCGTGGAAGAATGCATGCTCTTGGCCAATGGTTTAGTGGCGGCAGAAATCCCAAAAATGCTTCCAAAGAAATATCCATTTGTATATCGCGTCCATGCCAAACCGGATAAATTGAAGGTGGAAAGATTTATAGACCTCCTTAAACTATTACATCTTGGTATTCCAATTCCTCAAGGGGAACTGTCCCCCAATGATATAAAAAATGTGCTGAAGTATGTGGAAGATTCGCCCTACCGATCTTT
>JAYEFG010000146.1:0-23491 GCA_034658595.1 Fidelibacterota bacterium | reverse complement strand
TGGCGAGACGGGGATGGAATGTTCAATGCCCGTGTGCCCATCTGTCACCATATTCAAATTATGCTGCAGTGTTGAGCCCCCTTCAGGATAGACCAACATATCCAATTCCCGGGCCGCTTTTAAAATTTGTTGGCGCTGTTCTCTTCGGGGTTGATTATAGGATTTTACCGAAAATCCTCCGAATGATTTGATTCGTTTCAAGGCTCGTTTGGCATCGTCTAATGAATTCACTTCTGCTGTAAAGCCTGTAACTGCTCCATATAATATGGTGCCGGTAGAATAGATTCGCGGGGCCAATAACTTCCCGGATTTTTGCAATTCCGAATTGGCGAAAACCATTTCTGTATCCCGGCTGGGGTCGTGAGTGGTGGTAACACCAAAAGCAAGATTGGCTAAATAATGCCAGTTTTGTTCTGATGAAAGGCCATCCCATTCCAAGCCCATATGGGCATGAACATCTACGAGCCCGGGAATAATCGTCTTACCATAGGCATCTACCATTTTTGCGCTTTTAGGGATTCTCATTTTGCTGTTACCCACTTTTTTTATGCGGTTATTTTCAATGAGGATTACCCCATTTTTAATCACAGCATCCCTATCCATAGTAACAATGGTTGCACCAGTGATAGCGACGAGGCCTTTGGGCGATGGTGCGGTAACCGTCCAACCTAAATTGGTTCCGGATTCAGCAGGGTCGGGAAGTGAGTCTGGCGCACCGGAAACAAAGGTGAAGGCGTCTTTTAAATTGGCGCTGTATAATTCCGAACCCAAAGTCCAATGAATAGAATTATTGTCCGACCAATGGGGTTCAAAACCGCTCCCTGCCGTGAGTTTTTTTACTGGGACACTTGCCGTTTTTGGACCAAGGTTAATCGCTTTGCCGATCTTAGAAAAAGGGGCCGCATAAACATGAAAACGGTAGTCAAAAAGAACCCAATCCTCATTGGGAGAAAGAATAATTCTATTGGCATATTTGGATGTAGCCAAGACACGGCGGTCCTGCCCATTCATATCTACACTGTATAGTGCACGATTTTCCTTTTCGCGCCCCATGAGTAAGAGGCGGGAATCGCCGGAGGTAAAACGTGGCTCAGATCCGCTTTTGGTCACCAGTCTTGGTTCTCCACCTTTTACCTTAATCGTATAAATACCCGTTTTGGCTGAATTATCCCGGCCGCGAATCCATGATCCACCGCCACGCCGATAGGCAAGTTGGGTTCCATCGCCAGACCATGATGGATCAAAATAATGGCCATCGGGCACATTCATAAACTTAGGTTTTCCACCATTTGCGCTGACCACCGCCAGCCGACCTTTTTGTTTATCGGACCAAGTGGTGAAGGCGATCTGTTTCCCGTTGGGTGACCATGCGGGTGCATATTCTAACCCGTTATGTTGCTTGGTTAATGGCTTCCGTCCGGAGCCATCTACATTTGAAACGTAAAGTTTCCCCAATGCATTAAAGACCACTTTCTTTCCATTTGGGCTCACACGGGTATGGCGAAGGACTTTCACATCAAAGTCATCTTCACCAACCTCGTTTTTCATAGTAAATGGTTTTGTGATTTCTTGTGCAACTTCGGCCGTGAATGGAATTTCTTTTACATTTGCATTAGAAACGGTCACATTCCATAAACTGCCTTTGGCGGTAATAATAATATTTTTTCCATCAGGAGTCCAACTGAAGCCCGGGTGAATCCCAAAAATGGCCCACGTTTCCTGGGCATCCCGGTTGAGATTATCAAAAAGCATCTGTTCATTTCCGGAAGCGATATCTTTTACAAATAGGGCAGTCTTTAAGCCCACCCGCCGGACGAAAGCCAATTGCTTCCCATCGGGAGAAATCTGCGGTGTGGCTGCGCCCCCGGGGCCGCCCGCCGCTGTGATCTTTTCGCCCGTTTCCAAATCAATGCGGTGAACTGCATAAATTTGTCCGTAAGGATCGCGGTTATATTGGTATGTATTTCCTGGGCTCACATCCTGAGAATAGTAAAGATATCGCCCATCGGAACTCACATCCGGCTCACCGGCGTCATGTTGCCAATTTCGTCTTTTGTTAACTTGAACGCCTTTACCGCCACTGATGTGATAACGCCACATTTCGCCCGCACCTAATGAACGAGTATTAACAAAATGTTTTCGAGCAATAACGTAATTACCATCAGCGGTGAAAACAGGATTATTCAGCAACCTGAATTTTTCTTTGGACACTTGTTTGGGGTTTGAACCATCCCGATCCATAATCCAAATATTATCCCCGCCAGAACGGTCGGAGGTAAAAGCAATTGATTGTCCATCCGGGTTGTAGGCCGGTTGCACATCCCAAGCGGGACCGCTGGTGAGGCGGGTTGCTTTTCCACCTGATATAGGCATGGTATAGAGGTCGCCCAAAAGGTCAAAAATAATTTCTCGTCCATCAGGTGAAACATCTAAGCTCATCCAAGTGCCTTCTGATGTTGTGAATTCAATCGTTTTTGTGGGTCCGTGTTTTGCAGTTACGTCCCATTTTTTATTATCTTCATCTGGCTCAGCCAAGTCGGCTACAGGATCGTTTCCCAGGAATCCTGGTACAGAACAGCAATCCATGTGAATGGCTGAATCTTGGGCAAATACCATTGAAAAAATAGACGCGATTAATACCTTTTTAATTGAATGCATAGAAACCTCCTCTAATAAGTTTGAACGGATAAATAGTTTGTTGTGCCTGCAACGCCCATGGGGACACCGCCTGTGATCACATAACGCTCACCGGGTTCAATCAACTTTTGAGCATCCAAAACAGAACGGCATACATCAGGAATTGTCTCAACATTATCATATTCAGCGACCTTAGTCGGTAAAACACCCCATACAATTTCTAGCTGCCTGGCAATATGATTAAAAGGGGTGAGAGCCAATACAGCTGCTTGGGGTCTGTATCTGGCAATCATCTGAGCCGTGCTGCCCCCATGCGTCATAGTCATAATGACATTTATTTCAAGATCAAGGGCAATTTCGCAGACTGCATGGCTGATGGCATCAGCTGTCTTGCTTACTTCTTCCGGCATGGAGCTACGCCCCGAGGCAGTAGCATTTTCTGTCTCAGCGATTACACGCTTTAAAGTATGAATAACATCCACAGGATAGTTTCCAATAGCTGTTTCACCCGTGACCAATAGGGCATCAACACCGTCAAAAATAGCATTGGCAATATCACTGACTTCAGCGCGGGTGGGCGTTTGGCTGTCCACCATTGATTCCAGCAGCTGGGTAGCAATAACTACAGGTTTGCCCAAGGAACCGGCGACTTCAATAATATGCTTTTGCGCCAAGGGAACCTGCTCAGCGGGTATTTCAACCCCCAAGTCGCCCCTTGCAACCATGACGCCATCAAAGGCTTCTGTTATGGCATCCACATCGTTGAGGGCTTCCCATTTTTCGATTTTGGCCATAACCGGCAGGCGTTTACCCACTGCATCCATGACACTTAATACTTCATCGAGATCCCCTGCTGAACGGACAAATGAGAGCGCAATCCAGTCTGCCCCTTCTTTAAGGGCTAATTTTAAGTCAGCCTTGTCTTGTTCAGTCAAGGTGGGAACATCGAGGGTAATCCCGGGGAAATTGACTCCTTTTCGTGCCTCAACCAGCCCACCGATTTCTGTTCGGCACTTTAGGGAGTGTTGAGATTCTGCCTTAATAACCTCTAACTGAATGCGTCCGTCGTTGATTAAAATTTTGGCCCCTTCCAATACTTCAGTGAAGCCAATGTCTTCGGTTACACGAATATGGTCGTTATCTGGGCCCCGTTCATTTGTGATGGTAACCGTCTGCCCTGGTTCAAGGATAAAATTATCATTTACATTCTTAATACGAATTTTGGGTCCCGATAGGTCAGTTAAGATGCATGGGCGCTGACCATTTTTATTTTTTAATAATTTGACCAATTTGTATAGGGTTTTTTTCCCAGGTCCATCCCCATGGGACATATTCAGGCGAAAGGCATTCACCCCCTCATTAACCATATTCTGAAGAATCTTAATATTGTTACAGGCAGGGCCTATTGTTGCAATAATTTTTGTATTGTTATCCATCTATATTGTTGGGGTTTAATTAACAGAATAAGGGATGCTAAGGCGAAAGGGTGAAATCTTCGCGTTGAATTTTTTACCGTTATCACAGACCATTTCAAAGTGACCATGCATCACCCCAAACTCCGTTGGGAGAGGACAAAAACTGGTATATTCGAACGATTCCCCTCTTTTTAAATGGGGTTGATTCCCCACAACACCAGGTCCGCGGACTTCCTCAATATTGCCGTTTCCATCGGTAATGTGCCAATAACGGTTTTTGAGCTGCACCGGCTCATCGCCTTCATTGGTAATAGTGATGTGGTATGCAAAAAAGAAAATAGGGCGCGAGGGGTCAGAGCGCTCCGGAATATAATTGGGCTGTACCGCAATATTGATTTGGTTCGTTTTTGTTTCTGTCATAGCGTTGAACTGTCTGTAAAATTACAATTCATTTTATTCCAGAAACATCGGGATTCTCATTAAATTTGTTAATTATTAACGGGGGTATTTAAATCCATGAAAAAACATCTTCACCTTGTTCTACTTCTGTCCATTCTGTCAGGATACAGCCAAGCTCCAAATCAAAAGGTGAACCTAAAATCCAATTCTGAAATCACCGTTGGTGAACTGCTGGAACATATCAAATATCTTTCCGATGATAATCGGGAGGGACGCTATCCGGGATCAAGAGGGTCTCAGGATGTGGTAGATTATATCGTTGAAAATTTTAAGTCCGACAAATTAGAACCAGCAGGAACAAAAGGATTTTTACAACCTTTTGAATTCATAACCGGAATTACCTTAGGACAACAAAATAGTTTAACAGTAGCTGCCATAAATTATTCTCCTGGTATGGATTATATTCCCCTGGAGTTTTCTTCCAGTGGGAAGTTTGCGGGGGATATTGTTTTTGCCGGTTATGGCTTCAGTATTGATGATTCAATCCAGTGGAATGATTATCATGGAATTGATTCGGAAGAAAAGTGGGTCTTGATATTTCGTGGAGCTCCTGATGGGGATCATCCCCATTCAGATTTTGCCAAACATACACCCTTGCGGAAAAAAGCCATGCTGGCCAGGGACCATAAAGCCGCTGGTGTCCTATTCGTGAACCCGGCAGGGGCTACAGATGAATTGATGCCCTTGAAACATTCTCCCAATTCTACTGCTATAGGGATTCCTGTTTTACAAATTTCACGAAAAATTGCTGATCAATTGGTTGGGAAAAAGCTGGAAGAACTTCAGAACAGTCTTAATGACCAAGGCCAGCCACAATCATTCTTCTTGGATAAACATATCGCAGCTGAAGTGAACTTGGTGAAGGAAATCATTGATGTTCCCAATGTTATAGGCCTTATCCCCGGTGCCGATCCAGAATTAAAAAATGAATATATTGTTATCGGTGCCCACTTTGATCACTTAGGTTTTGGGGGCGAAGGGGCAGGATCGCTTACACCCGATTCAAATGCGATCCACAACGGCGCCGATGATAATGCTTCCGGCACGGCAGGCATTTTGGAATTGGCTGAAAAACTATCTGGCAATCGGAACGAATTAAAACGATCCATATTATTGATGGCTTACAATGCAGAAGAAGAAGGGTTGCTGGGCTCAAAACATTTTGTGAATAACCCCACAGTAGATTTATCCTCCGTTGCCAGCATGATCAATATGGATATGATCGGACGCATGTCAGAGGGGAAGATCACCATCGGCGGCACCGGCACCTCACCCGAATTTGAATCCATCTTGAATGAAGCAAACAAGAGCTATGGCCTCCATTTGAAAATGAGTCCGGAAGGATACGGCCCTAGTGACCATGCCAGTTTTTATGTGAATGATGTTCCCGTGCTTTTCTTTTTCACAGGCACCCATACGGATTACCATAAACCCAGCGATGACTGGCAGCACATAAATGCAGAAGGCGAAAAAAAGATTGTTGATTTAATCTATGATGTAACCCTGCGCCTCAGCAATTGGGACGAAAAACTGGTCTTTACAGAAGCGGGACCGAAAGAGGCTACCCAGACGCGGCGGAGTTTTAAGGTTACATTCGGGGTGATTCCTTCCTATGGCAGTGATGCAGAAGGGTTGGAAATTGACGGCGCTAAAAAAGAGGGCCCGGCAGGGAAAGCAGGAATGCAAAAGGGTGATGTGATCACTTCAATTGGTGGAAAAGAAATCAAGAATATTTATGACTATATGTACCGGCTGGCTGAATTGAAACCAGGGGAGACGGTAGAAGTGAAAGTGTTGCGGGGAACAAAAGAATTAACCCTAAAGGTTAATCTTTAAGAATATTTTTCTTCAGTTCATCCCGCAGTTCCAAAACCGCTTTTACATAGTTGTTTGCATGGTTGTAGGCATAGACTGATTTATAGACCTGGTTTTCTTTGGTTGGCTTTGATACGGGATATCCATGTTTGATCAGATAGTTGGCCACACTGGCAAAAACATCGTCCCATTCATAGGGCTGGCGAATGCCGTCACCATTCCCATCAGCGGCATAAGCATTAAAGCTTGAGGGTATAAACTGCCCATATCCGAAGGCGCCCGCATAGGACCCTCGAATAGAATGGGGCGGAATGCTGTCAGTATAGCAATAGACTAAATATTCAACCATTTCCTTTTTAGCCCATTTCGTCCGCCGGGGCATTTTTGCAATTTGCGTATAGAGCGCATTGAATACTGTGAATTCTCCCTTATGTCGCCCGTAATTACTCTCAATTCCCACAATGCTCAAAATGAGAAATGGGTCCACCCCGGTGTTTTCCCCTGCGGATATGAGGGCCGATTGATTTTCCCCATAGAATACTATTCCTTTGCTGATCCTTGATTCGTTGACAAATAGTTTGCGATAATCGGGCCAGCTTTTCTTTTCAAAAGGTTGGGCAAAGCGGTGGAGAATCTTATCATGAATTGCAATCCCCTCATGGGCGAAGGTCTCATTCAGGTAAGATTCCGGAACACCTTTATTAAGGGCATCCGCGCGGATTGCCAAAAGTACGGAATCTTCCCCGGCGAAAAGAAATGAGAATAAAAGGAGTAAAATTAATTTACCCATTCAGCAATAAATATATTAGTATCACCAGGCTTGGCTTGGTTACGGTTAGAGGCAAATACAAAATATTTACCATCGGGACTGAACATGGGGAAGCCGTCAAAACTATCAAAATAAGTAATCCGTTCCAAATTGGTACCGTCAACATTCACGGCCCAGAGATCAAAATTTCGCCCTTTCGGATCGGCCATGTTGGAGCAGAAAATAATCCGTTCATCATTGGGATAAAAGAACGGCGCAAAATTGGCGCCTTCATTGTGGGTGATCTGCATTTTTCCTGTGCCATCGGCGTTCATGACTCGGATCTGAAGGTTCATTGGGCGGATCATGCTTTCGGCAATAAGACTTTTATAGTCTCCAATTTCTTTTTCTGTTTCCGGGTAGTAAGCGCGCCAAACAATTTTCTTACCATCATGACTGAAAAAAGGCCCACCGTCATACCCCAGTTTATTGGTGAGCATGCGTTTGTCTGAACCATCAGGATTCATAGTCCATACCTCCAAATCTCCGGAAACGATTGATGTATAAACAATGCGGCTGCCGTCTTCCGCAACAGTGGCCTCTGCGTCATATCCTTTTTCGCCAGTCAGTTTCTCCAGGCCGCTCCCATCGGGATTGGCCCTGAAAATGTCGTATCCCTCATGGAGTTTCCACACATAGCCGAGACTGTAATCCGGTGGCGGCGGGCAAGTTTTATTATTATGATGGGTGGATGCATAGAGAATTTTTTCATCCCCCGGATATTGGAAATAAGCACAGGTGGTGACTCCATCCCCGGTAGAGACCATTTCAGATTTACCGCTTTCAATATCCATAATATAAATCTGGTCGCAAAGGCCCTCCCTGTCGTGGGCTTGGAAAATCAGTTTTTTACCGTCCCAACTGAAATAGGCTTCTGCATTTTCACCACTGAAGGTGAGCTGGCGCAGGTTTTTAAAATGGGTCTCCTCCGGCAAAATATGTTCGTTAGCACTGCCGTCAACCAGCGGGGAGTTCTGTTGAACTGCCTGCCATCGCATGAAACCCAAAAAGCCAAGAGCAATAGCAATGACAATAATTAAATGGTGTTGTTTTGATTTTTGCATTATAAAAATATCTGCCGATTTTAAGCTTAAAATTTAAGGGGAAAAATCATATTGGAAATATAATGAAAGTGATATTTCTTATGACTGTTTTCTGGCATGGGAAGCCGAATGATCATTGTATTCGCCTTGGCCTTGGTATGCATTAGCACTGCTACAATTGAAAAGGTCTTTTTAAAAAGAAACTGGAATCAGGGCATGGCAATTTGGTTGATGCTTGCTCTATTGGGTGTTGTGATACTCCAGTCAGGGAAGCTAGGCGGTGGGGTGCAAGTTTGTTTTTCTTAGGAGAAGTGGCTGAAGGATTAGGAAATATTTATTATACCGTGATTTTTTGTTCTTTTGGATCTAGATAAAAGAACAGAGTTTTTTATGAAGCCACCAGATATTGAAACTGATTCTATCATTGGTTACATTCTACCGTTGATTCATGCCAAAATTTACACTCCACGTCAATGGTAAAGCCCACCGGTTAAATGTAGCTGCGGATATGCCTTTGTTGTGGGTCCTCCGCGATGAACTGGGTTATACCGGTACGAAATATGGTTGCGGCCGGGGACTCTGCGGCGCTTGTACGCTCCATTTGGATGGTGAAGCAGTTCGGGCCTGCATGACCGCTGTGGTGAATGTTGACGGCGCTGAAATCACAACTATCGAAGGATTATCAACAGATAATTCTCATCCCCTTCAAAAAGCGTGGATTGCCGAAGAAGCCCCCCAGTGCGGCTATTGCCAATCGGGCCAGATTATGACTGCTGCCGCATTACTGGATCGTAATCCCAATCCTGATGATAAGGATATTGATTCTGCTATGAAGATGAACTTGTGCCGTTGCGGGACCTATGACCGAGTGCGAAAGGCCATTCACCGCGCAGCGAAGGATAAAGAATGATCCAGCAATTATCACGACGTGACTTTATTAAGATCTCCTCGACAACCGGTGCAGGACTCATATTGGGTATTACCCTGCCATACAAAGAAAGGCTGGTTGCCGCTGGAATAGTTGAACAAACATTTGAGCCCAATGTTTGGGTTTCCATTCATCTGGATAATACAATTACCATTATGGCGGCTAAATCAGAAATGGGTCAGCATATTCGCACCTCACTGCCTATGATTGTCGCCGAAGAATTGGAAGCAGATTGGTCCCAGGTGAAAGTCGCCCAAGCCGATGCCCATCCGGATAAATACGGCAGCCAGGGAACAGGCGGCAGCGGATCCATCCGCCGTTCTTTCACTCGTTTAAGAAAAGCTGGCGCAACTGCTCGTGAGTTGTTGATTCAAGCAGCGGCGAATAAATGGAATATTTCAACAATTGAGTGCAAAGCAGAAAAAGGAAAAATATTACACCTTTCTTCAGGAAAATCGTTTACTTTTGGCGAACTAGCAGAAGCTGCATCAAAATTACCGGCACCTGATGACCCACAGCTAAAAGACCCAAAAGATTTTAAATTGATTGGCCGCTCCTTGCCCGGGCTGGATACGCCCTCCCGGGTGAATGGTACGGCACAGTTTGGAATGGATGTTCAAGTGCCCAATATGGTTTATGCCGCTGTATTGCGCTGCCCAACCTTTGGCGGCAAAATAAAATCCTTTAATCCGCAAAAAGCCAATAAAGTAAATGGTGTCATTGACGCTTTTGAAATTGATGAAGGTGTAGCCATTGTGGGTAAAAACACTTGGGCCGTGATTAAAGGACAGCAGGCCTTGGATGTAGATTGGGATCACGGCGGTTTTGCCAATTGGGATTCCAAACAAATCAAGGATATGATGGAAAAAAAGGGCGCTGGAAAGGCAATAGTCGCTCGGGAAGATGGGAACGTATTCAATATAAAAGATGACCAAATTATCAAAGCGCAATACGAAGTGCCATTCACCCATCATGCAACCATGGAACCCATGAATTGTGTGGTCCATGTGAAAAGGAATGCCTGTGAAATTTGGGCGCCAACCCAAGTTCCCCAGCGAATTCAAACAACTGCTGCCAAGTATTTAGGAATGGATGTCAAAGACATCACCGTGCATGTCACCTTATTGGGGGGAGGGTTCGGCCGACGGCTTTGGGCTGACTTTGTAACCGATGCCCTTCAGGTATCTAAAAAGACCAAAAAACCGGTAAAGCTGGTTTGGACTCGGGAAGATGATATTGCCCACGATTTTTTCCGTCCTACCAGCATTCACAAACTCCAAGGGTCCCTATCTAAAAAAACGGTCAATTTATGGAAACACCGTGTAATTGCACCATCCATATCGGGACAAATGGCGCCGGAAAGATTTAAGAATGGGCGCTTAGACAGAAGTGCCGTTAATGGTGCCAGTAACCTGCCTTATGCTATTCCAAATGTATTGGTAGACTATGTAATGACCAATACCAAGGTTCCGGTTGGCTGGTGGCGGTCTGTTTATAATTCACAGAATGCCTTTGCCAATGAAGGGTTTATTGATGAGTTGGCTGAGGCCGCCGGGAAAGATTCTTTCCAATTCAGGTTGGACCTGTTAAAGGATTCGCCGCGCCACATGGGGGTGTTAAAACTTGCCGCAGAAAGAGCAGGCTGGGGTAAAAAGTTGGGCAAAGACAAAGGGATGGGTATTGCCGTTCATGAATCTTTTGGTTCCTGGGCTGCCATGGTTGCGGAAGTCGCTATAGGGGAAAAAGGCGCTTTGAAAGTGGACAAAATTACTTCAGCAATTGATTGTGGTTTAGTCGTTAATCCCGATGGTGTAAAGGCCCAGATGGAAAGTGCCATTGTTTATGGCCTTACATCAACTTTAAAAGGTGAAATAACAATTGAAAAAGGCGCTGTAGTCCAATCCAATTTTCATGATTTTGAGTTGCTTCGAATGGATGAAATGCCAAAAGTTGACGTTCACATTGTTAAAAGCGCCGAACCGCCGGGTGGTGCTGGTGAACCGGGATTGCCCCCCGTAGCCCCAGCGGTAACCAACGCCGTTTTTGCCGCCATAGGTAAACGCATCCGCCGCCTGCCGATTAAACCGGAAGATTTAATTTAAATTATAAAGGGGACCCATTAATGCGTCCCCTACAATTTATTTTGTGATCGATATTCTTCGATTGATGGATCGCCACTATATACACCATGACATTCGTCCGGGAGCAAAGCCGCAATCCGGCACATAACCCTATCACCGATTATTCCCAGCTTTGCCTTTTTTTGCGAACGATCTTTCGGTAAAGAATAGGGACCAAAAGGTTTACCAATATTAATTCGGATCTTTGGTCGAACACCCTGAGAGATAAAAGACCATATATTCCCGATATTTCCATTAATACCAACGGGCACGATGGGAACCCGCATCATGGTTGATAAAAACATTACGCCCCCTTTTGGAGAACGCAACTCGTTTGAAAGGGAAGTCCCTTCTGGGAATATGCCAATTATCTCTTTAGCCAAAAGCGCTTTTTTTGAAGATTTGATTGTGGATGGTGCAAGGCGAATTCTGTTTGCGGGAATGAATCCATAAAGCCAGGGCGCCCAATAATTAAACCACTGTACAGCCTGATCACTGGCTACAATAAAACTGATAGGCCTGCGAACAGCACAAACAATAAAAGGACCATCGGCGTAATTGAAATGGTTAACAGCCAAAATAAACGGCCCATCTTTTGGAAGGTGGTGTCTGCCCCGAACAATAATTCGCGCAATAATAATACCAAGCAGGAGTGCGAAATAAGTAAGGAAAGATCTTACCCATTTTGGCCGCGGTGTAAATTGATCCAGTCTGGTGCGAACGCTCAACTCAACCGGGATATTGATTCAGGATAAACCCAATACAGGCACTGAGTTTTTTGGCGAAGGGAATATGGATGAACTCATTTGGGCCGTGGGCATTTGATCCGGGCCCCAGCACTCCGGTAATTACAAATTGTGCTTCCGGGAATTTTTCGCCGAGCATAGCCATAAAAGGAATTGTACCTCCTTCGCCCATAGCCAGGGCGGGTTTCCCATAGAATGTGCTGGATGCTTCCTGGATGGCCCTATCCAGCCAAGTGGAAAGCTTGGGAGCGTTCCATCCATTTGCCGGCTCTTCCCATTTGATATTTATCGTGGCACCGTAGGGTGACTCTTCCGTTAATGTTTTATTTATTGCCGTCATAGCAGTGTGGCAATCCACATTCGGTGGAAGCCTAAAAGAAAGCTTGAGTGTTGTATAAGGGCGCAGCACATTGCCCCCGTCTTTTACCGCCGGAATACCATCAAGACCCACAAAAGAAAGTGTCGGTTTCCAGGTGCGCCTTAAAGTGCCTTCCACAGGTTCATCCGTGGATGCCTGCATATTTTCATGCCAGGGGAAGGCCTCTGTTTTGCCCTCAAGGGCTGATACCATTTTTTTCACTTCATCAATACGATGATTCGGAATATTTGTATGCAGTTCGCCCACTTTGATTTCACCTGAAGTTTCATCTTCAATACGGGAGATCAACTGTCGCAGCACACGGAAAGAAGAAGGAACCAATCCACTGGCACTGCCGGAATGAACACCTTCTTTCAGTACATCAGCACGCAACTCGCAGGCCACCATGCCCCGCAGGGATACGGTGGTCCAGAATTGCTCATAATTCCCCGCCCCGGAATCCAGGCAAACCACCAGGTCCACATTGCCAATTATATCAGCGTACTCATTTATATAATATGGCAGGTCAGGAGAACCGCTTTCTTCACAAAATTCAATCAGGATTACAATCCGCGGCAGGGCCAGGCCCTGTTCTTTCAATGCTTTTACCGTACCAAGGGATGCAAACATTGCATAACCATCATCAGCACCGCCACGACCATAAAGTTTACCGTCTATCATGACCGGATCCCATGGACCATACCCTTCATGCCAGCCCGCCATTTCCGGCTGTTTATCCAGGTGACCGTACATTAGCACATTACCTTCGCGCTTACCGGGAATTTCTATTAATATAAGGGGTGTTCTTCCTTCCAGCTTTTTCACGTGGAGTATGCTGTCGAGTGGACGATGTTTTTCGGCCCAACCAACCGCCAGCTCCAGTGCTGTTTCCATATGACCGGTGGTTTCCCAATCGGGATCAAAGGCAGGAGATTTGTTGGGAATTTTGATATATTCTGTTAGGGTAGGAACAATTTCGTCATCCCAGAATTTGTTCAGATCAATCTGTAGTTTTTCAGTGTTCATAAAATCTTTCTAAGGTAAGATAAAACATGTCGGGATTTTAATGGTATTACAAGAATTTTTCTTAGGGGTAATTATTCGACGACCATCCTTGGTTGTCCCCTCTACCATCCCTGATTCTCGAAACGTCAAGCTAAAAGCTTGACGAACATTATTGATTGCGTTGATAAATGATTTTCCCGTCAAAAATGGTAGTAATGATCTCCACATTCTTTATTTTTGACGGATCAATTTCTAATAAATTGTCTGATAAAATAATTATATCCGCCAGTTTACCTACGGTGATTGATCCTTTAATATTTTCTTCGAAAGATGAATAGGCTGAATTGAGTGTGTAAGCTTGAATAGCCTCTTTAATTGTGAGCCGTTCATCCGGGAACCAGCCTTTTGTCGGTTTACCATCCAGTGTCTGGCGGGTAACAGCGGCATAAAGACCAAGCATGGGATTTAAAGGATATCGTGATGCATTGGTCCCGGGAGAATCAGAACCAAAACAAACTACAGCACCCCTTTCCCATAAAGTCCGGAAGGCATAAGCGCCCTTCGACCGCTCTTGGCCGATTCGTTCCTCCATCCAGCGCATATCATCGGTGCAATGGTAAGGCTGAACCTCAGCAATGATATTTTTCCCCTCAAACCGTTTAAAATCTTCAGGACGAATAACTTGGGCATGAACCAAACGAAACCGCCGGTCTTTCATACCGTTTTTTTCAATCAACCGGTCCATCATATCTAATAGATAACCATTCCCCGCATCACCAATGGCATGTACGGATAATTGAATCCCCGCCGAGTCCGCTTGGAGAGCTAAATATTCCAAATTGCTTTGCAGATCCCGCCCGCTATTTTGGGAGCGCCAGGGGAACATAATTTTTCGCCAGATGCCGAATTCATTTGCATCGTGGGAATAGGGCTTATAAAAGCGCGCGGTAGAATTGCCCATGATTCCGTCAATCCATGCTTTCACTGTTCCTGTGCGGATCAATTCATCTCCAGAGCCGATCTTTAAACCCATTTCATCCATTTCTTTCCACTGGTCCAAATAACCGCGGGAATGAATCCGAGCTGTAAGTTTACCCTTGTTTCTTAAATGATAAAAAATTTCCCGCTGGCGGGTATCTGACATATCGGATAAACTGGTAACGCCAACACTGGCACATCGTTTAAGCACTGCTTCCGATTCCCATGTGCGTTGTTCAAAAGAACGGGGAGGAATAATGTTACTGAAATATTTTTGAACGCCCGAACCAGAGAGTATCCCCGTTGGGTTTCCTCTAAGGTCACGATCAACAATTATCCCCGGCGGATCAGCAAAATCTTTTGTGATACCTGCAATTCTCAAAGCTTTACCATTGGCAAAAAATACTTTGCGATCAAAACGCTGGATAAAAACCGGGCGGTCCTTGGTGAAACTATCCACCATTTTTCGGTGGGGTTTGAAAAAATTCTTTTTGGCCTGTCGTCCCTCTTCCCCAATGGTTCCTGAACCCCAAGCCTCATAAGCAGACCAAAGGCCTCCTGTGATCCAAACTCCAGGCGCAAACCTCTCATGGACAGCCCGCAAGCGGCTGACAAATGGTTTTTCTGTTTGGACATCCATCAGGTTTAACCCGGTGATGATACGGCAGGTAGATTCAAAATGGACATGGTTATCATTAAACCCGGGGAGGACCAGTTGACCGTCCGCATAAATAACTTTTGTATGTTCTGAAATGAAGGAATCGACCCCCTTATTGGTGCCAACGTAGACAATTCTATTATGGTTAACGGCAAGGGCTTGTGCTGCCGGATTAATTGAATCTACGGTCCAGATATTGGCATTTTTTATAACCAGGTCTGCCGGCTGTGCTTGAATAAAAATAGATATAGAGAAGAAGAGCAATACTTTCATACCCGCCTCTGAATTTTATGATTTAACCGGTGGGAAAATACAAAAGGATTTGATTGAGAATTTATACGTAAGTAAGAAAGTAAAAAACCCCCCACAGAATCTGCGGAGGGTTTTTTTGTTAATCTGACATTCAGGATTGATTAGAACGGAAGATCGTCCTCATCATCACCAGCGGCGACAGGGGTTGCCTGTCTGCTGCCGTTATCCATCTTGCGGCCAAGCATGGTGAAGATATCACAGACTATTTCTGTGGTATATCGTTTCACGCCATCCTTGTCTTCCCAGTTACGGGTTTGGAGCTTTCCCTCCAAATAGACCAGTTGACCCTTTCTCAAGAGTTCCCCGGACATTTCCGCAGATTTCCCAAACATAACACAACGATGCCATTCAGTTTTATCCTGAAGCTCACCGTTACTGTCACGCCAGGTTTCGTTTGTTGCCAGATTGAAGTTGGCCACGGCAGCACCGGACGGCGTATACCGTGTTTCCGGGTCGCCACCCAGGTGTCCAACCAACACCACTTTATTTACACTACCTTTTTGCATAACGTACTCCTAACTTGTTTTTATTCGTTATTTACGCGTGTGTTATATTCTACACCGCTATGCTAATTGATGTCAATATATTTTTTTAAAAACTTAACTTTTCAGAGAATAAAATTTGTTTATTGTCCCTTTCTTTTATCCCATAATTTTTTCAAAGCAAGGACGCCGCCGGCCGCGGCTAAAATCCCCAATCCACCAATGGGTGCCTGGTTGGGAACACTGGGAAATTCCGGTTGGGCCATTACAATTGTTGCATTGATGATTACCATCATCCATATTCCTTTTTTCATGATTGTTTTCCTTTATTTTATTAATACAAGTTTAATGGTTTGAATGTCCAAGCCTGCTTTGACTTGGCAAAAATAAATCCCTGACGCAACATGGTTTGCCTGCCATTGAATGGACCGATTTCCCGCGGGCGAAAATTCATTCAGGAGAGACGCTACCCGTTTCCCCTCCATATTATATATAGTCATATTGACACGACCTTGATTCAGAATTTCAAATTCAATAGTTGTAGATGTGTTAAATGGATTGGGATAGGCGGGATAAAGTTTAAAACGGGCGGGGAAGGTATGGGTAGCCAGGAGAATATTTGGAATTATTTTCAGTTCAAAACGCGGCGAGCGGAAAACGGGTATTGGTCCCATTTCACTTTCGTTGAGTTCGGACTGATGAGCCGCGTTATTGTTAATGGATATTGAACGGGTTTTCTTTAAATCAAAAACAGCACCAGTTTCTGTATCAACCAGCTTAATGGTTAAGCGATCAGGAACATGATTTAATTCCCATCGCATTTCAATCCGGCTGGGTTTCAAAGCCCAAGAATCATCAACCATCAATACATCAAATGGGATAGAAACCACCGTATCCGAAATGGTTGCGTTAATGATTTCCATTGGCAGAGAAACATTATAAAAGAATGCCAATAATCGCTGGCGGCGGTCAATCGGCTTCAGTTTAACAGCACCTCGGGATTGGAATTCACCCGCTTGGCCTACGTTTAGGAAGGCTCTGTCTTGCTCTCCGTT
Source organism: Fidelibacterota bacterium (assembly GCA_034658595.1). Lineage (GTDB taxonomy): Bacteria > Fidelibacterota > Marinisomatia > Marinisomatales > TCS55 > TCS55. Next base: position 6,672 of record JAYEFG010000146.1, on the reverse strand, counting down.
GGAAAAAGTTTTAACGATAATATTAGGATAAGACAGTGCTTTATAAAATGTCCCGGAGCTGGAAGCCTTTGCTGACAATTTAAAATCGAACTGGGTGCCTCCTGATTTTGACTGAATAAAAAACCCCTGAAATGGTTCAATAAGTCCACCGGTGAGTGTCCCTGAATCTGTAGAAGCATCGTAGGACTTAAACGTACCGCCAACATTATCCCAAACATATACCACTGTCTCATAATTATCATTGGTTCCGCTTCCACTGCCCCCAAGGCTGAGTTTATCCGCATCAATGGTATGGGTGAATGGGTTGCCCAGCATATTCCACTTACTCTCGGCTGTTGTAACACTTACGGTTGCATCATGTTCACTGCCGCTAAGTGTAATTGTTTTTGGGAAACCCTCATCAGTACTGTCATTGTTGTCGTCTGAGAACACATAGATGAGGAACCCAGTGCCGGCCGTGGGTGTCCCAGTTTGGTTGCTGATTGAAGACCAGGAAGTACCATCATAGGTGTAAACATTTGAGCTACCCCCAGTGGCATCGGCGCCTGTAAATCCCTGGGTCCAAAGGCCGCTCAATAAATCATTATAAGTCTTGTTTTGTAGAGGAAGTGTAAGAATCCGCCAACCCGTAGAGCCAGTCAATCGAAAAGACTGGTTAGCATAACCTGGTGTCCCGCCCGAATGGTAACTGTATGACCAATTGGATCCATCATTATTATCTGTAGAAGCATCCGATAATTCGAGTGAAGGACCATCCCCGTCGGGCGGTGTAGGCCAGGGGGAAGCATTGTCAAAAGCCACTTGATCGATGGTATTCCCTGAACCATCATAGAGGGTAAGAGTTTCACCGGAATTGGTTAAAACACCACTGGTCCATTCGATACTGCCTGAGTAATTGTCATCGTTGCGGGCAATAACTACAAAAGCACCAGATGCAATGGATGTACCGGATGAAAATGTGTAAGTGATACCTGAAAAATAATAGTCCCCTAAATCAACTGATGAACTGCCTGAATTGTATAATTCAATGAATTCATAGTTTGTATCACTTCCCTGGGCGGTGGATGGATTGTAATGGATTTCGTTAATTACCACGGTCTGCGCTATTAACGGCCATAAGGGCGCGATAGGTAATGAAAAAAACCAACTATAATTAAAATTTCGCATAACATATTTACGGAGTGCTATGCCGGTACCAATGGTTGTGGTAATTTTGGCTTAAAGCCTAGTTAAAACTGCCAATATTTTTAGATTAAGTCAACCGATTTATCTAATAAATTAAAAATATTTTAGTCCCCTGCAATGACCTCCCTTGAATATTTTATCACTTTTTAATTTGCTTTATTCATACTCATTACCAGATTTTTGGGATAAGCGCTTTTCTATCTTTGGGATATTCATCGAAGTTTACTTTATACCAGGCGTGGTTTGCTCTTGCCCGGGGGACGAGATTAGCCACACCCCAAACAGCAAACGATACCCCCGCCAGGGACCAGGTTGCAAGGGCCCATCCCCACCATTCTAAAAGTTCTCCCAAATAGTTTGGGCAGGATACCCACTTAAACAATCCGCCTTGTGGAATTTTATAATCGGTTGTCCCGTTTTTCCTTAAATCAAACAGCATATCATCCGATTTTATATTGATTCCCATTCCCGTTAAAAATAGGATAACACCTATAATGAATTGAGGACTGTAAAGCCACTGGAGAGGGTAAGGGTGATGCAGGCTGAAAAGCCATTCCGCATTAATCCAGGAGTTGACGCCGTTAAACCCAATCGCAAAAATTATAATGCTTACGGGCATTTTTTTACCTGTAATGTGGGCCCGGGCCGGCCAAACCCAGCTGCGATGGATATAATGGCCGATCCACAAAATGTAAAAAATGATACCCACTGGGTCGGCGAGATTCCACCCAGAAGCTCCAATACCGAAAAAGACAGTCATGACAATAATGCAGGGAGACTCCATAAGAATCCACCCCAGGCGCGCAGGGATTGTAGGTCCCCAACCGGGGCGCTCATGGCGGCCGTAAGGGGCGCGGACAAACAGGAGCATAATAAACGTTCCGGCGGCGATCCCCAGCCATATCCAAATGGTTAGTTCATATTGCCACTGGTCAATCAGCATTATTTATCATCCAGTCAACCGTGTCTTGAATTGTTTTATGCAAAGGTCTCGGTGAATGGCCAATTTCATCTCTTGCCAGGGTACCGGGGATATCCCTGCACTGAACGGCTAAAGCATTCAAACTGCCGCGGCTGAAAGAAGGACGGCGGCCCATAATTTTTGCCCGGACAAATGCAAAAGGAAGGGCCGCGTAAGCCATCCAAAAAGGGAGGCTCATAAAAGAAGTACTAACACCTTTCAATTCAGTAATGATGTCTGAAATGTGTCGAAAAGAAGCCCATTCACCGGGAACAATATAATGTTGTCCCTGTTTGCCTATATCAACACAATTAATGGCTGTTTGGCACACATCCCGAACATCTACCCAATTAAAGCCGTTATTAATTGCAAAAGGCATTTTCCGCTGTATAATATCACAAATGACTTGTCCCATCCGGCTCGGTTTAAAATCAAAAGGGCCCAGGATGCCGGTGGGGTGGAGTATGGAGCCATTGAGTCCTTTTTTACAGGCTTCCAGGACAATTTTCTGAGCCGCCGCTTTGGTTCGGTCATAAGGTGCCGCTTGGGAGTCTGATACAAGGGGGCGGTCTTCCGTCAGGGGCTCGGATGTAGGTTTTTGCTGAAAAGCATGGATGCTGGAAAAGTGAATAAATCTGGGGATGCGAACTTCCAGGGCCGCATCACACATGGCTTTTGTTCCGCCAACGTTGATTTTTTCCATTAATGGAATATCAACATTTTCTACCGCTACATAGGCAGCTGAATGAAAGGCCGCATCACACCCGGACATCTGTTTAGCCAGAACAGCGGAATCGGTCAAATCGCCCCGGACATGCTCGATGTCCAGGCCATCCAGGGCGCGGGTATCTTTATGAATCAGGCAGCGGACTTGCCATCCGTTTTCCAGTATTTGCCGGACAAGATTGCCCCCCACATGACCGGCCCCGCCAGTTATAAATGCTTTTCTCATGAGTGTCTTACTACAATCGGAAGTCAGTAAAATAATGTGATTTAGGTTGCTAATCGCCGAATGAGTCAAAAGATTCTATTCCTAAATACACCCATTTTCAAGTGGCGAAAAGCTAAAAAACGGGTAAAATAAAAATATAAAAAAAGGGTTGTTTGCCTATTGGTGAAAGGGTTAAAATGCCCCGAAGACTTACGTAGGGCCTTTCGTGAGAGGGGTCTTTTTAATTACTAAATAATTAACATTGGAGGGCATGTATATGCGTAAATCAATAACACTAAGTATTGGTATATTCCTTTTATCTGGATTGCTCCTTGCACAGTTTAAAGTATCTGGTACTGTAACCGCTACCGAATCCGGTGATAAACTTGTCGGCGCAAACGTGATTGTTGAAGGGACCGAAACCGGTACTTCTACCGATGTGGATGGGAATTATTCTCTGACCGTTCCCGCTGGTTTGAGCTCCGCAAAAATCACAGCTCGTTTTATTGGCTATCGACAGGCCACTACAACAGTAACCGCTTCCGGTACTCAGGACTTTTCTTTACAGGAAGACGTTTTGAAAATGGATGCAGTTATGGTGACGGGTGTGGCAGGAGCGCTTACCAAAACAAAAACAACATTTTCAATTGACAAGATAGACGCAGAAGTGCTGTCAATGGCACCCGCAACCACTGTGGAATCAATGATTCGCGGTAAATCTGCTGGCGTAAAAGTTGTCAAAGCTTCTGGTGAACCGGGGTATGCTGCCTCAGTGCAGCTTCGTGGTGCAACCAGCATCAATGCCAGTGGCCGCTCACAGGCGCCGCTTTACATTGTGGATGGTATCATCGTTGTCGGCCCTATGGGCGATATTAACCCGGACGATGTTGAGAGCATTGAAATTATCAAAGGCGCTTCAGGCGCTACTGCATACGGTGCCCGGGCCGCCAATGGTGTGATTGCAATCACCACCAAACGCGGTTCGGAAATTGGTTTAGGCCAAACCAGGTTCAATTTCAAAACAGAATATGGCTATAATCAACTTGCAGGACACATTGGCACCAATGGGTCTCATTATTATAAAACAGGGCCAAACGGTTATTTCCTTGATTTAGCAACGGGGGAAGAATATGACCCAAGGGATGGGTTAAAAAGCCCAACTCCAAATCCGTATAATGCAGATAGTTCTTATGCGGCTGGCTTTTATTTCGCAGATCAACCATTTAAATATGTTGCTACAGGTACGGTTGGGGATGGGCAACCTAAATTGTTACCCATGAATGGTGACCGCCCGGGATTTGACCACACAAAACGGTTCTATAGCGATGGGGGCTATGTAAGAAATAATTTCTCCATGCAGAAGAACAGTGAAAACTTCAATGTTAATGTGGGCATTTCCAGCCTGGGTGAAGATGGTGTTTTTGGGAATTTTATTGACGGGTTTAAACGGAATACGTTCCGGTTAAATACAGATATAAAACTTCCCTTTGACATTAAGGTTGGTTTTAGCTCTCTGCTCTCCAAATCGGTGAAGCAGGAGGTTAATACAGGCGCATTTTTTGATATTACCTTTTTCCCCTGGGACGTGGATATTTTAGCCAAAGATGAAAATGGCGAATATTATATTACACCGTCGCCTAAAAATCTGACTGAGGAAAATCCTGTTTATCAGATCGACATGAATGATAGGCATTCTTACCGGAATCGTTCATTGCTTGGGACAACAGTCAGCTGGTCTCTTACGCCGCAAATGCGAGTGGCCGGTGCGTTGAGCTATGACCGTTCAAACCGGTTATGGAGAAACTACTATCCAAAAGGATATAGAACGGGTACCCCAAGTCTAGCGCTTAATGATGGAAACCTGACAAAAAGTACCACAGATGAAGCATCTATTAATGGAAATATTGGATTAACCTATGCGTCTCAATTTGGTGATATGGATGTGATCACAAAAGGGGTTTATTCCTATGAGTCCTATGAATATTCCTATCATAGTGGGAATGCTTATAAGTTGGCTGTTGGTGATGTACCCCAGCTATCTACTGGGAGTGAAAAATCAGTTTCGTCGAGCAACTCATTGACGAATGCTGATGCATTTTTCGTACAAGCTCAGGTAGATTATTTGGATCGATATATCCTGGACGTTACGGCTCGGCAGGACCGTGCATCCTTATTTGGCCCGGATAACAGGGTCAATAATTATGGAAGAGTCAGTGCCGCCGTTCGTTTGAGTGAACACGGTTTCTGGGCGCCATTAAAAGGCATTTTCAATGAATTCAAATTACGATTCAGTAATGGAACTTCAGGAAATCGCCCAGCCTTCTCTCAACAGTATGAAACGTGGTCTGTTGCTGCAGGTAATATTTCTAAGTCTGTTCTTGGAAATAAAAAGTTAAAACCGGAAAAAGTTACCGAGACCGAAATGGGTGTTGACTTCTCAATCATGGATCGTGTATTGGTTGAATTGACCAGCGTCAAAACAGTGGCAGAAGATCAATTGCTGCAAGTGCCCTTGCCAGGTTATGCCGGTTATAGTGCCCAGTGGCAAAACGCGGGAACACTTACCTCTGATGCGTTTGAGTTGAGTGTTAATGCATCGGTGATCAATACGCGCGATTTATCTTTGTCTGTTGGTTTTAACTACGACAATTATGATCAGACAATCACTGATTTTAACATGCCTCCCTATTTAACTGCTTTAGGTCAGGATGTTTTTTATATGAAAAACAATACCCAATACGGCTCATTCTGGGGAACACTCTGGGCAACCAGTACCAGTGAATTACCAGCAGCAGCCCAAGCGTATGCGAGTCAATTTCAAGTCAATGATGATGGATACCTAGTGTGGGTTGGTGATGGAAATACGTGGAAAGATGGTATTTCTAAAGTACTTTGGGGAACAGGTACCACTTTAGAAGGCAGAACCTATAACTGGGGCCGTCCCATCCAATATGTAGATGAAACCGGAAACAAACTGCATCAAATGGGAACGTCTGTCCCTGATTTTAGTTATGCCTTTAATGCAAACCTCAGGTTCCAAGGGTTATCGGCATATATAATGTTTGACGGCCAAAGCGGCGGCCACATTTACAACCATACCAGGCAGTGGGCTGCCCGGGATGATGGCTCTGACGATGATGACCAGTATGGTAAATCTGATGAGACCAAAAAACCAACGGTCTATTACAGAGACATGTATCACGTTAATGCACCGAACTCTTGGTATGTTGAGGATGGCACTTTTTTGAAACTGCGTGAACTTGCAGTCAAATATGATTTGGCCAACCTTGTGGATATGAGAGGTTTTGGAATCAATGCCCTTAAAGTAGGGATTGTGGGCCGAAACCTGGTCACCTGGACAGATTATAGAGGATTTGATCCTGAAGTGGGTCGTGGCGGTGGACAGTTAGGGTCTGCGGTCAACGCGCGCGTTGACTCCTACAGGTATCCTAATTATAGAACATTTTCTTTCACATTAGACCTAGACCTCTAGAGAGGGAAGAGGAAAAAATGAATAAAATAAAAAATAAAATAACAATCACCCTATTAATCGGCCTTATCCTGTTTAGTTGTGCTGATTTAGATGTATCGAATA
>JAYEFG010000145.1:0-6638 GCA_034658595.1 Fidelibacterota bacterium | reverse complement strand
ACACGCCGCGGACCATTTGGCGCCTTTATCACTGGATAGGCAGATCTAAGATAAGGGCACGTACATATCTCACAGGTGGTGATCCAAATGAGAGCTCCTCGTCATGGTAATTTTTCAATATAAAATCTTCTCCACGAATTTTTTCCACCTCCTGCCTTAGTGCATAATGTTCCAAAAATCCGACGAAATAGGTTGAAAGTTGGGCTGAGGTCAGTTGGGCACGAATCCATTTGGCCGCCGCTTCCCGTTCCTCCTGAAATGTATCTTCAATCATCAATTTCATGGCTTCCTCATATGTCATATCACCCGCATGGATCATCTGATCAATCATGGCATTAGCGATCGCCCGCAGGTACCATTTCAAAATTATCAGCTTCATGAGCGGATCATGGTTCAAAAATCCTTCTTCCATGAAAACTCTTTCGATGTATACAGCCCAGCCTTCAATAAATACACCGGAAGACAACACTGCCCTTATAGTAGAATGATATCGATTGGAATGGGCAATCTGAACAAAATGACCTGGCATGGCTTCATGTATTGATAAATTATGAACAGAGCGCATGTTATATTCTCTCAAGTATGAATGGACTTGGTCATCCGTCCATTCTTCTGGTAATGGTGATACGGCATAAAATGTTTTCAACCCTGTTTCCAAGGGTCCAGGTGAATCGCAATAGGCCAATGTGACACCGCGGCGAAATTCCGGCATTACAATAATTTCCACCGGGTCTGGTGGTAGCGTCAATATTTCTGCTTTTTTGACGAATTCCTCGGCAATTTTTATGGATGACCGGGCAAAATCAATAATGCCATCCTTGTCCGGAATATCTTGGTAGGCTTCCTCCAGAGCTGCTCTTATAATGGTCTGTTTATACGCATCTGAAGATGTTACGGGGAATTCAGTAAAGGGATGAAGATCCTTATATACACCCTTTGCGATCTCATACATTTCATTGCGGGTTTTCGCCAGCTCAGATTTCGCTTTATCCAGAATTTGTTCATTTGTCAGCGGTGTTTGCAGTGTAAATGCTAATTTCTTTTCATATAATTCCGGACCGATTCGGAATTCTCCGCCGGCCTTTGGCAAAACCACTTCCTCTAACCATTGCTGATGTTTTCCATTTTCTTCCTTAGCCAGTTCAATGGCTTTTTTCAAGCGGTTACGGTCTTTCCGCTTTAATTCTACCAGTTGGGGAATAACCAAATTATCCAATATTGAAAGTACCCCTTTATTCTGTTTAACGGCAGTTTCAGCATGGATTTTGGGTACTTTTTCTGGAACAATAGTTTTTCTTACCTGGTCATACATTCTTGGAAATTGCTCCAGACGCATGGTTACATTGATCAACCGTTCTTCAATGGGTGCAAACTCCCGGGCCATTAATGTATAAACGGAACCTCCAGCTAAGTTCGTATACTGCAAAGGGTTCCATTCCCACTCGCGCAAGACTTCAGTTCGCCAGATTGATGATTGTAGCCGATTTTCCAATAGTTTAACATCCACTTGATGCGCTCGGGAAAGTTTCTCGAAAGGAATTCTCTGGAGTCCTTGTAAATATTTTTTATTATAGTCTAACGATTTGGCTCGGGCTTCGGAGCTAACCTGGTTTACTAAATGGTCAAAACGGTGATCACCGAGTGAAGTTGCTCCTACGGGACCTAAGGCGGGAAATTCATCCAAGTATTGTTCGGCCAACTTTTGGAATTGGATATCCGCGGTGGACTGCGCAACGAGACATGAAACAGAGAAAAATGTCAAAAACCAGATTCTCATATGATTTTCTAACACCACTATTTCAAATAATCCCTGGTAATTTTTTCCAATGATACTGTACCCGCCAGCTGCATTGTAAGAATCAGTTCCGCTTGTAACAGTGTTAATGCTTTTTCAACCCCTTTCTGGCCAAAGGCACCTAACCCATAGCAGAATGGCCGGCCGATACAAACCGCATCTGCGCCCAAGGCCAGTGCTTTAAAAATATCCGTGCCGCGGCGGATACCGCCGTCAATCAATACAGGAATTTTCCCGTGAACGGCCTCGACCACTTCCGACAGGCAGCCGATTGTGGCGCGGTTACTTTCCAACTGGCGACCACCGTGGTTTGAAACCACTATGCCATCTGTATCATACTTAACGGATAATTTCGCGTCTTCCTGGGTTACAATGCCTTTCAGTACAATTTTCATATTGGTATTCTCTTTCAGCCAAGCCACCATATCCCAGGTCATGGATGAATCAGTGATTGGCTCATCATTTCTTATTCCTTCATAATTCCCCAGAGGTAATTCACCGCTCTGCAACAGACGATTCAGCGTATCGCTATGCTGTTCCCGGTTACCCAATACGGGTGTATCCACTGTTAAAAACAGAACTGAGCAGCCGGCATTCTCAGCCCGCTTAAGTAATTCTCGTGTTATTTTTCTATCGGGTGTTGGATACAGCTGGAACCAGACTTCCTTCCCCCCTGCCTTGGCAATTTCGCCCACAGAAAAATTGGAAACTGTGGATACGACCATCTGGTGGTTTAATTTGGCCGCGGCTTTCGCAGAGGCCAATTCACCCTCTTTATGAAAAAATTCCTGAAGACCAACGGGTGCCAACAGTACAGGCGTAGTTAGGTCCCGATCAAATAATCTAAGCTTTGTATCAATATTTTGCACGTCTACCAAACGCCGTGCCCGAATCTCGAGTTTCTTGTAAGCATCCATATTAGTCTGAACCGTCAGTAAGTCATCGGCACCGCCTTCAAGATAGGAAAAAGATTCTTCACCCATTCTGTGTTCAGCTACTTCGGCTAAATCAAAAACATTTTTTGCCTTATCCGCCTTATTGATCATCCTTTTTGCATTTGTCTCAATATGAACATTGCAACCAGTGAACGCTAAAAGTGAAGATGCACCTACCCATGCTAAAAATTCTCGGCGGGCTACTTCCGGTGTAATATCTTCGATTTTTGAAATTGATCTCAGTTTTTGCATTTTAAGATCTTATTGTTTTAAGCATAATTTATGAAACCTAACCAATAATACTACAGTTACCAGATCGCTATGACAACGCGTTTAATTTCCATAAGGTTTGTTTTTTTCATGAATTTAAATCCTTAGATCGCAGGTTAAGTTTTAGTGCACAGAATTACGGCGTGTGGCAAAGAATTTCCTGTTTAATCACGTGTTACATGTTGGAATACTTTATTTCGGGAATGCGTCCACTAATTCCGTTAAAACGCGCTGACCGTCCCGAAATACCGGCCAGCCATCACCGGGTAATACGGCCTCAATCGTGCCTATGCCAGCTAACCGCTTTACAGAAGCCATCGCTGCCTTTTTATCCCTTAGCTTCTTATCGGGAAGTAAACCGAGTTTACCTCCTTCATGGGCACGGATGAGATCACCGGTTATCAGTGTATTTCCATCGAGAACAATAGCCAATTCACCTGGTGTTTTGGACCCATGCATCGTGTAAACTGTTAAGCCCAGAACCGGTTTATTTCCATCACTGAGCCAGTGTGTGCAGAGGATCGGAAAAGTATCTTTTTCTCCTTCAGGTCCCCAAATTTCCGCACCAGTTTGCATGGCAAAATTTTTACCGTTTCTTACATGATCTGAATTGGTAATTAAAATGTGAGTAACCTTTCCGAATGAATGAAGGTGTTTTTCATCATGGTCACTGAGCGGTAGCGGATCGATCACCACATTGCCTGCTTCTCGCACCCATAGATAACTATTAAAATCGATATTACGATCGTCATTGAATTCTGACCAGCAGAACAGATTCGAGCGATGCAGGTTTTTCATATTAACTATTTATCATGATTCGGGGCAGGAATGAATTTATCCCAATTTGTTTTGAGTGTATGGGTGATTGTTTTCTGTGTTTTGTGATCATATGAACCAATTTGAAGCGTACCGTCACTTTTCATCCATTGGGCGTAAGTGCGTTCGTATTTACCATTTATATATACCGCGCGGGGATCCTGAAACCAACACCATGCACCATCATCTGAAAGATTTATATTTTCTGATGAAAATATAAATCCATGAGGTAGAATAATGATGGATAAGAGGTACTTTTTCATATACAGAAAATAAAGTATTAATCAATTACTCCTTAAGAAAAATCCCGTCATAATTATAATCTCTTTGTGCTGATCTTTTCGTGAAAATGCCTGAATCAGTATTTTGGAAAGTGAGATAGAATATTTCCTGATCAAACCCACTTAAAATAAGCTCCGCCTTGTTTAAGTCTTTTTTAGTATATCGGAAATGGCTTTTATGGGGAGCCATGGGATTTTCATGTTTTTGCTCGAAAGAATATTGCCCATTTTCATTGATGGTTATAAAAAATAAAATGCCCTTTTTCACTGGTTTTTCTTGTGTTTGAATAAAGAATCGATAAACGCCTTGGGGCAATATTGTTGGTGAAAGATCTTTATTATTACCTTTACCTATACCGTACACATAATCCAATGCCTGATCAAATGATTCAAGGGTTTTCTTTTTTCGATTTATAATTTGAAATCGTCCCGATTCATATGGCGGAGCATTCCATTTATAATAACCAAAGATTGGATTATTAAAAGTAAAAGATACTCTCATATACGGATTATCGCCATTATTAAACACAACTTCTCCATGTGTACCGTCAATTTTGTTATAAAGGTAGTTTCCTTGATCTAGTAATTCACCGTTACTGTTTCGGTGCTCGTACAAACCATTTTCGTAATATTCGACGATATTACCATCAGATAATTCGGTCAATAAATTTGATATAGAATCAGGAGCAAAATTGTCCTGATCACTATTTGGTTTTGTGCTTGTACAACCGGAAATATATATACATAATAAATAAATGGAGATTATAACGGCGAATGATTTATTTAGTTTAATAATCATTGATAAATTCCCAATAGATACTAATGACTACCAAGACGAAAATCAAGAAAAACAGACTTCAGCAAGTTCCGACTAAACCTGGGGTTTACTTCTTCAAGAATGAGGAAGGGGAGATTATTTATATTGGAAAGGCGAAACATTTAAGAAATCGCGTCCGATCTTATTTTCAACAGAGTAAACACCAATCGGCTAAAAATACATCCATGATAAAACGGATTGCCGATGTAGAATGGCTCGTGGTGAGAAGCGAAGTGGAAGCGCTCTTGACGGAAGCGAATTTGATTAAAAAACATCAGCCCCATTATAATGTGAGTCTGAAGGATGATAAATCGTTTCCCTATATACGAGTCACCAAAGAGCCTTACCCAAGAGTTTTTATTACGCGAAACATTATTCGAGATGGGTCAAAATATTTTGGTCCATACACGGATGTACTTCATCTCCGTCGGTCCCTAAAAGCGGTCCATAAAATATTTCCCGTCCGTAGTTGTGATTACCTAATTAATGATGAATCAATCACTGCAAAAAAAGTGAGTCTTTGCCTGGATTATCATATTAAAAAATGCCAGGGGCCATGCGAAGGGTTGGTGTCCGAAAAGGATTATAATGAAATGATCAAACAGGTTGTCCAGTTTTTGCAGGGCCGCACCAAGGAAACAGAAGTGTATATAAAAAATCAAATGGATAAAGCGTCGTCAGAAATGCGTTTCGAAGATGCGGGAATGTATAGAGATCAACTTCATGCCATCGGTCGATTCAAAGATCGTCAGCGAAAAGTGACGGCGGACTTTGAAGATAGAGACGTATACGCCTTGGCAAAAGAAGAAGATTATGGTATTGCCGTAATCGTTCGGATTCGCAATGGACGGATTACCAGCCGAGAAAAAATATCACTACGAAATTTGGATGATTCTGATGCGGTCATGATGGAAACAATTATAACCCGTTTTTATTTGGAATCAGATTTTATACCCAAAGAAATATCAGCGCCTATTGAACCGGAAAATCAGAATCAATTGATCCAATGGCTCAAGAAAAAACGAGGTGGTGCTATCCATTTTGTGGTACCTCAGCGTGGTGAACGTGCCAAAGAAGTGCGCTTGGCGTTTCAGAATGCGAAACTGTTGTTGGGCGAATGGATGATTAATCGGAAGAAGCGTCGGGAGTTGGTCCCAAAAATGATTAGCCAGCTTCAAGATGACTTGCAAATGAAAGTGCCACCACGACGGATCGAAGCATTTGATATTTCCCATTTGGGTGGCACGAATACGGTGGCATCCATGGTGTGTTTTATCGACGGAAAACCGAGGAAATCAGAATATCGAAAATTCAAGGTGAAAACCGTGGAAGGTATTGATGATTTCGCATCCATGCGAGAGGTTGTTCATAGACGATATAAACGGGTAAAAGAAGAAGGGATAGGACTGCCTGATTTGATTTTAATTGACGGGGGAAAAGGACAGCTCAGTATGGCGGTGTCAGCTCTTCGTGAATTGGGATTGGACTATTTGCCAATCGTTGGGCTTGCAAAAAGACTTGAGGAGGTATTTGTCCCAGGCCAGGCTGATGCGCAATCGATTCATAAGCAATCTCCTGGATTAATTCTATTAAGACGTATTCGGGATGAGGCACACCGTTTCGCCATTACGTACCAAAAACAAAAACGAACCGATTCTGTCACCAAATCCATATTTCATGAATTGCCGGGAATGGGGGAGAAACGTGTGCAAAAATTATTGTCG
>JAYEFG010000144.1:0-6646 GCA_034658595.1 Fidelibacterota bacterium | reverse complement strand
GGGAAGCCTTGGGTAAACTCGTTTATGGACAGGCCAAGGATGACAATATGGTCAATTTTACGGGGAATGCGGAATTTTTTATCCATGTGGAAAAAATAGACAGTATTTCTGCTGCAATTGCAGGTAAAGAAAATGAAATAGACCGGATCAAGGACGAATATAATTTACAGGATATTGAAGTTTCGGAAGTGGGGGGAGTGGAGCCAGCCACTGTTGAATCATCTGAAAAAGGGGATGCTGCATCAAAACCGGAAACTGAATAAATACATTGCCGCCGTCCAAAACCTCTTCATCCATTTACTCTCAGCAAAAATCTGTACTTACCCAATATCTCCGAGAAATAAAGGATCTTGAACCCCTTTCCAATGCGGAAGAGGTGGACTTGGCTCAAAAGGCCAAAGCCGGTGACACCGACGCTATCAATAAACTGGTCACCCACAATTTGCGTTTTGTGGTGGCGGTGGCCAAAAAATTCCAGAAATATGGTATTCCCCTTGAAGATTTAATCAATGAAGGAAATCTCGGATTAATCAAGGCAGTTCAGCTTTTTGATGAAACCCGGGGATTTCGATTCATATCCTATGCGGTGTGGTGGATTTCCCAAAGTATCCGCCAAGCCATCAATAAAACAGGGCGGACAATTCGACTGCCATCTAATGTTACAGAGAAAATGGGTCAGCTTTACCGGCAATCCCTGGAACTGGAACAAGTCTATGAGCGGGGGCCGACCTCTGAAGAATTGGCAGAAATTTCTAATACGACTATTTCCTGGATTGAAAGCCTGATTCAATCCTACAGCAGTACTTATTCCCTGGATGAGCCCATGGAAGATTCTACCGCAACAAGGGTTGATTTCCTGACGTCGGAGGATGGTCGCCCCGAAAAGAAAATTTTTCTGGATTCCTTAAAAGATGAAATATTTAAAGTGTTGCATTCCCTTGGCCAACGTGAAGAAAAAGTAATTCGGTTGTATTTTGGACTGGATGGAGATGATCCCAAAAACCTGGAAGAAATCGGGAGAATTATGGGCTTAAGTGGAGAAAGAATACGCCAGATTAAAAAACGCGGATTACAAAGACTGAGGCACAGCACCCGCTCTCAACTGCTTAAAATATACTTGAAATGATCGATTTGGCTGTTTGATAAACACATATATAAATTCCCGGACTACTTAAGGGCGGATAAATCATGTTTCGTCGTAAGAAAAAATCAAATAAATACCATAACTATATCATTGTATCCGAACGGGATACAGATGTGCAGCAATTTCACTTTTCCCGTCAGAGACTATTGACGGTTGCGGGGATTGCTGTCGTATTTATATCTGTAATACTATTCCTTAGCGCCGATGCACTTACGGGACTTTTATATAAGGTCAAGTTAAAGGACTTGCGTGCGAATTATCAACAATTGACGCAAACTTTAGTTAATCTACAAACAGAACTTGAAGATGTTTCCGATCAAGTGGGGACAATCGAGAAAAAAGACCAGGCCATCAGAACCTATGCCGGTTTACCGCAGATTGATCAGGATGTACGGAAAATGGGTGTGGGAGGTACAAACATTAATAATCCATCCGTGGATGGCATTGCGCCAGATGTCACATCCCGAATTTCGGAAATTGAAATGAACGTGGAAGCCCTTTCACGAAAGGTGAAACTGGAGTTAAAAAGTTACAACACCCTATATGACAAGGTTCGTGATCATTCCGATAATTTGAAAATCATTCCTTCTATTCGTCCGGTTCAGGAAGGTTATTTGGGTTCCGGATTTGGCTATCGTGAGGATCCTTTTACAGGAAAAGTGCGCTATCATTATGGACAGGATTTTGCCGTGAATACGGGGACTAAAGTGTATTCTCCCGCGGACGGGAAAGTCCGCTTTACGGGAAACTTGGGCGGTTATGGTAAAGTGCTCAAGGTTGACCACGGTAACGGATATAGAACCATTTATGCTCATTTGTTGAAGATAAAGGTGAAGCGCGGTCAAGAATTGAAGCGCGGTGAGTTAATCGCCATCTCCGGAAACACCGGTCGCTCCGCCGGTCCGCACCTCCATTATGAAGTCCATCAGCACGGCGCACCGCAAAATCCCCTGGATTATTTTTTCTCCGGCTACTTGAAGTAAGCCTTTTTTCCTCTATAACTCTCTCAGTAATTTTCAAGATAGATCCATGAATAAATCATACTTCATCGAAACTTACGGCTGCCAGATGAATGTGGCCGACTCCGAGTTGGTTTCTGGTCTTCTTACCAAGGAAGGCTATACAGAATCCAAGGATATTCATAATGCCGATGCCATTTTTGTGAATACCTGTGCCATCCGTGAACATGCGGAAGATAGGGTTCATTCCCGCTTGGGATATTATCAACGGATCAAGCAGAAAAACCCCGGAATGATTATTGGTGTTCTCGGCTGCATGGCCCAGAATCTGAAGGAAGAAATCCTCGAGTCCAAGCCCTATGTGGATATTGTTTTAGGCCCGGATTCATACCGCCGACTGCCCGAAATGATCCGTGAAAGAAACGGTAAAAGCGGCCATTTGGTCGACACAAAACTGTCACGTTTCGAGGTTTATGATGATATGTTTCCGAGCAGGAATGAGGGAATTAACGCTTGGATATCCATCATGCGGGGATGTGATAAATTTTGTACTTTTTGCATCGTACCTTTCACCCGCGGGAGGGAACGATCCCGCAGAATTGATGGCATTGTAGATGAAGCAGTCAGAGCGGTTTCTGATGGATTTATTGAGATTACCCTCCTGGGGCAAAATGTAAATTCCTACAACCATCAAGGAAGCGGCTTCCACGAATTATTGGATGCGGTTGCCCAAATCCCGGGATTAAAACGGATTCGTTATACATCACCCCATCCACAGGATATGACCCAAGAAGTTTTGGATATGATGGCCCAACATGAAAATATCTGCAACTATGTTCATCTACCACTCCAGGCAGGAAATGACCGTGTTTTAAAACGAATGAACCGAACCTACACCCAGGAAGAATTCATCACCCTGGCGGAACAAATTCGTAAAACATTGCCCAATGCAGGAATTTCTACCGATATTATTGTTGGGTTTCCCGGAGAGAATGAAACGGAATTTAAGGAAACACTGGATGTGATGAATAGGATCCAATTTGACTCAGCCTTTACCTTCAAATATTCATCTCGTCCCGGGACAAAAGCAGCTGAGTTTGAAGATCATGTCGCGGAAACAGAAAAGCAGGATCGCCTGGAGCGTGTGATTGAAACCCAGAAAAAACATACATTATTGCGCAATAAAGAGGTGGTGGGAAGAACCGAATTGGTTTTGGTTGAAAAGGAAAGCAAACGATCCTCAAACCAATGGGTGGGACGGACCGATTCCAACAAGTGGGTGATCTTTAATAAAGGATATGCCAGGGTCAAGGATCTCGTTCCCGTGCAAATCAACGATGCCCGTGGCATCTCCCTCCACGGTGAAATTGTTCAAATTCAAAAAATGGAGGCAGCCTGATGAAACTGGTTAAAATTTTTGCAGGATTGGTGGTACTCATCCTGGTATTGAGTTTTTTATTAAAAAATACAAATGAAGTCTCCGTCAATTTAATATTTACCCAATATGATAATGTACAAGTTGCCTTCGTGATGTTAGGGGCACTAACTGCCGGTATTCTTATCGGATACGGTGTTGCCGTTACCAATATTTTATCCGGCAAGTCGGAGATACGTTCGTTAAAAACAAAGAACCGTCGTCTTTCCGATGAACTGAACGACCTTCGCAATGTGGCCATTGACGAAGGAATTTATGAGACGGAAGACGGAGACGTCTAACGTTGAATTGGATTATACTGACCGCCGTTGTGCTGATAATGGCTGGCGGAATTATTTTTTATTATTACCGGCCTAAAAAGAAAAAGCGCACCGAATCTCTTTATACCCATGCCTTAAATGCCATGGTTCGGGGTGATACCCGCACAGCCTTGAAGCACCTTAGGGATGTGGTTAAACAGGATACCAGTCATATTGATGCCTATCTTCAAATGGGTGATATACTGCGGGAACAAGGTAATGCCCAGGCAGCGGTGAAAATTCACCAGTCCCTTACTGTTCGTCCCAATTTAACCAATGAGGTACGCAAGGATATTCATAAATCCCTGGCGCTGGATTTTGAACAGATTGGCCACTTGAATAAGGCCAGGCGGGAAGCTGAATTTGTTCTAAAACTGGATCGGAAAAACCTGTGGGCCAATGAATTTTTATTAAGAATTTTTGTGGATCAGCGGGATTGGAAGCGGGCTACCCAGATGACCAAATCCATTCAGAAACTGAAACAATCCCAAGACCCGAACCAAATTGCGAGATTCCTGGTTTTCCAGGGAATGGATAAGTTGGAAAAAGGTCAACAAAAGGAAGCGGAAGCTCAATTCCAGAAAGCCGTTAAGACAGCACCGGATTTTGGGCTCCCCTATTTAAGATTGGGTGATCTATTTGCCGAAAACAGGGATTTGGTGAAGGCCATTGAAAATTGGGAAAAATTTGCTTTAATCAACCCTGAGAATGGTCGGTTTGTCTATTCAAAAATTGAATCGGCTTTATTTGACCTTGGCCGCTTCAGTGAAGTGGAAAAATTCTATGAACGGATTTTGGAAAAAGATCCATCCAATCTAAACGCTTTAACCAAACTGGCTAATGTGCTGGAAGAAAAGGGTGAACACAGTAATGCATTAAATCTTGTGGATGATGCACTTTCCCGTAATAATGGTTCAATTCATGCACACCTTATGAAGTTAAAACTGTCTCTCCACGTGTCAAAACCCCATGAATTATCCAACCAGATTGATGACATTATTCAACTATTAACCAACGCCAGTGAAAAATGAGGCAGCGCTGGCTCTTTACCTATACTTTCCTCTGGGGATTGCATCTTCATGCTCAAAACATTGACCTCTATTTAACCCTCTTGGAGAAGGGCCGGGTGGGTGAGGTGGAAAACAATCTGCCCGAATTGCTTGATCGGTATCCGGATGAGGCCGGTGTATATTTTCTCCAGGCCATGGTGAATGATAACGGCGATTCTTCCCTTGTTCAGTTTCGGGATCTCATTAATAAATTCCCCAATTCGAAATTTGCATCGAGGGCAGGGATGAAAATTGGCGAATATCTATTTTCCCGGGGATTGTACTCCCAGGCCAGCATTCAGTTTAAATCAGTGTTATTCAAATACCCCCAGGGAGATCATCACCAGCGGGCCTTGGATCTCATGGTAAATTCTTATTTCGCCACGGGGGAGGAAGACTCTGCCAAGTCAGCATTGCGGACAATCAAACAATTATATCCGAGTTTAAAATATTTGCATTATGGGATCGATGGATTAGACAAATCCCGTCGGGAAGCCAAATTGGTCAAGTTGGATCCAAGCGCGATCAGCAGTCGAATCAAGTCTGCCAAGGCTAAACGAAAAGTTGTGGTACCAAAGCGAATCCCCAAACCTTGGGTAATACAAGTGGGAGCCTTTGGGAAATATGATAATGCGAATCGCCTGAAGAAACATCTCCAGGGCAATGGGTATGCGACAGAAGTCCATACAGTGAATTCGAATGGGAAACGGCTCCATGCCGTGAGAATTGTCCGTTTTGAAACAAAGGATTCTGCCGATAAAATTGGACGGAAACTGAAAAAGAAATTTGGATTAGATTTCCGGGTGATTAACAACCCCGAATAGATCGGTTTAGTTAAGAATTAGCCGAGAAGGTCTCTATGTGTATTAGCGGTGTTAGCGGCTGAAAAATTGGGAATGATTAGGAGGCTGGTGCCCCTCGCGGTCTTCAACACCGTTGTCCTGCCGATAAAGCAGGAGTTGGGTTCGATTCCCAAGCGTTCCCGCAAAAATTAATTGAATTAAAGGAAGTAAAATGAATAAGAAGCAAAGACTTGTGGCAAAGAAACACCGGAAAAATAAAGAAAGGATGAAAGCATTGAAACAGGCTTCCATTGCCTCCGGTGTGAAAAAGGCTGAAAAACTGGCACCAATGACCGAAGCAAAAGCACCTGTAAAGGCTGCGGCCGCGGCTAAAAAAACAGCTGAAAAAAAGGCCACAGCGAAAAAAACGACTGCTAAGAAGACTCCTGCAAAGGCTTCCACAAAGAAATCTACTGCGAAAGCCTCTCCGGCAGTCAAGAAGACAAAAGCGAAAACCGCCACAGCGGCTAAAAAGAAACCAGCAGCTAAGAAGTCTGACGCATGAGTGGGTTTTTAAATGATAAAGTCCGCCTGGGAATCGGAATTATACTTGTCCTCGCAGCCATTGGGGTATTTATTCATGGTTGGATGGAACGGTCTGCCGGGAATCCATTCAGCCATATCTGGATGTTGGCTATTATTTCACTCATGGGGGCAATGATCCAACTCCGGAAAATTGGCGACAGCCAGAAACCCAGTCAAAAAAAAGATGAGTAGCCCTTATCATGCGTTCAGCCGTAGCTGAATATTTAAATACCTACGATACCTTTGAATTATTTGGGCCGTCCCATTGGGCGGCTATTTTTTTATTTTTATTTCTGGTCTTTTGGCTGCCATGGTATGCCAAAAACTATCTCAATCCAAATCAACAAGACAAAGTGGGTTATGTAATGGGTGTCCTCATTTTTATTAATTATC
>JAYEFG010000143.1:0-1816 GCA_034658595.1 Fidelibacterota bacterium | reverse complement strand
CGCCGGCTGTAAATCGTGGGCGGCTGTGTGAGGCGAATACTATCGAAATTATTTGCTTTAGCATATTCCGATAGCTGTGCAACTATTTCCAGGGTATCTGCAAAGGACAGGTCTTCCGGTACAACAAACGAACCCAGAGATGCACCTGGATGAGAAACTAATTGGAATTTATCCTCACTTTTAATTTCGGCTGCGGGCAGTACGCTAATCAATTTCCCTTTTTTATAGAACTCAAGGCTATGGTCAGAGAATCGATCTTCTGGATGGTAACCTAAAAACCGGCGTGTATGAAATATGGTGCCGTTGTTTGCGGACGGAACAAAGCTATCCCAGTCTGCAGAATTGTTATTAAATCGTTTTACAGTTATCATAGGGTTAAATGAAACGAAAAATTAGGGGGAGAAGTTTCCAGAAACAATTCCTGAATGTTTTGCGTTTGCACCGCTAAAATCAACTCTCTAATTTGTTTCCTTGATTTATGGGAGATTCATGTCAGATACACACATAGCACATATACACGCCCGGGAAATTCTTGATTCCCGCGGTAATCCAACAGTTGAAGTTGATCTAAAATTAAATGATGGCAGTTTCGGCCGAGCCGCTGTGCCTTCCGGAGCATCAACCGGGGAACATGAAGCGGTTGAATTGCGTGATGGTGGAAAACGATATTTAGGCAAGGGAACAAAGCAAGCTGTTCTAAATGTAAATGATACCATTGCTCAAGCTTTAAACGGACAAGACGCGCTGGATCAGCGGCATATAGATCATTTGATGATCGATCTGGACGGGACTGAAAATAAGTCCAACCTGGGAGCCAATGCTATTCTCGGTGTTTCCATGGCCACAGCTAGAGCGGCTGCGGATCATCATAAACTGCCGTTGTTTCAATCCCTGGGCGGCAATGATGCTGCCACGCTGCCTATTCCCATGATGAACATTCTAAATGGCGGCAGCCATGCCGATAATAATGTTGATATTCAGGAATTCATGGTGTTTCTTATTGGTGCCTCATCATTTTCTGAAGCACTGCAAATGGGTACTGAAATATTCCATCACCTGAAATCTGTTTTAAAAGGGAAAGGATTAAACACTGCTATCGGTGATGAAGGCGGTTTTGCCCCGAATCTTAATAGTAACGAAGAAGCCATTGAGGTCATCATGGAAGCTTCTAATAATGCAGGGTATGAGCTTGGGCAACAGGTTTTCCTTGCCTTGGATGTGGCGGCCAGTGAATTATTCAAGGATGGCGCATATCATTTGGCATCTGAAGGGCGCACACTTCCAGCTGAAGAAATGGTAGCTTATTATTCAGCGCTGGTTGATAAATATCCCATTGTGTCTATCGAGGATGGTCTTGCTGAAAATGATTGGGAAGGCTGGACAGAAATGAATTCAAGACTGGGCGGCAAGATTCAAATAGTCGGCGATGATTTGACAGTGACCAATATTACTCGTCTCCAAAAGGCGATTGATGAAAAATCCATGAACGCTATTTTGATCAAACTGAATCAAATTGGTACGGTGAGTGAAACGATTGACACCATCGCTTTAGCCAAAGCCAATAATTATGGTACAATTATTTCCCATCGTTCCGGTGAAACAGAAGATACAATCATTGCGGATTTTGCAGTGGCAATGAATGCTGGGCAAATTAAAACAGGATCCGCCTCCCGGACAGATCGGATCTGTAAATACAATCAACTTTTAAGAATTGAAGAAAAATTGGGGAATAGAGCACATTTTCCAGGGAATGAGGTTTTGGGAAAATAATGAGACGTTATTCCTCCATGCAGCGCAGGCGTAAGAAAAAACACCC
>JAYEFG010000142.1:0-23707 GCA_034658595.1 Fidelibacterota bacterium | reverse complement strand
AACCACAGATAACTCAAGCTTGGGCTCTCAGCCTTATGCTTGTTAAAATTGGTTAAAAATTCTTCAACCATCATTTCATCCCATTTATACAAATCACTGCGTTTCACCATAGGATGGCCTAGCCCGCCGCCGTAACCTGTGAATTTATAAATATTGTCAACAGCATCAGTGAAAATGTGTTTATCCATATCCGAATAGCCCAAAGCTGTTGTGGTATAGACATCAATCTGGTATCCGAGCTGATCTAAAATAGATAATACGGACGGCTGAAGTTCTCTCTTATAGGATGGATACCAGTAAAAAGGCGTGAGTCCCGTCAAAATGCCAAAGGTACCGTTTCCGGTACAATTGCTATTGCTGAAATGTTGCTCACTGGAAACCCAAGCCTTTTTGTATTGGTATAAATTGGGCATAATCTCTGGAATATTCATGTCAGATCGAAGGCTTTCAAAAATAAGGAATACAATATTCACATCCATTTTTTCCGCAGTTACATTTGTTAATTGATCATTAAGTTGCGTTTGTGCTACTAGAAAATCGGTCTCAAAATCTGAGGTAATTTTGGCTGCTTCCCGGTCTGCCTCTGTGGGGGTGGTTAATATGGGCGTCCAAACTTTGCTCATTCGGAGGGGTGTATAGGATGGAACGGAATTCCAGTAGCGGTTCGCCGGTTCACGATCCGTATAATGAAAATAAGAAAAGAATAATTTCTCCAGAATGGCCAGGTAGATCAGGGTTTTGAATCCAATCTTTACCTTCTCAGAAAAAAAAGCGGGAATCACATCCCGTTTATTTTGATATAACCAATTGGAAACAAAAAGTGTAACCAGAACCCAAATCATAATACCAATAAATTGAAAAACCAAACCCAGGATATCCGACGTTTGAACGCCCATATCCCGCATCACACCCGTTTCAAACAGGATTCCGAATAGTTTTACATTAAAATGATCCCGATAAACGGAAAGTACTTTGGCATCAATCCCGGTAAAAAAATATGTAAATCCGAGGATGACCACAATAAAATAGCGAAACTCATATTCATGGGATTTAAAAATACGTGCAATGCCTTTGGTCACTGTTTTAATAATAAGAATCAGGAAGAAGGGCGTATTCAGGGTCATGAAGAATAGAAATATCCCCATTTCGCTCTGGTTCAAATAGAAGGCAGAATTAAAGATATAAATCAGCAGTGCAAGCCAATTCAGGAAATAAAAAATGGTTAATCGCGTTATCATGAAACTAATTTATTCGGTTGAAATTCAAGTGCAGAAATTAAACGCATTGTTTCCTAAAACATTATGAAATGAGAGTCTGATTTTTGCTATGCTTTATGGTTTCGAAATATTCGGGAAAAAAAAGATATTTTTTATTGACCACTTTGTGTTTCCCCTGTTAGCGATAGCACAGGGGATAGGGATTGAAGGCAATTCCCAATCTTCCCCGCCTGCCCGCCATGATAAACATGGAGCAGGCGGGTCATAGGGGAGAATTAAAAGAGGGGTCAAATATATTTTTCTATATAAGATTAATTTTTCTGAGAACCATTTTAGTTCGTTAATAATTAATTCGATAAATTATTTTTCATCACAAGAACTATCGTCACTAATTTCATTGCTTATGAAAGCAGTAATCCTGGCCGCTGGTGTTTCCCGCCGGCTTTATCCCCTAACCTATGAAATTCCCAAATGCTTGGTCGAGGTTGGTGGTAAACCCATTTTAGATCGACAATTGGATGCTTTAAAATCTTCCGGTATTACTGATATTGTGTTGGTGGTGGGCTATTACCGGGAAATGATCATGAACCATGTTCCCACGAATTTTTCTGATATGAATTTTGAATTTGTAATTAATCATCACTATTTCGAAACAAATACAGCTTATTCCCTGCGGTTATGCAACAACCAGGTCAACGGTGAACCTTTCATTCTGATGAATGCTGATGTTCTTTATCCCGCGGAAGTCTTAAAGCGTGTGATCAATTCGTCCCATGATACAGCGTTAGCGGTTGAGATTAAACCCTGCGGACGAGAAGAAGTGAAAGTGATTGAGGGAGATGACAACCGTCTGGTAGCTATCGGGAAAGAATTGATTGAAGATAATGCTCTGGGTGAATTTATCGGTGTGGCTAAATTTTCTGCTGAATTCTCCGCAGCCTTCGGCGCGTCTTTGGATCGTCTCATTTCGGCCGGGGGAACAGCCGATTATTTTGAAGCGGCCATTCATCCACTCATGTCCGAACATCAAGTCTATTATGAAGATGTTTCTGATTTGCCCTGTATTGAGATCGATTTTATTGAGGACCTGGAAAAGGCCCGCGAACTGGTTCATTCGGACTGGTTCAAATAAGATTCCGTGTTCCCCGATCATCTGATCATAGACTTCGACAGCACCTTCATTACCAAAGAATCTTTGGATGAATTGGCCCACGCTGCCTTAAAGGCTCATCCCGAAAGAACTGAGCGATTAGAAAAAATTGAGGGACTGACAAAGGCTGGCATGGAAGGGAAGATCACATTTGATGAATCTCTCTCCCAGCGCATGGCCTTGCTCGATGCGGGCCAGGATGATGTAAGCGCAGTAACGACGGCATTATCCGGAAAAGTGACTGCCTCGTTTGAAGGGAATAAACAATTCATCAGGGAAAATGGGAATAAAATTTTAATCATTTCCGGCGGATTTCGAGAAATTATCATCCCCATTGTCGCTGAATTTGGCATTGTTGCAGACCGGGTTTTTGCCAATGAATTTATTTATGATGAACATGATCAAATCAAAGGGGTGGATTCCGAAAATGTCATGGCCCAGGCCGGGGGTAAAGTCGCCCAGGCTCAAGCGCTCGGTTTGACCGGTAAAATCCATGTAATGGGGGATGGATATACGGATTACCAATTAAAAGCTAAAGGGCCTGCCACAAAGTTTTATGCCTTTATAGAAAATGTCCGCAGGGAAAATGTTTGCAACCTTGCGGATGTTGTTTTATCCAATTTGGATGAATACGTCAAAATTGTCGTCGATTAGACAGATATTTATTCTCTAAATTTCCCTAAATTGCATTTCAATTTAGACTAATATTTTTGAATTAAGGTGGTTATGCTTCAGAAAGTACTTACAGAAAAAATTTCCCAATGGCAGGATGAAGTCCGGTTGATTGTAAAAGAAAAGGGAGATGTAAAAATTAATGATGTGACCGTTTCCCAGGCCTATGGCGGGATGCGGGGCATTAAGGGTCTCACATGCGAAACGTCGGCTGTCTCAGCGGATAAAGGGCTCATCATCCGCGGTTATCCATTGTTAGATATAACAAATATTTTACCTGAAGAAGTTTTTTATCTTTTGCTCACAGGTGATTTGCCCGAAGCTGATGCTTTGGCTGACATCCAAAACCAGTTAAGGGAACACCAGGATGTACCGGATTATGTGTGGCGGGTGCTGGAAGCTATGCCGGAAAATTCCCATCCCATGACCATGCTGACCACCGCCATCCAAAGTATGCAGGTGGACAGTTTATTTGCCAGTAAATACGATGAGGGAATTCCCAAGAAAGACTTTTGGAAGTGGGCCCTGGAAGATGGCCTCCGGCTGGTGGCCAAGTTGACTGGAATCGGCGCCGGTATTTACAGGATGCGCTTCAATAAAGGTGATCGGATTGCCCATGATGATTCACTGGATTGGGCTGGGAATTTTGCCCACATGCTGGGGATTGAAAATGACAATTTCAAGAAATTGATGCGCCTTTACCTCATGCTCCACTGCGATCATGAAGGGGGCAATGTGAGCGCTTTCAGTTCTCTGACGGTGGCTTCCGCATTATCTTCACCTTATTTATCCGTTGTCGCCGGACTGAATGGATTAGCCGGTCCCCTCCACGGATTGGCCAACCAGGAATGCTTAAAATTTGTACTTGAAGTTCGGGATCATTTCAATGGTGCCCCTGCCAAAGAAGAATTAAAACAATTTTGCTGGGATCGCCTTAATGGTGGACGGGTTATTCCCGGTTATGGTCATGCTGTATTACGCTGCCCCGATCCCCGCTTTACCGCTTTTATTGAATTTGGGAAATCCCATATCAAAGATGACGATATTTTTTCAATCGTCGGTTCTCTTTTTGAAGTAGTACCCCCCGTGCTTCAGGAACAGGGCAAAGCCAAAAATCCCTGGCCTAATGTGGATGCGGCATCCGGATCCCTGCTCTATTACTATGGACTGACAGAATTTAATTATTACACTGTATTGTTTAGTATGTCCCGGGCCATGGGGATGATTTCCCAGATGGTCATTAACCGCGCCCTTGGGATTCCCATCATGCGGCCGAAGTCAATCACCACTGAATGGATCAAGCAGAATACATAATGGGTGAATTTGTAATTCCTGGATGTTTAACGTAAATTCACTAAAACTGGAGATGTGATTATGCAAAGTGAATTTGATGATGAATTAACCCGTATGGACGAACTTGAACAGGCATTGGATGCGCCCATTAACAAGGCATTATCCCTTGATGATGCCATTTCACATTTAGAATTAAGAGGTCATCCAATTGTTCAAACAGGGACAACCCTTCAATCCGTCATTGATACACTTCGGGATAAAAAAGTGGGTTGTGTCATGGTTGAGTCCGGTGGAAACATCGCCGGAGTCATGACAGAACGGGATTTTCTTCTTCGTGCAATTGCCAAGAGTTTGGATATGAATAAAGAAATTATTGATGACTTTATGACTGCCAATCCCGAAACTCTCCAAGCCGATGACCCCATCGCCTTTGCCCTCAATAAAATGCATGTATTCGGTATCCGCCATATTCCGATCCTGAACAAGGATAATTCCATTTATGGCATGGTTTCTGTTAAGGATGTGATTGCCCATATCGGGAACTATTATGCAGAACAGATTGTGAATCTTCCGCCCCAGCCAGATCGAAAGGCCTTAGATCGTCCTGAAGGGGGATAAGATTCTCTCCTATAGATTTTCTGAACCGTCAAATTTTAGACGGTTCATCCTTTTCAATATTTCCATCCTTATTTTTTCAGGATGCGCATCACATCCAACCATCAATCCCCACTTACCGGAAGCAGGTAAATCCAAAAAAGGATATGCTTTATCCACGGAAAATATTTTTCCTTACCTTTGGTATCGAAAAGGGCTGACAGACAAAAGTGAAATCGGATTCCGGCTGGGTTTACCCCTTTATGGTTCCGGAATAGATTACAGCCGAGTCCTCTATCAAAAAAACAATAAATGGGATATGATCAATTTGGCATGGTCTGTAAACCCCAACTTTAATATTGATGCCACCTACTATAAATTCAAAACGAAAAAAGGCAATGACGGTTTTCTTAAATCCCGCTGGTGGGGGCTAAGGGGTATGGTCATTCGAAATGGGATCACCGACCATGCCAGCAACCGCCTTGGCCTGCTTATGGGATTCCAGGGCAATCCACGCTGGGGAATGGAATTCGGCTATTTTCATGATCCCACATCCATGCCCATTACAGAATTGTTAAATCCCAAATGGGACCCCACAGCGGAAGGGACGTCTCCGCGATTTGCGGATAAACCCATGAAAGATTCCAGCACCGGATTTCCATCGGAATATTCGCGCCTCACCGGTCTTTCAATCAGTATCTTCTTTGACTTGGATGCACCGAAGAAGAAAAAGTAATTCTTATAATTCAGTGTCTTTAACTAAAACCATTAAATTATATTTTGGTCGCTGTTTTAATATGATATAATTATTTCTTGCATCTCTTTAGTAATTACCATTACATTTATCAATAATTATGAATAATAACAATTAATGTAATGGTAAGATTATTGTGAGAATACTCAAACGAAAAAAAGGGAATCGATATTATTTCTACCTTCAGCACTCTTTTAGAGAAAAGGGGAAGGTTGTTACGAGAGAAAAATATATTGGCGCAGCTATTCCCAAAAATATTGATCAAATAAAAAGGGATTTCAAAAAAGAAATCCAGCCGGACTTATACCATCGCCTGGAATCGGTAAAACAAAACTTTCAAAAAGATTGGGGAAAACTGCCCGCCAGTATAAAGACAAAACAAAAAGAAGAACTGGCCATCACCTTCACCTACAATACGAATGCTATTGAAGGGTCAACCATTTCAGAAGCTGAAGTCCGGGGAATTGTATTGGATAAAATATCCCCGGGTAAATCATTAAGCGATATTAAAGAAGCGGAATCTCATCATGCTGTTTTTCTGGATATGCTTGAAAATGGTTTTCCTATTTCCAATCGGCTATTACTGAATTGGCATAAAAATATATTTGGACAGACCAAGCCTGAACTGGCGGGAAAATACAGGGACTATAATGTGCGGGTCGGTTCTCATATTGCGCCCCAACATCAAAAAGTGAAATGGTTATTGAACCAATTGGTACGGTTTATAGTGGAAAATAAAAAAGATATTAACCCGGTTGAAATGTCGGCTATCGCCCATTATCGGTTTGAGAAAATCCATCCATTCGGTGATGGTAATGGAAGGGTCGGCCGACTGCTTATGAATCATATTTTATGGTTTTCCGGTTATCCTATTTTGATCATAGAGTATAAAAACAGGAATGCGTACTACAGAGGATTAGAAAAAAATGAAGATGGGTTTACGGGATATTTTTTCAGAAGATATTTGACTGTTGACGGGAAAGTGAATTAGAATAAAACTTCCAATTTTATCTCGAATATTATGAGTCCCCCAAATCCCCAAAAAAGTCAGTTCCACTTTCGGGGCGGTTTGCTTTAGCTTTCCACGATGTCATTGCCGAAAACAATTAAATCCTACTTCGACCAGGCCGTCGCATCCGATTACAATGGCTTATCAAATGCCCATCCGATAATTGTCCTGAATGCATTGAAAAACATCATAGGGGATGACCGGCAAAATCCATCTCAACCTTTGCTGGATGCCATGGCTGAATTAGCTGAAGAATTCCCCCAGCGAACCGATGACCAAGCGGTTTTGGATCGGGTAGCCAAAGACGGTTTGGGACTCACGGTTTTTATCGCTGATTTGGAGGATGCCTGCCAAGGGGGGAATCCTATTGAAATGGAACAGGAAGCGGCGCGTCTCCAATGGGTGAGCGAAAATGGGCTGGCGGGTATTGATTGTCTCATTGAAGTGGCTCTCCAGGATTTTGACCGGTTAGGTACATTTGTCTATCACCTTCAGCGGGCCAATGCCTTCAGCCAGGATGTGAAAAATACATGGTCCTATATCCGATGTTTGCTGAAAGAAATCGCGAAATCATCTTTGCCCGAACCACACGATAAGATCGAAATCGACATAAATAATTATCTTGCACTTCCAGCCTTTCGTCTCTCGTCTCTTGTTTCTCTTCTCTCCATTGCCCATCGGTTATGGCAAGGCGATTACGTGCGAATTAATGGTTACCGCCGGGAAATTTCCCATTGGTTCAGTACGGTATCGGTAGAAACAGATTCGGGAAAAAATGTCATGAATGGCCTCGAGGATTATTTTCATAATGGGGGTAATTTTTTCATTCAAATGGCAGAAGAATTGATCAGCAATCCCGGTTGGGAAGCAAAGACCATCCAATTGGAAGCATTACGATATTTTTCAATAAATGCATCCCCGAAAGATTTACCCACTATTTCATCCCACTTGAAGGAACTCATTTAATGAACATCGGCGGCTACGACCTTTACAGCATTGAAACCAGCATTTTCGCTCTGGATGGGGGTGCCATGTTTGGCATTATCCCCAAACCACTGTGGGAAAAACAAGCACCGGCGGACGACCAGAACCGCATCACCATGGTGACCCGATCTTTACTGTTAGTGGGCCATGACAGAAAAATAATTGTTGATACAGGCAATGGGGATAAATGGCAGGATAAATTCAAAGCGATCTATAATATTGATACTGAATCGGTGAATCTTGATTTTTCTTTAGCTAAATATGGATTTTCACCCGAAGACATTACTGATGTCTTCTGTACCCACATGCATTTTGATCACATAGGCGGGAATACAAAAATTGTAGATGGAAAGCTGGAGCCGGTTTTTCCCGATGCCACCTATTGGATGCAAAATGAGAATTGGGATTTGGCCAATTCGCCCAGTGAAAAAGACCAGGGCAGTTTTATGGAAGCGGACTGGTCCGTGCTGGCGGACAATGGAATGATTAAAATTGTGGATGGGAAAGAATCGTTTTTACCTGGGATCAATATGGAAATGTCCTACGGCCATACTACGGGCATGATGCTGCCCAAGATTCAGGACAGTTCAAACACCATTGTGTACATGGCGGACCTCATCCCAATGGCGGCCCATATTCCTGCTTCCTGGGTCATGGCTTACGATATTCTACCCGTCCTCACCGTTCAGGAAAAGCAAGAATTCCTTCCCAAGGCAGTGGATGAGAATTGGATCCTATTTTTTGAGCATGATCCCGTCCACCAGGCCTGCACTGTTCACTTTGACGGGAAGCATTACCGTCTAAAGGAATCGGTAACCATCAGTGAATGAAACGGCAGAAATGGAAGCCCTTTTTCAAAAGGGATTTTCCGAATATGAAAAGGGTGATTATTTCGAAGCACACGAAGCGTGGGAGGACCTTTGGTCTGATTATAATTTTCCCGATCGGAAATTCATCCAGGGGCTGATCCAACTTGCCGTAAGTTTTGTCCACCTGGGGAATGGCAACATGACCGGCGCCCGAAACCTCCTGAAAAAATGTGAAAACAAATTTGCCGATTATAATGGTATCCACCGAAATATCAATGTGAATGAATTGAAGTCCGCCATTGAAGCGGTAGAAATGGTCTATGAAGATATGGAAAACGCATCAGAATTTGACTGGGACCTTGTCCCGAATTTGAAAGAATACCATGAGTAATATTGCCCTCTTTGTGAAAGATTTTGTGAAAGGGACTGAATTGTCAGAGCGGCTTACAGCGATTGATGTTAATGTTACTTTTGCTGAATCCATTTATGATCTCCCGGATCAGTGCCGCATCGGCATCATTGATTTAGATGATGAGAAATTTGGGAATGTTCAATTTGTGTCCTCACTGAACAGTCAAACAAAAATGACCCTTTTAGGGTATATGAAAAAAGTGCATAAAGGAACAAGGGATAAACTGAAAGCTGCCGGGTGTGATATGATTTTATCCAAAGCATCGATGGTGAAAAATGTGCAATCATTGGTTAAAGAACTCTCAAAGTGAGGGAGAGCAAAACCAAAAAAATGGAACGGGCGAAAGCGGTTTTTGAATCGCTCCTGGGTGAATACCCCCATGCCAAATGCTCCCTTCATTATAATTCACCACATGAATTACTCGTGGCCACCATCTTGTCGGCCCAATGTACCGATCATCGGGTGAACCAGGTGACAACTGTCTTATTTGACAAATATACATCCCCCAAAGATTTTGCTTACTGTGATGTGATTGAACTGGCGAAGGATATCCATTCTTGCGGATATCATAACCAAAAAGCGAAGTCCATCCAGGGTGCCAGTTTAAAAATTGTTGAAGAGCAAGGGGGAAAAGTACCTGATAATATGGATGAACTGGTGAAACTCCCCGGTGTGGGTCGGAAGACAGCCAATTGCGTATTGGGAGAAATTTACAATGTGCCTTCTATGGTGATTGATACCCACATGGTGCGTATCATGAACCTACTAAAATTCACAGCAACAAAAGATGCAAAGAAGATTGAGTTTGATCTGATGCAATTTTTTGATGAGAAGGATTGGGTTAAATTGACTCACATGGTGATTGATCATGGCCGCGCTGTCTGTATTGCGCGGCGACCACAATGCCAAGACTGTGTTATTGCACATTTTTGTCCATCAGTCGAAATAAAAATATAATTATCATCGAAAAAGGGGGACTTTTCCGTCAGTAATAACTAAATTAACTAGTTAATAATAATTGTAGCATACAAATAAAATGAATAGTCCCTATTTAACCAAAGTTTTCTTTTTCAATGCCGCCCACCAATACGGTCATGCGGAATGGACGGATGAAAAAAACACAGATGTATTTGGCCTCGATGCCAAGGTCCACGGCCATAATTATACTCTCGAAGTCATGGTGACTGGTACAATAAATCCGGATACGGGATTTATTGTTGACTTGGGGCACTTGAAGAAAATTGTTGAAACCCATGTAATTGATATACTAGATCACAGCCAAATTGAAAAAGAAGTGGATTGGTTCAATGGGAAGCAACCCAGTTCAGAAAATTTGGTTCAGTTCATTTGGGAGCAGATCACCACGCGTCTGGAAGGTGCCAGGCTTCATAGAATCCGCCTGCGGGAAACATCCACAATTTTCACGGATTATTATGGGCGGGGCACCGCCAGTTAATGGAATTTAAAAACCGGCTTTACCTCATCCTGGCGGGTATATTCATTGCTTCGCTGGTGAGTGCCAATTTGATCTTCCAAAAATTTTTTACCTGGACACCGTTTGGGTTATATACATTTGAATTGTCCGTGGGCATTTTACCTTACCCGGTTACTTTTTTGGTGACAGACCTAATTTCAGAATTGTATGGAAAAAAAAAGGCGGACCAAGTCGTTTTGTCGGGGCTGGTGTCTTCAGTTTTTGTCATGGGTGTGGTTATACTTGCCAACGCCGTACCACAGACCGATTGGTCCCCGGTGGGAGATAAAACATTCACAAAGGTATTTGGTTTGTTTGGTCCGGCGGTGTTTGCGTCCATGGTGGCCTATTTGATCGCACAGTTCATCGATATCCGTGTATTCCATTTTTGGAAACGACTCACCAAAGGCAAACATCTTTGGCTAAGAAATAATGGTTCAACGATCGTGTCCCAACTGGTGGATACATCAGCAGTTTTGATTCTCTTGTGTGTGACGGGGGGGATAGAATGGGTCCGGTTCTGGCCATTATTGGGGAACGGCTTTTTATTCAAGATTTTGGTGGCCTTGTGTGATACGCCCCTGTTTTATTTCGGCGTGTGGGCTTTAAAGGATAAAATTCATGATGATCCCGATGAAGTCCATTGGGAAAAACTTTCATTTGCAAAGGAGGCATTGTAATGACAACAAAATATGATCAACTGGAAAAAATTACCAGGGAATTACTAGAAACAATCGGGGAAGATCCTGGACGGGAAGGATTAGTCAAAACACCGCAACGTGTTGCAAAAGCATGGGAATATTTTTCACAAGGATATCGCGCAAACGTGGATGAAATTATTAATGATGCCATTTTCCACGAAGATTGCAGCGAGCTTATCGTTGTTCGAGATATTGAATTTTTTTCCATGTGCGAACACCATATGATTCCATTTTTTGGGCGAGCTCACGTAGGATATTTGCCCAATGGGAAAGTGATTGGTTTATCTAAAATCCCGCGGATTGTAGATATGTTTTCACGCAGGCTTCAATTGCAGGAACGGATGACTTCCCAGGTAGCAATTACATTGCAAGGCGTGCTGGATCCTATAGGTGTAGGCGTGGTGATGGAAGGCCGGCATTTATGTATGCAGATGCGCGGTGTTGAAAAGCAAAATAGTTATGCATCCACCTCAGCCATGTTGGGTCAATTCAGGGAATCAGCTGAAACACGGGCAGAATTTTTAAGCATTATAGGTAAATGAATGAGTTTAGCCCAAACACCCAAACCGCCATATTACGCCGTTATTTTCACCTCTATTCATACACTTAAGGAAAAGGAAGAGTATGATGCGGCATCAGCAAGGATGGTTGAACTGGCCCAAAACATGCCCGGATTCCTGGGTGTTGAATCCGCACGCGATCTTTCCGGGTTCGGAATTACATCTGTTTATTGGAAAGATAAAGAATCCATAAACACCTGGCGCCATCATCCTGAACATAAAAAAGTCAAAAAACGGGGGCGGGCTATTTGGTATGAAAAATATATCCTTCGAATTGCAAAAGTAGAAAAAGACTATGGCAAAATTTG
The DNA here is from genome assembly GCA_034658595.1 of Fidelibacterota bacterium. Taxonomy (GTDB): domain Bacteria; phylum Fidelibacterota; class Marinisomatia; order Marinisomatales; family TCS55; genus TCS55. Next base: position 11,770 of record JAYEFG010000142.1, on the reverse strand, counting down.
ATCTTGCTGTTTTAGGTGGTGGTCCCGGGGGATATGTGGCTGCCATCCGTTCAGCCCAATTGGGAAAGACAACGGCCATCATAGATGAAGATAAATTGGGCGGTGTTTGCCTGAATTGGGGTTGTATTCCAACGAAGGCATTGTTGAAGAATGCTGAGATCCTCCATTATGTAAAAAACAGCAAAAAATTCGGGATCACTATCCCTGAATATGAGGTGGATTTCGGTAAAACCATCAAACGCAGTCGCGATGTCTCCCAGCGCCTATCCAAAGGGATCGAATTTTTGATGAAGAAAAATAAGATTACCCATATAGCAGGGCGGGGTGTCTTTAATTCGGCCAATGAAATTGAAGTCGCAAATGGTAAAAAGAAGGAAGCAGTCGAGGCTGAAAAAATTATTATTGCCACCGGTGCACGGCCTAAGGTTTTCCCGGGAATGGAACCGGACGGGAAACAGGTGATCACTTCGAAAGAAGCTATGATTTTAAAAGAGCCGCCGAAGAAAATGGTCATTATCGGAGCAGGGGCTATCGGCGCTGAATTCGCCTATTTTTATAATGAGTACGGCACTCAGGTTCATCTGATTGAAATGATGTCAGAAATTCTTCCTGTAGAGGATGTAGATGTTTCGAGAGAAGTTGAAAAAAGTTTTAAAAAATCCGGCATTAAGATCTATAAGGGAACCACGGTTACTAAAATTGAAAAGATGAAAAACAAGGTGAAGGTCCATGCTGAAAAGGGCGGAAAAAACCAGGTGATTGATGCAGATATTGTTTTGAACGCAGTGGGTGTTACTGGGAATATTGAGAATATTGGTCTGGAAGAGATCGGCGTTACCACGGATCGTGGCGCAATCACGATCAATGAATTCAACCAGACATCTGTTTCAAATATTTATGCCATTGGTGATGTATCCGGCCCCCCATGGCTGGCCCATTTAGCGTCGGCGCAGGGGCATGTATCGGCAGAACATGCGGCTGGGCAAGAAACCCATCCTGTGGATTATACCAATATTCCCGCGTGTACCTACTGTCAACCCCAGGTGGCTTCTTTAGGAATGACCGAAGCTGCAGCCCTGGCAGAAGGGCATGATATTAAAGTGGGGCGGTTTGATTTTAGCGCCAGTGGAAAGGCTTTGGCGATCGGCGATTCCACCGGGTTTGTTAAAATTATTTTTGATGCCAATTATGGGGAACTTTTGGGCTGCCATATTGTGGGAAATGAAGCAACAGAATTGATCGCGGAACTGGGTGTGGCCAAAGCGTTGGAAACGACCTGGCAGGAAATCGCCATGACGGTCCATGCTCATCCCACATTATCAGAAGCGGTCATGGAGGCGGCCTTGGATGCCTTTGGGCAAAGTGTACATCAGTAAGTTATTTAAGAATGAAAAATCAAATCAAATTCATTGATCTGGGCCGGATGGATTATCAATCCGCCTGGGATTATCAAAAGGATTATCACCAAAAGGTGTTGCTGGGTCAGGAACCGGATACATTATTATTTGTTGAGCATGAACCGGTTTATACATTGGGAAAAAATGGTGATGAGAACCATTTGCTCCAATCGGCGCCGAGAAATACCAAAGTATTCAATGTTGAACGGGGGGGCGATATTACCTTTCATGGTCCCGGACAAATTGTGGGGTATCCCATCCTGGATCTTCATCGGTATAAAAAAAGCGTCAGTTGGTATATGCGCACGTTAGAACAGGTGTTGATCGATACCTTGGCGGACTTTGGTATCGTGGCTGGGGTAAAAGAAGGATTGACCGGTGTCTGGGTAGGCGATGAGAAAATCGGTGCCCAGGGCGTCCGGATTTCCCGCTGGGTAACTATGCATGGATTCGCCCTGAATGTGAATACGGACTTGAGTTACTTTGGAGGAATTATTCCCTGCGGAATATTTGAATATGGGGTGACATCCATGGAGAAAATTCTGGGAGAGAAACAGGAAATATCCACAGTAAGAAAAAGCATTCTCAAATCATTTGCTCAAGCATTTCAATTAAAAGAGGCAGCAGGAGTTAATTAATGGCCCGACTCCACGGATTCCAGAAAAAAGAATTGTTAGACGTTTACCATAAAATGGTTTTGGCTCGTCGGCTGGATGAAAAAATGATGATCCTGATTCGCCAGGGAAAATCCTTTTTTCATATCGCATGTTCCGGCCATGAAGCGGCACAATTGGCCGCTGCATCCAATTTTAAACCCAGTGAAGATTGGTTTTATCCCTATTACCGGGATGCAGCATTTACAATCGGACTGGGTGTTGATAGTAAGGATCACCTCCTGGCCTTTCTTGCAAGGAAAGATGATCAAACTTCAGGCGGGAGGCAATTACCTCAACATTTTGGTAATAAGGAATTACGTATTGTCAGTCAATCCAGTCCTACAGGTACACAATATTTGCAGGCGGTTGGTTCAGCTTTAACCCGTAAATGGGAAAATAATAAAGAAGTGGTTTATGTGTCTTCCGGGGAGGGAACAACCAGCCAGGGTGAATTCCACGAAGCGTTGAACTGGGCCAGTCGGGAAAAACTGCCGGTTATTTTCCATGTCGAAGATAATGAATATGCCATCAGCGTTCATATTTCTGAACAAACTTCCGGTAGTTCTGTTTATTCCATGGTGTCCGGTTATCAAAACCTGGCTCGGTATAATGTGGATGGCACAGACTTTTTCGAAACGGATTTAGCTTTCCAAAAAGCGGTTGAAAGGGCCAGGCGGGGGAAAGGGCCATCTGTAATTGTGTCCAATGTTGTACGGCTGCTGCCCCATTCCTCTTCAGATGACCAGCGCAAATACCGCACGGCAGAAGACCTGGAGACTGATAAAAAAAGAGACCCGATACTGCACTTCGAAACAACATGTATAAAAGGGAAAATTATCACTCAAAAGGAATTTGATAAAATTCGCAATCAGGTTAATCACCAAGTGGATGAAGAAACGGAATGGGCGGAACAGCAGCCTCACCCGGAAAAATCCTCGGCCCTGGATTTTAATTATTCACATGACTCGAGCCCGGAAGAGACGGAATTTAATGAAATCAGTGAAAAAGTTGTTTTGGTTGATGCCATCAATCATGCCCTGTCAGAAGAGATGAAACGAAATGATAAAATGGTCATATTTGGGGAAGATGTGGCCGATCCCAAAGGCGGCGTATTTACAGCCACTCGCGGATTATCCAATAAATTTGGAAAAGAACGAGTGTTTAATTCACCCCTGGCAGAAGCATCCATTGTGGGTACAGCCATTGGTATGTCCTGTTCCGGTTGGAAGCCAGTAACGGAAATTCAATTTGGGGACTATATCTGGCCAGCAATGATGCAAATACGAAATGAATTGGTTTCAATGCGATACCGTTCCAATAACATGTGGAGCTGTCCCATCGTCATGCGTGTGCCCGTGGGTGGTTACATTCACGGCGGACTTTGCCACAGTCAATCCATCGATGGATATTTTATGCATATGCCGGGGATTCGGATCGCCTATCCTTCCAATGCTGCCGATGCCAAGGGACTGCTGAAAGCCGCATGCCGTATGGATGATCCGGTGCTGTTTTTAGAACATAAAGGGATATACAGACAGGGATTTGCGGCTACCCCCGAACCGGATGAAAATTATATCCTCCCATTTGGTAAGGCGCGGACAGTTCAGGAAGGATCAGTTTTGACTATTATAACCTGGGGTGCCATGGTACAAAAATCAATCGAAGCAGTGAAAAAAGAAGAAATCGACCCGGGAATTGTGGAGATCATTGACCTGCGGACTTTAAATCCTTTAGATGATTCAGCCATTGGTAAATCCATTCAAAAAACGGGTAAAGTATTAGTGGTTCATGAGGATAATTTAACTAACGGTCCGGGGGCGGAAATCACTGCAATCATTGCTGACCGCCATTTTGAAGATCTGGATGGACCCATTAAGCGAGTGGGTTCAGCGGACAGCCATGTGCCTTTTAACTGGTTCCTGGAAGAAGAAATCCTCCCCCAAACCAACGATATCCAAATTGTATTAAAAGAATTACTGGAGTACTGATGATTGTAGATGTTGTTATGCCAAAAATGGGCGAATCCATCACCGAAGGCACCATAATTGAATGGCATAAAAAAGTAGGTGATTCCATTGAATTGGACGAAATCCTGCTGGAAATCGGCACGGATAAAGTGGATTCTGAAATTCCAAGCCCAACCGCCGGGACCCTGGTAGAAATCCTGGCGGAGCCCAACGATATATTGGATGTGGGGGCTGTCATAGCACGGGTCGAAACAGATGCGGGTGAGGCAAAACCTGTTGCATCTTCGCCTAAAAAAGAAGAACCGGTGGCTGAACCTGAACCAATTAAGGAAAAACCTGCCGTAGCTCCCAAGCCGGCAGCTCCACCTCCACCAACTCCACTTTCAGGGGAAAAGAAATTTTTTACACCGGTGGTCAATAAAATCGCCGCCGAAAATAATATCAGTTTTGAAGAACTGACGACCATCCCCGGTTCAGGCAAAGGCCACCGCGTGACAAAAGTGGATATATTAAAATACTTGGAAACGCGATCGGCAGTGCCAATCTCAAAAACCCAACCATTGGCCGGTGCGCCACCACTTGCAACAACACCTGCATTCACGGGGGATGAAGCCAGGGTGGAAATGGATCACATGCGAAAGCTGATTGCCGAACATATGCGCAAAAGTATTGATACCTCAGCTCATGTTTATGTTACGACGGAAGTGGACATGACCGCCATCGTGAATTATGTGATTACCCAAGGTGATGCTTTTTATAAAAAGGAAGGATTTAACCTCACTTATACACCATTCATCATCCAGGCTTGTGTAAAGGCTTTGAACGCTTTTCCCGATATGAATGCATCCATAGACGGCTCCGCCATTGTTTACCATAAAAACGTGAATATAGGTATGGCAGTGGCTGTGGATAAGGGCCTCATGGTTCCCGTACTGGCAAAATGTGAAGAATTAAATTTTCTCGGCCTTTGCCGTAAAGTGAGGGATGTGGCGTTACGGACCAGGAATAAACAATTGAATCCTGATGAGCTCCAGGGTTCCACCTTTTCTATTTCCAATTTTGGCGTCTTTAATGTAACTATGGGAACACCTATTATTAATCAGCCCAATGTTGGCATCATTGGGGTGGGGGCAGTAAAAAAACGAGCGGTTGTGATTGAGACCAATGAAGGGGATACGATTGGCATTAAAAGTATGATGTTCCTGTCTTTAGGATTTGATCACCGCCTGGTGGACGGCGCCGGGGGAAGTCAATTCGTCGAAACTGTTCGCAATAATCTTGAAACCATGGATATAGGAAACCTTATCTGATGCCCATTGATCATGTATTAAAACTGTATTCAGAATCCATTCGATCCCCTTATCTCCACTACGGATTTTGGGATGATCCTGCAGCGGTGAATACCGCTGAACTTACCTTGGATGAAATGGTAGCTGCCCAGGGCCGCTACATTGAACATTTGGCGTCCTTCATCCCGGAGGATGTTAAAACGATCCTGGATGTGGGCGCCGGTATCGGGGGCAATTCCAGTTATCTATTATCAAAAGGATTTGTGGTTGAAGCCCTTTCTCCCGATGTATACCAGGAAAGTGTATTTGCGAAAAAATATAACGGTGATGTGAAATTTCACCGGACGAAGTTTGAGGATTTCGAACCTGAAAAACAATTTGACCTTGTCCTTGAAAGTGAAAGCGCCTGTTATATTCAAATCGAGCCCGGCTGGATTACAGCGCGAAAAACGATTCGGGACGGCGGTTACCTTTTGGCTTCCGATTATTTTTTACACCACAATGATGGCAGCGGGGATTGGCATATCAAGGCATCCCATGATGAAAAAAACTATATGAAAAAAGCCGAAGAATATGGATTTAAGGTCATTAAAGAATACGACCAGACGGATAATACAATGCCAACCCTGGATGGAGTCAAAGCATTCATGGAACGGTTTATCTATCCGACGGTTGAGTTCTCAACCAATTATATGGATAAAAGTCATCCCTTTGTCCTGAAAATCATGAAAAAAGCTTTTGGCAAAAAAGTAGATGCTAAGATGAAACAGCTTGTGCTGGTGGATAGCGATGAATTCCGGAAGTATAAACGCTATATGATTTACCTGTTTCAAAAAGTGAATTAATGCAAACAACAATTAAAAGAACTGCCGCCAGGAAGCCAAAGATTCGCCTGCAATTTGGGGAAGATTACAAGTTTGTCCAGGAGGTGGTGAAGACTAACAAGCTCAATACTGTCTGTGAGGAAGCACGCTGCCCGAATATTTATGAATGCTGGGGCAGGGGCACAGCCACCATTATGATCCTGGGGGATATATGCACCCGGGCCTGTGGTTTCTGTTCAGTGCAAACGGGAAAACCAGTCGGCGTAGATGAAATGGAACCGGTGCGCACCGCCAGAGCAGTGAAGAAAATGAATTTGCGCCACGTGGTGGTTACATCGGTGGATAGAGATGATCTCAAAGGTGATTTTGGCGCGGCGATTTGGGCCGAAACGATCCGCCAGATTCACTACCATGTACCGAATTGTACGGTGGAAGTTTTAACACCGGATTTCCAGGGACACCCTCCGGCGCTGAAAACGGTGTTTGAAGCTGGGCCCGAAATATTTTCCCACAATGTGGAATGCGTGGAACGCATCAGCCGCCAGGTAAGAGCCCAGGCCGTTTGGTCACGCAGCCTGGAAGTGTTAAAGCACTCAGTGGATTATGGTTTACTGACCAAAACAAGCATGATGGTGGGTCTGGGGGAATTAAAAAGCGAAGTTCTTAAAACCATGAAAGAAGTGGTGGATCTCGGTGTGGAGATTTTTACCATTGGCCAATATTTACAGCCCACCAGAAATCACCTTTCTGTGGAACGTTATGTGGAAGATGAAGAATTTGAAGATTATAAAAGAATCGGGTTGGAATTGGGATTCCGTGTAGTGGAATCGGGTGCTTTGGTGCGGAGTTCATACCATGCTGATGAACAGGCGCGGTTAGCAAGAGCAGCATCATGAATCAAAACAAAAACCTGGTTTACGGATTGGTGATTGCTGCCGGATTAATCCTGGTATGGCTGGTCAATGCCGATCAGGAAGTAGAGCCGGAAATCGCTGTTGATGAACCCCCTTTAATCCTGGTGGATGGGAAGGTGCCCCCCAAACTTTCGAACTTTGTAGCCCATATGCAGTACATTGATGAAAATACCTGTTTGAAATGCCATGCCACGGAACGGGAGATGAATTTTGGGTCTGGACCGGTAACCGTAAAGAAAATGGCCCACGAATTTCGTGAAAATTGTGTTTCATGTCATATTCTGCCGAAGTGAACCGATATGGCAGAGAATAAACAAAATATTGGCGTTTTTACGTCATATAAGCAAAGTATTAATGTTGGCACATGGTTTGACTCTTTTGTGTCTGACTTAGAAAAGGAATGTCATGAGTGACGAATTTGAAAAAGATTTGAACGAAGATTTACTTGAAGAAAGCGAGTCTTATCCTGTAATGCCCCTGCGGAATACCGTTTTATTTCCGCAACAGGTGATCCCGATTTACATCGGCCGCGATAAGTCCCTGAAACTGATTAATGAACTGCCGCCGAAGAACAAGCACATTGTTGTAGTGGCCCAGGAAGATGGATCCATTGAAGACCCAAGGCCAGAAGACTTGTATTCATTCGGTACCCTGGCGGTGGTGCTCAAAGTATTTGATATGCCCGATAACAGTAAATCCGCCATCGTTCAGGGAATTGACCGGGTCAAGATTTTGTCGTTTCAGGAAAGTGAACCCTATTACCGTGCGGCTATTCAGCGCATGTCTGATAAAGCACAAACTGATGATATTGAACTGGATGCCATGGGTAACAATTTGCGCCAGGTCTTCAGTGATTTAATCCAAGTGGCGCCCAACTTGAGCGAAGAACACACGGGTATGTTATCCAATATCCAGAAACCCTCCCGCCTGGCGGACCGTACTGTTTCATTGCTTACCGTTCCCAATACCGAGAAACAAGACGTCCTGGAAGAATTGGATGTGAAAAAGCGGGTGGAAAAAGCAACTAAAATTTTAACCAAAGAAATCCAGCGCATCAAACTGGGTGAAGAAATCCAAACTGAAGTTCATGACGAAATCGCCAAATCCCAGCGGGAGTATTATCTCCGGGAGCAAATGAAAGCCATCAAGCGGGAATTGGGTGAAGATGAATCCCAAGTTGAACTGAAGGAGATCGAGGACGCCATTAAAGAGGCAAAAATGCCAGAAGAAGCGGAAAAAGTGGCCCTGAAAGAATTAGACCGCCTTTCGAAAATTCCTTCCCAATCACCGGAATATACCGTTTCCCGTACTTACCTGGATTGGCTCACAGAATTGCCCTGGTCCAAGACATCAGAAGATACGATCGACGTAAAAGGCGCCCAAAAAATCCTGGATGAAGACCATTATGGATTGGAAAAAGTCAAAGAAAGAATTTTAGAATATTTAGCAGTGCGTGCGCTGAAAATGAAAAAGGATCCCGAAGGCGGCATGCGTGGACCGATTCTTTGTTTTGCCGGGCCTCCCGGGGTGGGTAAAACCTCTCTTGGCCGTTCTATCGCCCGCTCTATGGGACGCGAATTTGTACGCATTTCTCTTGGTGGTGTGCGGGATGAAGCTGAAATCCGCGGCCATCGCCGTACTTACATCGGTGCCCTGCCGGGACGGATTATTCAGTATTTGAAAAAAGCCGGCACCAATAACCCGGTGTTTATGCTGGATGAAATTGATAAACTGGGTATGGACTTCCGCGGCGATCCTTCTTCCGCTTTACTGGAAGTGTTGGACCCGGAACAGAACAATTCCTTTAACGATCATTACCTGGAAGTGGATTTTGACTTGAGCAACGTCATGTTTATTGCCACGGCCAACTACCAGGATCCAATCCCCCCGGCCTTGAGAGACCGTATGGAAATCATTGATTTTTCCGGATATATTGAAGATGAAAAAGTGCAGATCGCCAAAAGGCATTTGATTCCAAAACAATTGGAGGAAAACGGCCTCAGTTCCAAGGATGTTGCACTGGACAAAAATGGCATAAAAGAACTCATTCATTCCTACACGCGGGAAGCGGGTGTCCGCAATCTTGAACGGGAAATTGCCAACGTGTTTCGTAAAGTCGCCAGGGATAAGGTTGAAAAGAAAGCCAAAAAAGTCCGCGTCAACAAAAAGAAAGTTTCAGATTATTTAGGCGCGCCCCGGTTTTATTCAGAAATTGCTGAACGGACAACCAAACCCGGTGTTGTTACAGGCCTGGCCTGGACCGCTGCCGGGGGTGATATTCTCTTTGTTGAAGCATCCAAAATGAAAGGGAAGGGAAACTTGACCCTCACAGGACAATTGGGTGATGTGATGAAAGAATCGGCCACCGCCGCCATGACCTACGTTCGATCCCATACGGATATCCTGGGTATTGAAGAAGATTTCCACGAAAAAACTGATATCCACGTCCATGTCCCTGCGGGCGCGATTCCCAAGGATGGGCCCTCAGCCGGCGTCAGTATGTTCACGGCCATTGTTTCATTATTGACCGGAAAAGCGGTGGAAGATAGGGTGGCCATGACAGGCGAAATCACCCTGCGGGGGAATGTACTCCCCATTGGAGGAGTAAAGGAAAAGGTAACCGCCGCCCACCGTTCAGGGATCAAGACGATTATTTTACCCGATCATAACCTTAAGGACCTGGAAGATATCCCGGATCATATCAAAAAGGATCTCGAATTCAATTTTGCCAAAGAAATGATGGATGTGGTTGATGTGGCTCTGCCCGGGTTGAATGGGCGGAAAAAATCAAAAAAGTCTGCTTCCAAGGCAAAAAAAGTAGCGTAATTTTCGCGCCGAATTTGGGCGTTTAACTTCCGCCTCCATCCTGCTACAGTGGTATTACGGCGGACAGGCAGCTGGCCCTGACCAGCTTCGTAAACGATCTTGTTCATTAAAAATTATGGGCGTTTAACTCAGCTGGTCAGAGTGCCTCCCTTACAAGGAGGAAGTCGGGAGTTCAAATCTCTCAACGCCCACCGACTAAAGCCCTTGTTTCACGACAGGGGCTTTTGCTTTGGTAAATGTGTCACAAGTTGTCAGACTTATATCAGATATAATGCAAATGGTACAACACTTTTGGGTACAACAGGGGCGAGTTCCGATGCCATATGTGTACTAATGTATACTATGCACTTTAACGCACACGCACCCATTGTGTGAGGATTGTTATAAGCACTCGCACACACAATCACTGCACCTTTGGGAGTGCAAGGATTATAGTGTGTGTACCAATGTTGTGGTAAATCGCCCTATTTAAAGCAATTCCACTTTTTCAACCCAAAAAACTCAACCTAAAACACCCTTTTAGGGGGTGTACCCATTAAATAAAAGAGACACCCACATTGTTGGGTGATTTTTTTGTAATTTCCAGTAGATTTTTTTTAATCAGGGAGTCATTATGAAAAGAAACTTAATCATACTATTTATTATTGCCCTTTCGTCTCTTGTTTTCGCATTGGAAGCAGGTGAAAAAGAATTGACCGTTAAATGCGTTGTATCGGGAGAAGATGTCGACAAGGATGAGTACACAAAATACAAAGACGGGAAGGTGTATTTTTGTTGTGCCGGATGTAAATCAGATTTTGAAGAGGACGCCTCAAAATTCACCACCGCTGCAAATTACCAACTGGTGGCCACCGGGCAGTACGTGCAGGAATCTTGCCCCTTAACTGCGCGAAATAACAAAGCGGATAAGCAGGTGGATGTAGATGGCTTGGCGGTAACATTCTGTTGTAATAACTGTCTGAAAAAAGCGAAAAAATCGACGGATAAATTATCGATGCTATTTTCAGATGCGACTTTCGTTAAAAGTTTTGGACACCCAAAACCGGATGTGAAAAAAACTGATGTCAAAAAGGAAAAGGGTAAAAAGAAATAACCTTTTACGCCTGAAAGATTTGTTAATAAATCAGCCTCACCAAGCGTGAGGCTTTTTTGTTTATAAAAGAGACACCTCCATTGTTGGGTGATTCTGTGTAAGTTCCTGTATGAAACGCCTTTGGTTCATATTACCTCTGTTATTAGTCTTTTCCTGTGAGGATAATGACAAAAAGAACTGCATTGATGAATCAAAGATAACAAATCTCCCATGTGACTTAGTTTATGACCCAGTTTGTGGCTGTGATGGAGTAGACTATTCAAATGATTGTTTTGCTGAAAATTCAGGCGTTACAGAATGGACTAAAGGTGAGTGTAGCTAAATGAAACGCCTCTGGGTCAAATAAAAAGAGGTCAGTATGAAGAGAAAATTATTATCAATATTACTCATATTGACACAATTCTCAATTTTATCTGCAGATACACTTACATTTAATAATGGGGTTACAATCGAGGGTAAGTTAGTCAAATATGATGAGGACTATTTAATATTTAAAGTTGATGAAGAATCAATGAAAGATATACCAAATGAAGCTGTAATTTATATAAAAGGCGTGATTCTTGGTGAAAATCAAGTTGTGTTCAATAATAAGTTCGTGAAGAATGTAGAGGGTAGGGATTTTCGATTAACCCCGTGGAGACTTGGCAAAGATAACATACCAAGAACTGGCTTTAGTGGGCAAGAAGTACCTACTATAAATCCAGCAGAAGAAAGACGGGATAAGTCTATGAAAAGATTAAATACTTTAGTATTTGTTATCTGTGTGGTACCAATCATAGTATTAATAATAACATTGAAAACAAT
>JAYEFG010000141.1:0-6748 GCA_034658595.1 Fidelibacterota bacterium | reverse complement strand
AGGGTGGGCTATATAAAGATATTTAACAGATTTTTATTTTGTTTGGTAAATAATGGAGTATTGGATAGCCACACAACCCCCACTCCACCGGACGGCTAAACTTGTGCGGTGATTTTGAGATTTGGCAATAAAATGAAGATTTGTGTAACACGAAAATTTAGTAGAATGAAAACGCCGTCCGCCGGTGAGTTTATTCGTTAGGCCGCTATCTTGATGACAAAGCGTGAACAAAATGATTAAAGTGATGAAGACGGGAAATACCGCATACAAAGCTGCCATCCGCCTTGCCATCGCGACAGGGATCATATTGCTGCTGCCCTTGATTGCGATGCAGTTCACTGATGAAGTGGTTTGGGACCTGGCCGATTTCGCTGCCGCCGGTGTCCTCCTATTCGGCACTGGTCTCGCATATGAATTGATGGCGAGGAAAGGAGGCACTGTCGCATACAGAGCCGCCGTCGGTGTTGCGCTTGCAACAGTGTTCCTTCTCGTTTGGGTGAACGCTGCCGTTGGCATTATCGGGTCTGAAAATAACGACGCCAACTTGATGTATTTTGGGGTGCTTTCCGTCGGAATCATCGGTGCCATCCTCGCGCGCTTACAGCCGCTTGGAATGGCGCGCGCGTTGTTTGTGACAGCGTTAGCTCAGGCGTTGGTTCCCGTGATCGCGCTTACAATCTGGCAACCCACGTCCTGGGGTGCGGCGGGTGTGTTCGGTGTGTTCGTTCTGAACGCGTTCTTTGTCATGCTGCTTGTCGGATCGGCCTTGTTGTTTAAACGCGCGGCGTACGCCGAGGAGGTGCCATCAGCGATTCAAAACACCAGTGAAAAGCTAAAGATGCATACACTAATATCCGTAATAACTATTGCGATCGGAGTCGTACTTATGATATATATGATTTTTGTAGAGGATGAACCAGGTGGCATTCCACTACTGCTAATCGTATTTGGTATTGGAGGGTATTTCGTCACACGAGTCCGAATTCGGTCCCATCAAAAGTAACCTCACCGGGACCAGCTCATGTGGACTAGCGTAGGCGAGTTCGTATGATTTTATCAATTCCCAAATGAACGATTGTACCTAAATTATTCAGGCAAAAAAAACCGCCATTTTGATAACCCCCACTCCACCCCCGCTGGCAGGCGGGTGAGTTTATTCGTTAGGTCAAGAATGATGGCGAGCGGTCCTCACCATTTATGAAGAAAGGCAACTGCTATGGCCATAAAAACGCATCGGATTCTTGCCGCCGTTAATGCATCTCTCATTATACCCGCAGTGTTATTCTTAACCTCTGTCGTCGTTGTCAAACTGTCCATATTCCAACCTGAGCCGGCAGGCATGGCACACCAGATCGTTATGTGGTACTCCGCCCGCATGTGGACACTATGGGTGCTGCTTGTAACACTGCCTATGGCGGCCTTTATTACCGGGGGCGCCGCCTATCTGAACTCGCGGGGTGGGGCAAGGGAAACCAGAGCAGAGCATTCGCCTCCGTTGTCCGGCGCGCGATTGCCAATGGAGATCATCAAGGCAACGACCGTAACATCGGGGTTGATCCTGGTAGTGGTGATCCTTCACATGCTTGCAAACTGATCTATTTCCGTTTGTGCCAAAGGAAGCAGTCAGAATACAATATCAAAGGCCTTGGTGCCATTGTTTCGGTGATCTTTTTCACTTAGTTTTCACCCAACTGAAAAGGGAAATCTCATGCATAACGTAAGAATTAAACAAATCAATACCATGGTAGAGCAATGCCAAGATGATGCTTCGGCAGCCCAATTGGATTTTAATTTTGAGGGCATCTGGAATACATCGAATAATGATGTACAATTTTCAGGTGACGTGCAATTCCCGCAAGGGGAGTTAACCCTTAATGCTGACTTCCCACCCTTTCTGGGTGGTGAAGGCCGTGCACCGTCTGCCTTGACTTATTGTTTTTACGGTGCCATGTCTTGCTACGGATCCACCTTTGCCACCCAGGCGGCCATGGCTGGTGTGGAATTGGACGAATTGAAAATAAACTTAAAACTTGGCGTTGACTTCAGGACGGCCCTTGGCGTAGGAGAATTCCCTCCTATGACAGGATTTGAATTTGAGGTAAAGGTAAAAAGCAATTCTTCGGAAGAGGACATTCAAAAAGTGAAACAATTGACCGATGAACGCTGCCCTGCCATTTGGGCTATGCAGAACACAGTTCCGTTTACAACTGCTGCTACAAAGATCAGTTAATGGCCACTGAAACCATAAACATTACAGAAAAGTTTGAGAAATTTTCCGATCACTGGTCTCCCAAGGTGATCGCTGAAATGAATGATTACCAATTTAAACTGGCAAAAGTTGAAGGTGAATTTGTGTGGCATTCCCATGACGATACCGATGAAACTTTCATTGTCATAAAAGGTGATCTAACCATTGAATTCCGCGATGGTCATGTGGATTTAAAACAGGGTGAAATGTGCGTGGTCCCTAAAGGAGTTGAGCATAAACCCATGGCTGAAGAAGAATGTCAGATCATGCTGATTGAACCGAAAGGGGTGGCCAATACCGGAGACGTTGAGAATGAACTGACGTCAGAAAATGACTTCTGGATTTAATTATTTTCATAATAATAATTGACATCCATTAGGCTACCAATTACATGACCATATCAAGACGAAAATTTCTCCGCTCCTCCATGCTGGCGACTGCCGCCACCGGCATCCACCCTTTTTCTTTAAGCGCCGCCACCAACTCCCCTGTTGTATCTAAAATTCCAGGTGACCGCTTTGACCCGTGGATTGAGGTCAATCACAAAGCACTTCTCCACAATGTGGCGGAAGTTCGGCGATTGACAAACGGCCGCCCCATTTTGGCCGTCATCAAAAATAATGCCTACGGACTTGGCCTCACTTTAGCGGCGAAACTATTAGAACCCCTGCCTGAGATCAAGGCCTTTGCGGTGGTTAAACTGGATGCGGCCATAATGCTCCGTGAATCAGGGATCAAAAAACCGGTTCACCTCATGGCACGTTTTCCTGCATCAGCGGCGAAAGAGTTAGCCCATCAAAATATCATCCCCTGTATCATGGATGCCGATACCATTGATTTTATCAAACCCATGGCAAACGTGATTGGCGGTCCCGTACCTACCCAATTATACCTGGATACGGGTATGAGCCGCATGGGCATCAATTTCAGGAAAGCAGTGCCTCTTATTAAATCGCTGGCCAACAGCGGCAGAGTTTCATTTCGAGGCGTATTTATGGGATTCACAGAAGAACCGGATTTTGATGTGGAACAATTGAATCGCTTTTTAACCGTTGCGGAAAGATCCTCCCGCGCCGGCATTAAATTAGGGACACTTCACGCCGCCTCTTCCAGTGCCGTGTTTGAATTCCCCGATGCTCATTTGGATATGGTCCGCCCGGGGATGGCCCTTTACGGCGGCTACCCCAATGATCCGGAAAAGCAATCCCAAATTGGCACATTGAAAAGTACCATCAATTTGAAAACACGTGTGGTTCGTGTGCAAAAATTAAAGAAAGGTGATAGCGTCAGTTATGGGCGGAATTATTTTGCTGAAAAGCCCACTTGGGTGGCTACAATTCCTGTGGGCCATACGGATGGTTTTCCAAGAAAAGCTGTTGAAGGTGCCCGCGTTCTTATTGGAAAAAAAACTTATCCCGTCATTGGCGCTGTGTCAGCCAGCCATACGATCATTGAAGTAGGGAATAAAAAGACAGTAAACGTTGGAGATGTAGCTACCTTGATCGGTTCAGGAACGCCGAAGATTGACCCCAATTGGATTTCGGCAAAGACAGGCGCTTCGGTTTATAACCTTTTTATGCACTTGAATCCAACCCTACCGAGAGTTGTTATATAATTACAAAATTGTAGGGGACGCATATGCGTCCCCTACTTTATTTTTTTAAATTGCGCCCGCTACGAGGCTATCCACCACGCTGGGATCTGCTAACGTGGATGTGTCTCCCATTTTGTCAACATCACCTTCTGCTATATTTCTTAAAATTCGTCGCATGATCTTTCCTGAACGTGTTTTGGGTAGGGCTGGCGCAAACTGTATTTTATCAGGCTTGGCGTGGGGCCCGATCTCTTTTGTCACATTGGCACGAATATCATCTATGATTGAATCTGCCGCATCCACACCGGTCATTAGAGTAACAAAAGCATAAATACCCTGGCCCTTAATATCATGGGGATAGCCAACAACAGCGGCCTCTGCCACCCCTCCTGCTTTTCCGATACCACCTTCCACTTCTGCCGTACCAATGCGGTGGCCCGATACATTGAGCACATCATCCACGCGGCCTGTGATCCAGTAATAACCGTCCTCGTCACGGCGGGCGCCGTCACCGGTGAAATAATATCCCGGGAATTGGGAAAAGTAGGTATCAATAAATCGATCATGATCTCCATAAAGTGTACGCATCTGTCCCGGCCAGGAGGATTTGATTGCCAATAATCCCGAAACATCATTTCCTTCGATCTCTTCTCCCGCTTCTGTCAGCAATACCGGTTCAATACCAAAAAATGGAAAGGTGGCTGATCCCGGTTTGGTGGGTATGGCACCGGGTAGGGGTGTCATCATGATACCGCCCGTTTCCGTCTGCCACCATGTATCAACAATGGGGCAGTTCCCTTTACCAACAATGCTATGGTACCACATCCATTCCGGTTCTTTAATGGGTTCACCCACGGTACCCAACAATCGCAGGGAAGATAATTCATGTTTTTCAACCCACCCATTCCCTTCTTTCATCAATGCCCGTAAGGCGGTGGGCGCCGTATAAAAAAGATTGATCTTGTGCTTGGCCACCACGTCCCAAAATCGGCCGAAATCTGGATAATTGGGAACACCCTCAAACATAACCGAAGTGGCACAATTTGAAAGAGGACCGTACACAATGTATGAATGACCGGTGATCCAGCCAATATCAGCGGTACACCAGTAAATATCTTCCGGTTTGTAATCAAAGATTTGTTCAAAAGTATAGTTGGTATAAACCAGGTAACCACCAGTGGTGTGGAGCACCCCTTTGGGTTTACCGGTAGAACCGGATGTGTAAAGAATGAATAATGGATCTTCCGCATCCATTGCTTCCGGTGCACAAACATCATCCGCATTAGCCATCTCTTCTTGCCACCACACATCCCGGCCATGGACCATTTCCACCGGCTCACCGGTCCGCCGCACCACCACAACATGTTCAATGGACGGCGTTTCTGCAACGGCCTGGTCCGCCTTGGCTTTCATGGGAATATTCTGTTTTGTGCCGCGGACGCCCGTATCCTGGGTAATTAAAATTTTACATTCCGAATCGTTAATGCGATCTCGAAGAGAGTCCGGGCTAAAAGCACCAAATACAATGGAATGAACCGCACCGATTCGGGCACAGGCCAGCATGGCTACAGGGAGTTGGGGAACCATCTGCATATACATGCACACCCTGTCCCCTTTTTCTACGCCGATATTTTTTAATACATTAGCGAACTTTTGCACCTTTTTTAATAATTCACTGTAGGAAAAGTAGCGATCTTCCGCAGGATTATTTCCTTCCCAAATTAGTGCTGTCCGGTCGCCGTTCCCCGCTTCCACATGGCGGTCCAGGCAATTGTAACTCACGTTGAGTTTTCCACCCTCAAACCATTTAATATTGGCCTTTACAAAATCGAATTCTCCAATGGAATCCCATTTTTTAGACCAAGATAACCGTTCAGCTTTTTCAGCCCAGAATACATTTCGATCAGCCATGGACTGAGTATATTCTTTTTGATATTGATCTTTGCTTTTTATATGAGCATTGGATGAGAATTCCGATGATGGATTAAATACTTTTATGGACACAATTATTCCTTTATTGGTTCAAAAATTTTAAAACGGGGTGAACTCTTTTTGGCTTCCCAAACCACTCGTATAATTTCATTTATAGCCGATTGAATTTCTTCCGATGAATTAAATCTTCCAAGGCTAAATCGAATGGCTGAATGGGCAAGTTCATTATTATACCCTAATGCTTTCATTACATGAGATGGTTCCAGGTTAGCACTGCTGCAAGCCGAGCCGGTAGAACAGGCAATTCCCTTCATTTTTACGATCAGCGATTCCGCATCCAACCCGGCAAAACATAAATTAATATTATGGGGTAAACGATTTTCCCTGGTTCCATTAAGAATCACTTCCGGAAAAGCAGATATAATTTCATCAATCATCCGGTTTCGGTAGGATTTAAGTCTGGCATTTTCATCATCCCGGTTTTTCAGGCAAATTTTCACTGCTTCAGCAAAACCAACGATGAGTGGCACGGGTAGTGTTCCGGAACGCAAGCCCCGTTCATGACCGCCCCCTTCTATTTGCATTGTGAGTTCAATTTTGGGGTTTTTCTTCCGAACATAAAGCATTCCAATCCCTTTGGGTCCGTAGATCTTATGTGCCGTGGCCGCCAGTAAATCGATATGCATTTCATCCACATCTATGGGAATTTTTCCGAAAGATTGACAGGCATCTACCAGGAAATACACTTCTTTCGCTTTACAAATGGCGCCGATCTCACCAATAGGATGGATGGTTCCAATTTCATTATTGGCGTGCATAACAGCCACCAGTACAGTATCGGATCGAATGGCAGCGATGACACCATTCGGATCTACAAATCCCTTTGAATCCACAGGTAAATAAGTGACCTCCCATCCTTTCCGTTCCATGGCAGCACAGGTATCGAGGACTGCTTTATGTTCCGTGGACTGGGT
>JAYEFG010000140.1:0-1839 GCA_034658595.1 Fidelibacterota bacterium | reverse complement strand
GTCAGCTATACGCTTACTCTGGGCTTCTGTGGAATACCCAAGATGATGCAGTGTTGTTCGATGGTCATCTTTGGGGTTTTCTTTGATCAAGTTTTCTATAATATCAAGGACCACTTCATGCCCTTTATCTCCATTGGTATGAATGTGGAGTTGGTAACCGGTATCCCAATATCCTTTAGCCTTGCTTGCCAATTCTTCCGGTTCAGTTAGCCATTCACCTTCATGTCCATCACCATTCATCTTTTTTACTATTTTTGACATTATCTGTTAATTTTTTTAAAAATGCATCTCTGCCGTGGGTATCAGTGACTTGTTGGTTGGGGAGGTCCCATTCAAAGGGTGTAATAAAATCCATGGGGAGTAAAATGGCAGCCAAGGAGGGATGAATGTGATTTTCAATAAAGCCGGGCATAATCACTTTTTCCGTAAAATGGTTAACAACCTCCGCACCCTTGAATTGCCGTTTTAATAACTTTAAATTCCCCACGCCAACTATTTTTGATTCTTTTATGGCAACTGCTTCCACACGGGGATTTCCCTTTTCCATGGTAATAACGGTGGCGCCACTCAAGATTTGGACTCCTTCACCAGAATTGGATTGACACGATGATATGAGCGTTATTCCCAGAAGGAATAAAAGAATCTGTTGAAATTGATTTATTCTAGAATTGATAGACGATTGCATTGCAGTGCATACCGGCCCCAACAGAGGCCATAATGATTTTTTGTCCAGATTTAATTTCATAATTATCCAGTTTTTTATTTTGTATTAAATCCAGCATGGTGGGAATAGTCGCTACGGATGTATTGCCTGTAAATTCAATGGTTGAAGGAATTTTTCCATTAAAAAATGAAAGGTCTTGGTTGTAGAGTTTTCCCAGGTTTTTTGCAATCGCAGTAAGCATTTTCCCGTTGGCTTGATGAAATAGAAATAAGTCGATATCTTCAACGGATAGCTCCAGTTTATCCAAAGTTTTTTTAATTACTTGGGGTACCCAGGTCGTAGCATAGCGGTAAACTTCCTTTCCATTCATTTTAAATAATATTTTTTCCTTTAATGCAGGGTTATTGGATTGGCCAACAAATATAGTACGGCAATCCTCTTGGCAATGAGAAAAGGTGGTATAACCCAGTACTCCAATTTTATCATCATTTTCAGATTTAGATAAAATAGCAGCTCCGCAACCATCCCCCAGGAGCATGGAGTCCACATCATGGGGGTCCAAAAGCCGAGAAGCGACTTCAATTCCAATTACAAGCACATGGTTTGCATCGCCATTTACGATCGCATAATGAGCCTGAATCAGTCCCTGGATCCAGCCGGGGCAGCCGAATAAAATATCATAAGCAAAACAATCGTAGTTTTTTATTTGAAGGCTGTTTTTAACCAGGGAAGCAAGGTTGGGTACAGGTTCCCATCCCAATCCGTCAGTTCTCATATTACCAGCATTGTGGGCCACAATAATGCCATCGATCTGGTTTTTGTCCAACCCGGAATCTTTAATAGCACGCGTCGATGCAGATGTCATCAAAGGTACAGAGTCTTCATCGTCGGGAATATAACGCCTGCTTTTTATACCGGATATTTCTTCAAGTTTGGCAATAACTTCCCCTGTAGTTTTGGCGGTAAGCGACCCATCTTTTCCATAAAATTGATGGTCAGAAAAATTACTATTGGGGATAACCTGATCAGGCAGTTTTGAACCTGTACCAGAAATGATTGTATTTATAGACATTTTTTACTCGATTATAATGTTTCTATGAGTATAGAATAATTGAAAGTGTTATTAAAGTACTCTTGAGCTCTTACCAATTTCACCTTATTTAAATATTTAATTC
>JAYEFG010000139.1:0-1840 GCA_034658595.1 Fidelibacterota bacterium | reverse complement strand
ACTTGAAATTGAAAAAAACCTGTCCACGAATTACCCCGAAACAAGTGCGGGACGCAAGCGCACGAAAAAACATGAATTATTTATTAGGGCTGTAGTAGGTGATTGAAAATACTCGGCGATTTATCATCAATGTATACTTTAATAATATAAACTTTTTCTATTTTGTTATTAGTGGATATTCGTGACATTCGTGAATCCTCTTTTCTGTCCACCCTGTTGGAATATACTCATTCTTCGTATTTCACAGGACAGGCTAATTTCACGAAAAAACACCCCAGTACGTTTCGCTTAATAAATCGGCAATCATTCTGGTTTAATTACAAGTTCCCAATGACCCATTTTACGACCACCGGTTCTTTTTAGTTTTCCATCTTTTTTCAAACTTAAAATATGTTGCTTTACTCCATTTACACTTATATCCAACTTCTTTGCCATTTCTTCTCTCGTAATTTTTGGGTTTTCAGCTAATATCTCCAGCAATCGTTCCCTGGTAGTCTTTGGGGTAGCCTTTGGGGTAGCCTTTGGGGTAGCCTTTGGGGTAGCCTTTGCCCCCGTGGTATTTGATTCAATAGTTGTCCGAAAAACATCTGAAAAAGAAAATGTTAGGTTGTTTTCATTTTCAATACATGCATCCTTAATCCTTTTAATACCCGTGCCGGCTCTCTCCATATAAATGGTTCTTAATAGTAAATCCGCCATGATTCTATTCCGTGGTTCGCTTCGTGTACCAAACTCATTTTCTGGAAAGTTCAATTCTCCTTTATTGTTAATAATGATATGGCTTTTATGTTTTTCGACAGCAATCATATCTCCCAAGAAGTAATCAAAATGAATGACTGCATTAACAATTGCTTCTCGATAGGCTTCAATTGGGTATTCAGGGAATTCATCTCTGGGTAAATCTTTTATTTCGTATCTCACAGGAACCCTTTCTTGCAAATATTCAACAGCAAATTCAATATTACCAACAATACCGCGATCGATCACCTTTTTATCGAGAATATCCAATCGCCCATCATCTTTGAAATGTACACATCTGATACGCGAACTGATGACGTATTGATAGGGCTTTTTAGCAAAATAGAGTACGCCGGCATTCGTCAAGCCTTCAGGGGTGAGAACACGTAAATTTGTCAGGATTTCATCTCGGGAAAGATTGTAAGATATCTTTGCAAGCTTAAGGTAATATTCAAATTTTTCGTCATCAAAATCTTTCCAATCAAAATGTGGACAAATTTGTTCGTCGAAACGGATTTTCCCGGTTTTAATAGCCAGGGTTAATATTTCATCTCGTTTCATTTTTTGAGAATTGGGTCCCATTCTCATATAAAACCCCGATGAACAGGAATATGGTTTGTTGACTCCTTCCATTATTTCCACCGCCAACACATTTTCAATCTCATTTAATGTTACGATGAGAGACGGGTCACAATTATAGGCAATATCCTGGATTTTTGATTTTAGTTTATTGGTTATCTCAACACCGTGTATTTTTCCTAAGTCCGATACACCCAGATACACAACACCGCCAGATGCGTTTGCGAACGCCACCATTTCCTTTGAAATACTGCCATCCAAAGATTCTTTGAATTCACTGAATTGACCTTCACCCAACTCAAGAATGGTATTTAAATCCGGAATATATTTGTTATCGGTTATCATGGTTTTTGGCTGATTGACGTTAAAATTGATAATTGGAAAAAACCTGTCCACGAATTACCCCGAAACAAGTGCGGGACGCAAGCGCACGAATAAACACGAATGTTATTTAAGGCTGTGTTAGGTGGGTTAGCCATGCTTAATGGTGGAATACTGGATTGGTGGATAAATGGATTGATGG
>JAYEFG010000138.1:0-24238 GCA_034658595.1 Fidelibacterota bacterium | reverse complement strand
GGTCTATTATGCCATGGCTCGGGATGGCCTTTTATTCAATTGGCTGAATCATATCCATCCAAAATTTCAAACACCGACCCATGCCATTATTGCTCATTGTATCTGGGGAATCATCCTTATTTTAGTCCGGCAGAATTTTGAAACAATTGTTGCAGGAATGGTTTTTGCCATATTGATTTTTTATGGATTTACCACAGTTGCTTTTTTCAAGTTTCGCCAAGATAATGCGGGTGAATCCAATGGATATAGGTTGCCTTTTTATCCGTTTCTACCATCAATATATTTTATAGGAATAACCGGTTTAGTTCTCATGCGGGCCTGGTACGAATGGGATAAGTCATTGCAGGATTTGGCTTTCGTTCTCTCAGGTATTCCAGTCTATTTTATCTGGTTCAAATCCAAACAAATTTAAAATAGATCATAAAAAGTCCCTTAAATCAATTTTAATCGGTTAATTGCCCTAAACAATAACATAAGTAATATCAATGTTATTAGTAAAATATATTAATTTGACTTTATGTTATTAAACATACGTAAGTTCGGCGGAATTTATTTGGAACGACAATCAATTTCGCAAATTGCTAGTGGCCCTAATTCATTCATATCAACTCACACCTAAAGGAGAGCAGGAGAATATTATGTTAGATAATCTCAATAGAAAACGCATTTTAGTTTTTTTGAGTGCTTTTTCATTCATATTGGCCCAGAGCGGAACTGTTTCCGGTACAGTCACCGATGAAAACGGAAATGGACTTCCCGGGGCAAACCTTGTTTTAAGCGGTACATCACTGGGTGCAGCTACCGATACAGACGGTACCTATACAATCAACAATGTGCCAGCCGGTACTTATACAATAACAGCCACTTATATTGGCTACCAATCCGCCAGCCAGTCCGTCACAGTGGATGATGGTGGCGCTACAGCGAACTTCTCATTAGAAGTAGACGCCGTAGCCTTGAGAGGTGTATTGGTCACAGGTACCCGTACAGCAGGACGTACAGCCATGAAATCACCTTCACCTATTGACGGATTTGATGATGTTCAATTAAGACGCCAGGGGAATGGTGATTTTACTGAAACATTAAAAAACACAGTGCCATCATTCAACGCGACGCCACTGACCGGTGACGGGGCTGCCTTTGTTCGCCCCACGTCTATGCGAGGTCTTCCACCGGACAATATCCTGGTGCTTACCAATTCAAAACGCCGCCATCGTTCTGCATTGATCTCTCACTTTGGTGCAGCTATGAATGTAGGCGCCCAAGCGGTTGATGTGGGTATGATTCCTGGTATTGCTATTAAACGCCTCGAAGTCCTTCGAGACGGAGCTGCCGCTCAATATGGTTCTGACGCTATTGCAGGTGTAATGAATTTTCTACTGAAAGACAATAATTCCGGCTATGAAATCCATGCGACAGGCGGTCGCTGGATGACCGCTGAAAACGGTCGTGGCGGTGAAACGGATGTCACCCTGGCTATAAATAAGGGTATGAAACTCACAGATAATGGTTTTTTAAATGTGAGTGCTGAATATTCAAGCAGACCTGAACTCTCACGTGGATTTCAACATGCATCTGCTTCCGATGGTTATAAGGGCTGGAATAAATCAAAAGATAAAACCAATGCAGATGGCAGATATATCGGTAAGCAGGATGTCGATTCTTGGCAGACCGCCATGAATTGGGGCCGTCCTCAAAATGACGGTTTCCGTTCTGTCTGGAATGCCGGGTTAAAGTTGAGTGATAATGCAGAAGCATATTCATTTGGTAATTATGCCGATACATTTGGTGAATACAGCTTTTTCTTAAGGGCTGCTGGTAAATCCGGTGCCTTAACGGCTATTCCTTTGGATCCGGCAGATCCATCTAAAGGAAACTTTGCCTGGGGTGATACCTATCCCCTGGGATTCACACCTCGATTGGAAGGTCATGGTAATGATTTCAGTTCTGTGACCGGTGTTAAAGGTAGCATGGATAATGGTGTGAATTATGATTTTAGTGCCAGTTTTGGTTCTAATCGTATACACTATTACTTAAAGAATACCCTAAACCTATCATGGGGCCCCTATTCACCTCACAATTTTGATATTGGTGATTTGAAACAGGCTGAAACGAATCTGAATGCAGATTTTACTTATCCCATTAGTGATGCAATGAACCTTGGGTTTGGTACAGAATGGCGCGAAGAAAAATACACCATGTTCCAGGGTCAAAAAGAATCATGGATGCCAGGACCTTGGGGTGACTCAGCTTTGTTGATTGATCCTGTAACCGGCAAAAACTATACGGCACCTGGATTGGCAGCTAATGGCATGCCCGGGACTAGCCCCGACGCTGCCGGTGTATTTGCCCGTACAAACACGGCATTTTACGCTGATTTTGAATATGATATGGATGCATTGTTGCTCCAATTTGCAGCCCGCTCTGAAAACTTTTCAGATTTTGGCAATACCTTTAATATAAAGGTCGCTGGGCGCTATTCACTCGGAAACCTGGTTTCCTTTAGAGGCGGTTATTCCACCGGATTTCGCGCACCCACACCGGGTCAATCAAACTACACCGGTGTTGTGACTTCTTTTGATGGTCCAACCGGAAAACAGGTGCAAGAAGGTACCGTACGACCAACCAACCCACTTGCTGTAGCGTTGGGTGGTAAAGAGCTGGGTCCTGAAAAAGCAAAAAATATGAGCTTCGGATTCACCTCTAATCCTATGAGTAACTTGAATCTGACGTTCGATTACTACACGATTGATATTGAAGATAAGATTCTTAAATCACGCTCCTTAGCTGTTGAAGGGAATCCTTACTTCAAAAAACTCGCTTTTTATACGAATGCACTGGATACAAAAACAACCGGTTACGATCTTGTGGCAGTCTACAAAATAGGGAAAACCAATTTTGGCCTTGCCCTGAACCACAATGAAACAAAAGTTCAAAAACAAAAGCAGGTCAATGGTGTGAACCCTGTGTCAGATGGCAATGTTCAAAATCTGGAAGAAAACCTGCCAAAAGATCGAATGGTATTTACCGTAGATCATAAAGTCCGTAGCAACTTATCTGCCATGCTTCGCATGAACTACTTTGGAGAAAGTATTGATGAAAGAAGTCAAAAAGATAAAATCGACCCAATCACATTCTTTGATTTTGAAATGCAATATGACATGAATGATAATTTGAGTGTTGTCTTGGGCGGTAACAATATTACAAATGCATTCCCAAATCAAATTGCTACACGTATGTCTCAAGGCATGCCCTACCCCCGCCGTTCACCTCTCGGCTATCATGGTGGTATGACCTACATGAGACTCATGTACAACTTCTAAGGTTGATTGCCCTCCCTAACAAAAAAGGCGGTGACTTTATAGTTGCCGCCTTTTTTGTACTTGAACCAAGGATGATAAAAAAACCTATATTAAAGATTAATCAAATTAATGGAAATTCGACAACTTGAGACACTCGTAGCCATTATTAACCATGGCGGGTTCACAGCTGCCAGTGAAGCCATTGGCTTGACTCAATCAGCGGTAAGCCTCCAAATCAAATCCCTGGAAGAAGAATTGGGTTTGGAATTGTTTGACCGATTTACGCGGCCGCCCACACCAAACCAAAGAGCGATGGAACTGGCCAATCAGGCCCGAGAAATCCTCAGGATGTGCTCTGATCTTAATGAAAAGGTTGCTTCGCACCTCACCGGCGGGTTGGATATGGGCGCAATTCCTACAATCCTGACCGGGCTATTGCCAGAAGCTTTGGTCGTAATGAAGGAAACCCAGTCCAAATTGCGGATCAACGTTACCAGTGGATTTTCCGACGAACTGATCACCCAAGTGAATCATGGTATCATTTCTGCCGCAATTGTAAATGAACCAACAGAACTGCCCCCGGGAATGAGTTGGCATCCTTTTGTTCATGAACACCTTGTATTAATTGTACCCGAAGGCACCAAAGGAAATACAAATAGGGAACTATTAGAGACACTTCCTTACATCCGTTTTCAACGATCTTCCTGGGAGGGTCGTCTTATTGATGAATTATTTAAAAAACGGAATATTACCGTAAATACAACAATGGTTGTGGATTCTTTGGAGGGTGTTTCCCAAATGGTCGCCCATGGCCTTGGTGTATCGGTTGTCCCCCATAGGGATATTAAATATCCATTTCCAAAAGGGGTTCGTATTGTACCATTGGGCAAAAAACCCGTAAAAAGAATTATTGGCCTCATCGAGCAAATTGATAACCCCAAATCACATATTGTTAAAACCATGCACCAGGTTTTAATCAACCTGGTAAAAAAACATTCTCGAGTAAAAAATAAATGAAGTACGGCTCTGCCACACTTGTTATAAATGAAAAAGTTCAATCCTTGTGGGATAGTGGGAAAAATGTATTTCACATGGGTTTCGGGGAATCCCGTTTTCCTGTTCACCCCCTAATGGCAAAAGCATTATCGGAGAACGCCAGTCGTCATAGTTATGTATCCCTTCAGGGTATCCGTGAATTACGGGAAAGTGTATCTAACTTTTATAACCGCCACTTTAATCTTGACACACAGCCTGATCAAATCCTTCTCGGCGTGGGCAGCAAGTCATTGCTTTATGCTGTCATGCATTCTCTACCCGGTGATGTGATCTTACCTACGCCGGCCTGGGTATCCTATAAAGATCAAGCCAAGTTGGCGGGACGGCATGTTGTCACCTTTCCATTAGATTATGATTCAGGATTCCAAGTATCCATTGATGCCTTGGATCGGGCGAAAAAGCAAACCAGTCCCGGGCCCTGCATGATCGTTTTAACAAATCCAAACAATCCAACAGGTACCATTCTTTCAGAAGAAAATGTGGAAGCAGTTGCTCATTATTGCAAGGAAAATAAAATTTATATTTTAAGTGATGAAATATACAGTTTGTTGACCAATGATGGATTTCAACATACGACGCCGGCTACCTACTATCCGGAAGGAACGATTGTACTGGGAGGATTGAGTAAAATTCTATCGTTAGGGGGTTGGCGAATCGGTGTAGCTATTGTCCCTGGAGGATTGATCGGGAAAAAAATAATTGGGGGATTCAGACATATTGCCGGTTCAATCTGGTCCTGTGTTCCTGCTCCCATGCAGTATGCTGCTTTAACGGCTTATGATGAGAATCCAGAGATCGAAAATTTTATCTTGGATTGCAGGGCTATGCATCAAGTTCGAACCTGTTATTTATATGACCAAATGCGCGCCATGGGAATTTCCTGCGCTCCCCCACAGGGCGCATTTTATATATACCCAAATTTTAAACTATGGGAGGAAGCATTAAAATCAAAAGGACTTCACTCTGACCATGAATTAGCCCTACACCTTTTAGACAATTACAAAATTGCTGTTTTATCCGGTTCCGAATTCATGGATGACCCCCAACAGTATGCCCTTCGATTGGCCACCAGTTATATTGATGCAGAAGATGATGATGCGGCGAATACCATTGTCAACGCCTACCAAGCTGATCCCGACCCTATTTCCTTTATACAAGATCATCATCCCCGCCTGCAGGCCATGATTCAGCGCATGGGCGATTTTATTTCTTCACTTAACTGAAATTTTTAAACTTAACTATATTTAGCTGCCAGTTCTTTATATCTAGCCATTTGTTCAAAAGCCAAATCTTTCGATTCTGACGGGTGAAATGATCTATGGTCAAAACCCAATGTTTCTTTCATTATGACATAAGCATAATCCGTAAAGACGACGGTACCGTCATCGTGAATCTTCTCAATCGAATCCAGCTTCCCTGACATTTCATTCATTTTGACGGCTTCATCCAATGAAATTTCGGGCGGTAAAACCACTTCTGCACCCTTGGCGCTTAATCGTACCGGGTAACCTCCAGGGAGTCCATTGGGGCCCGGCGAATGGGTGCGCAATCCTTCATCAAAAACCAATGCTTTGAGATTCTTCAATGTTGATGAAGCAGATACAGTTGTAAATGCGATGCCGGGAGGATAAAGCTTCACAGCATCAAACATGACCTGATCCGTATCGAAGTCAGAAGTTACATCCTTGCCACCCACGAGAATTTTCAGAAAATATGGGGCTCCCGGTCTATATCCCTCCTCCCGGGGAAAGACCCAATGTTGGTGATGACAAACGAGATAAATCTCGACAGATTCTCTTGGTATATCCAATTGCCGGGAAACATAAGTTGTCACCGCTGGGGCGACAAGATCTACATTCCCGATGCCAATTGTGGGTGCCAGCCCTATCTTCCCCATAACAGGGTTTGTCAGACATGACAATGAAGTATTGATATAAAAAGGGGACTGTCCGGAATTTTTAATGGACTGGGCTAAGTTCATTCCTAATGTCAATTGACATGGCAGCCACGCCCCCAATCCTGCGGAACTGATCTTAGCATAAATATCTTCTGGTAAATTTCGGATAAGATGCCATGTGTGGAGGACAGTGCAGTTGATCACTGCGTCCAGTTTTTCTTTTTTGATCAATTCAGTCGTTTTCTCCAAATCCAACAGGTCAATCTGAATGGGTTTGAAGGCTGGGTGAATCCCATGGTGGGCAGCCCCGATCTCTGCATTATTGCATGCCCATTGAGCTCTTTGCCTGTCAATATCACCAACGACCCATTCTATCGAATTTTCATCCCGGGCGGCAAATTCCAGGAGATGTTTCCCCACATCACCCACACCAACAAGTAATACTTTCTGCATAAAACCCTCAATAATATGATTCGCAAATTCGGTTTCAAATTACGCCAAGTTTTGTTCTAATTTCCTGGGCATTTTATCCCTAGGAAACCAAAGGCAATACCAATGAAAACTTTTCGATTTCTGCTTTCAGCTACGATCACCTTTTCCACATTAATTTATCCATCCCATCCCCTCCCTGTTTATGGCAAAAACGGGATGGTGGTTTCCACCAGCCGCCATGCTTCACAAGTGGGAATTAATATATTGAAGAAGGGCGGCAACGCCGTGGATGCGGCTGTGGCCGTGGGCTTTGCACTGGCGGTAACATCTTCATCCAACGGCAATATCGGCGGCGGCGGTTTTATGGTTGCCCGCTTCGGTGATGGGAAAACCTTTTCCCTGGATTACCGGGAAATGGCGCCGGCCAAGGCCCACCGGGATATGTACCTGGATGAAAAAGGAAATCCTATAAAGGGAAAATCCCTGTTTGGCCATTTGGCATCCGGCGTTCCGGGATCGGTTGATGGCCTCCTGAAAGCATGGCTTGACCATGGCTCAGGGAATATATCTCTGAATCAAGTGCTGGCCCCGGCCATCAAATTAGCGGAAAAAGGATTTGATCTTTCTTATTATGAAGCAGAACGATTTAACTCTAATAAAGAACGATTGAGCCAGCATCCGGGGACAAAACGAATCTTTACCCGGGATGACAGGCCTTGGGAACTGGGGGATATTTTTGTACAAAAAAACCTGGCAAAAACACTAAAGCGAATCGCGAAGCACGGCAGGGACGGCTTTTATAGGGGCAAGACCGCAGACTTCATCGTGGCTGAAATGGAAAAGGGCGGCGGCTGGATTACCCATGATGACCTGGCCAATTATGAAGCCAAATACCGGGAACCGATTCGAGGATCATTTCAGGGCCATGATATTATTTCTATGGGACCGCCCAGTTCCGGCGGTATTTTGCTCGTGCATATGCTGAACATGGTCAATGAAATCCAAAATCGCCCTACTGAATTCCCAATTGATTTCAGTTGGAATTCATCCGATTATATTCATGCCTTTACCGAAATTGAACGGCGGGCCTACGCCGATAGGGCAGAACACTTAGGTGATATTGATTTTTGGGATGTGCCGGTTGACATGCTCCTTTCAAAATCATATGCCAAGGAAAGGTCCGGCGTCATTGATCTTTCGAAGGCTACTCCCTCCCAGGATGTAAAACACGGGGTCGGCCCTTTTAAGGAGAGTGAAGAAACCACCCATTATTCCGTGGTGGATAAAGATGGCAATGCTGTAGCCGTGACCACAACTATCAACTGGGGCTATGGGAATGGTGTAACAGTGACGGGTGCAGGTTTTCTCCTCAATAATGAAATGGACGATTTTTCCATCAAACCCGGGGTACCCAATGTATTTGGGTTAATTGGAAATGAGGCCAATGCGGTGGAACCTAAAAAACGCCCTTTGAGTTCCATGACACCCACCATTGTATTAAAAGATGATAAACCCTTTCTGGTCCTGGGCACACCGGGAGGAGCAACAATCATTACTACCGTTTTGCAAAACATTCTCAACGTGACCCTCCATGGGATGAATATCAAGGAAGCGGTCGCTTCTCCCAGGTTCCATTCCCAATGGTTACCGGATATGGTTTTTTATGAAAAGTTTGGTTTATCCAATGATGTGGTTGAAAACTTAAAATCTCGGGGCCACAACATAAAACTCCGCGGTGATATCGGCGAAGCCAACGGTATAATGATCAATGAAAAGGGATATTGGGGCGGGGCCGATTCCAGGGGAGAGAATACAGCAATCGGGTACTGATCAGTTTAATTCAGTGCAGATATAATTCTTTTTAAAAGGCCGGTGAATTTTTCCCCGGCTTTCTTTGCAGTTTCTACCACATCCTTGTGGGTAAGGGGCGTGGGAGAAATTCCGGCAGCATAATTGGTAAGACATGAAATAGTCAGCACTTTCATTTCGAGTTCACCTGCCGCAATAATCTCCGGTACGGTACTCATTCCAACCGCATCACCGCCCATTCTTCGCATATCTTCAATTACAGCCGAGGTCTCGTAAGATGGTCCCAGCGTCCAGCAGTAATTCCCGGTAGCCAATTCAATTCCCAAATCGGAAGCGGATGATTGGGCAATTTTGACCAGGTTCAGATCATGGTAAGGATGTCCAGAAAATAATTTTGGATCATCAGCGCTGTGGCGGTAGGTACAATCCATGTGCCCCGTGATAGCTATGAGTGTCCCGGGGGGACAGTTTTTTCTCATGGAACCGGAAGAATTGGTAATTATCAAATGATCTATGCCCAGTTTAGAAAAAAGACGAATCGGGATAGTGATTTCATCAAATGAATAACCTTCATAATAATGGAAGCGGCCTTTGGCCGCCAGCACTTCAACGCCATCCATTGAACCGGCTACTAACTCACCTGAATGCCCCTTTACCGTAGTGCGGGGGTAGTCCGGGATATCTTCAAAAGGAACGATCTTTTGATTGGCCAGGCCTTCTGCAAATCCAGCCTGCCCAGACCCTAATACGACGGCAATCCAGCCACCAAATCCAGATTGATCCAAAACCTTTTCAGCCATGAGATCAATATTAATCATGCCGCTTCCTTCACCGCCAGCTGGCCGCAGCCGGCGTCAATATCGGTGCCCTTGCTCCATCGCACTGTTACGGTGAAGGGGGCGTCCTTTAATGATTTTAAAAACGCGTGAATTGTTTGTTCACCCGGGCGGCTGAATTCGCCGCCAATTTCATTATATGGAATTATATTGACCTTACACGGTAAGGATCGCAGGAGATCAATCAGGCATTTCCCGGCCTCCGGAGAGTCATTAATCCCCTTCAAAAGGACATATTCAAAGGTGATGAAGCGCCGGGTTTTCTCATAATAATACCGGGCGGCTTCCATGAGGGAGTACAGGGGATGAGTTTCCGTAAGGGGCATAATCTTTTTCCGGTTTTTTTCGTCAATTGCATTGAGGCTGATGGCCAGTTTGAATTGGTGATTCTCGTCCGCAAACTGTTTAACCCTGGGTACGATTCCCGCCGTGGATATTGTAATTCTTCGTGCGCCGAAACCCATTATTTTATTTAATGCTTTTGCCCCTTCAATTACGCGGCGATAATTCAAGAATGGTTCACCCATTCCCATGAAGACCACATTTGTTATGCGTGACTTTGATTCCCTTTGGAGATGAATAACCTGGTCCACAATCTCCCCGGTGCTGAGGTTTTTTATAAACCCCATTGAGGCCGTCGCACAAAATTTGCAATCAACCGCACAACCCACCTGACTGGAAATACAAACGGTGGTTCTATCTCCGTCATGCATGAGTACAGACTCAATTTTGTGACCGTATTTTGTTTTGAACAGGAATTTCCGCGTCGCTTCAGTCTCTGATCCGGTGATATTAATAATTTCCAGCGGATGCAATGGAAGGGTAGCATTCAATTTTTCCCGAAGCGATTGGGGCAGGTTTTCCATTTCGACCCATGCGGCTACGTGGTGCTCATAAATCCAATTATTGATCTGCTGGGTGCGAAATTGAGATTCTCCCATGGTTCTCACAAGAGAACTTCTTTCATCCGGTTTGAGTTCCAGGTAAGCATTTTGTGCTGTGTTTTTAGACTTGGACATAAGGTGGAATTTCTATCTGTTGCAATGGTCACACAAGACATTCTCATTGTTTCATCCGAAGGTGACGTGTAAGTTTTCGCCCCTTTTTATTTCCACAATAATTAGACAAGGATTCTAATGGAAAACCAAACAGATTTACAATTACTGGAAAAACTGGGCGATGTTAAAAGTCGGTTCTTCAACGAAATCGGCAAATCCATCGTCGGCCAGAAGGATGTATTAGACCATATCCTGATTGCGCTTTTATGTAAAGGCCATACACTCATCGTCGGGGTCCCGGGATTGGCCAAGACACTTATGATCAAGTCCATGGCCAACCTTTTGGACCTATCCTTCAGGCGAATCCAGTTCACTCCGGACCTAATGCCCAGTGATATCACCGGTACGGAAGTGATCGAGGAAGAACAGGGTTCAGGAAAGCGGGCCTTCCGCTTTTTTAAAGGACCGGTTTTTGGTAATATCATCCTGGCGGATGAAATAAACCGTACGCCGCCTAAAACCCAGGCGGCATTACTGGAAGCCATGCAGGAACATAAAGTCACGGCCGGCGGGAATACCTACGATATTGAGGAACCTTTCTTTGTTCTGGCCACCCAGAATCCCATTGAACAGGAAGGAACCTATCCTCTCCCCGAGGCACAATTGGATCGCTTCATGTTTAATATCCTGATTGATTACCCCAGCCGACAAGAGGAAGTTTCAATCGTACAGACCACAACTGCAGTAACTGATACACAGTTGAAAAAGGTAATTTCGAGAGATGAAATATTGGAATTCCAGAATCTGGTTCGCCGCGTACCAGTGGCTGATAATGTAATCGAATTCGCAGTTGACCTAGTGAGTTCCACCAGGCCCAGTGATAATTCGCCCGAATTTATCAATGAGTGGATTGATTGGGGTGCCGGCCCTCGCGCTTCCCAATTCCTAATCCTTGGGGCAAAAACACGGGCAGTGCTGGATGGCCGCCCCACTGCTGATATTGATGATGTAAAATCGCTCGCTTTGCCAGTATTACGTCACCGGGTGCTCCCAAACTTCAATGCGGAAGCAGAAAACGTTAGCGTTGATGATATTCTTAAGAAACTATTAGCAAGCTAATGTTTTACTGTGTTAGGGTGTAAAAGTGTTAACGTGAGGGTGTGATTACGTGAGAGCAATAACACCCAAACACTTTAACACCTCTAAAAAACGTCTAATATGAAACGTCAAACTTCTAACGTAATCGATAAACGAAAATACCTCGATCCGACAATGGTCGCGAAGCTCGATAACATGGCCCTCCGCGCCCGTTTGGTTGTTGAAGGATATCTCATCGGTCAACACAAGAGTCCCTATCATGGGTTCAGTGTAGAATTTGCGGAGCACCGGGCTTACGGCTACGGTGATGAAATCCGCCATATTGATTGGAAATTATACGGAAAAACAGACCGATATTATGTAAAAAGATATGAGGAAGAAACCAATTTGCGATCTTACATATTACTGGATACAAGTCAATCCATGACTTTCTCCAGTGGGTCAGTATCAAAGTTGGAATATGCCAGTTATCTATCCGCCGCACTGACCCATTTGATGCTGAATCAGAGAGATGGAATGGGTTTGGTATTATTCGATGAAAAAATACAAAAACTTATTCCTCCCCGTTCGGCGCCTTCCCATGCCAATATAATTATGAGTGCCCTGGATAACATTCAGTCTGGAAATGATACGCAAATCCGGCCCACACTGGATTATATGGCTGAACGCATTAAAAAACGGGGATTGGTGATATTGATTTCCGATCTATTAGATGATCCGGAAGAAGTGCTGATGGGCTTGAATCATTTCAGGCATAATAAACAGGAAATGATTGTATTTCATTTGCTGGATCGGCAGGAACAGGATTTTCAATTCGGCAACCGAACCAAATTCCGGGACTTGGAAACAGGTGAAACGATAACGACTGAACCCTGGCATATTCGTTCGGCTTACCAGAAATTAATCGAATCATTTCAAAAGAAATACCGCCTGGGCTGTCGAAACCAGCGAATTGACTATGTACCCTTATTTACGGATCATCCCCTGGATAAGGCATTAAATGAATACTTAAAGAAACGCCAAAAAAGCGGATAAAAAAAGCCCGCCGAAAATAGAGTGCTTTTTAATATAAAACCTAATTTATAGAATCGAATCAGCCGCCGAGTTTTTTAGCTTTTTCGTAATAACGGGTAGCGCCTTCAGGATCGCCCTGCTTGAGAAGCACACGAGACATTCCTTTATAATGATCCGGGTTATCCGGTTCCATCCCAATCAATTCTCGGTAGAATTTCCCAGCACGGCGCCATTTTTCTGCATTTTCAAAAGTTTGCGCCATCCCCACCAATGCTTCCGTATCATCCGGGTTTAGATCAAAGGCATACATAAAAGCATCTTCGGCGTCTTGGAAATTATCCAACTGCATATTCAATACACCGAGGTTGAAATAGAGGTCAGATTTCCGCATTTTATCTGACTCAGTTTTAATGGCAGCCTCAAATGTTTCCACAGATTTTTCTTTATCATCAAGATCGTAATAAATGGTGGCCAACTGACGAATTGCTTGGGTATTTGACGGATCCAGTTCCACTGCTTTTTTCACATACCCTAAAGCGATCTTTTTGTCCCCTGTAACTGAAAGAATTTGTCCTAAAGCTAAGTTCGCCTGAAAATCGTCGGGCATCATTTCCGTAGCTTTCCGGGCGCTTTCTATCGCTTTACCCGATTCCCCCATTTCGTAATAACAGGAAGCCAAGATGGAATAGGTTTGTCCTTCAGTAGCGTCAATCAGTGTCGTTTCTTCAAATATTTTGGCAGCTTCTGTCAATAAAGCCTTATCAGGATTACTTTTATAATCATTAAATTTGCGAACAGCGTTATTATAATTATTCGCCCAGAACATGCTCCTGTAATTCTTAACCATTTCTCTTACAGGGCGGTTGGACTGAAGGATTTTTTTCTCCGGGTCGAGGGCCATTGCGCCATCAAACATTTCATTCATTTTTTCCCATTCACGTTTTTTAGCGTGAATATGGTAACCGATTTGAATCATCACTTCCGGGTTATCCGGTTCTACTACAAGGGCTTTAAATAAATATTCTTCAGCTTGGGCCCAATCTTCATTTTGAATGGCCATTTTCGCTGTACTGTATTCATGGCTGGGGCAACCCCACATCACCAAACTCAAAACAGACAATAAAAGGATGTATCTGCGGTTGGTTAAAAACATGGATTCCTCTATAATTTTACGTCGGAAATAACTCGAGAAGTTAGGGTTGAGTAAAGGTCTAATCAAGATTTTACCGTGGATTTTAAATATGCAATCCTTTGATTTATTTCATCTCCTGAGGCAGATAAAATTCGTTCTGTTCCAAAACCTTCCACACAAAGTGAAGCCAGGGCCGATCCTTCAACCATAGCGTCCGCCATGGATCCCCCGGAAGCCAGGGTTGCAATAAATCCACCCCCAAATGTATCTCCGGCACCTGTGGGATCTATAACCTGTTTAACTGGAAAAGCACCAATGGTAATATGTTCGTCATTGGAGAATAGCTCAGCCCCCCGGCTGCCTTTTTTGATAACAACTGTTTGCAGCCCCAAATCCTGCAGGGCCCGGGCACATGATTCTGCAGAATCAAAACCGGTGAGCATAGCTGCCTCGCTTTCATTAATCAGCAACGCGTTGGAGCCGGACAAAACTCTTTTTAATTCTTCCAGGGCAATGTTAATCCATAGGTTCATAGTATCCACGACAATCATGGCTTTCCCATTTTGATTCTGGTCCATCACTGATTGTTGAAGAGCGGGGTGAATATTGGCTAAAAAGATATGGGAACACTTTTGGTTGGAGGGTGAAAGGGTCGGGTTAAAATCGGCAAATACACCCAATTCCGTATAAAGTGTATCGCGCTCATCCCAATTCTCGTGATAACGGCCGCCCCAGCGAAAGGTCATTCCTTCTAGAATTTGAAGGTCATTTAAATTACTGGCATAAGTATCATACAGATCATGTCCCGTCTGGGGGAAGTCATCCCCAATAACCCCAACGATCGAAACAGGAATGCTTCTTCCGGCTGCAATAAGGCCATAAGTAGTGGAACCGCCAATTACATTTTCTTTCCGCCCCTGGGGTGTTTCTATCAAATCCAAAGCGATGGATCCGACAATTAATAATGAATTATTTGTCATTGGACAGAGATTTTAAAAGTACTGGCACTTCCTCTCCAAGCTGATAATATTAAAAATGAATAAAAACGTTAAAGACTTGCCCCCTTTTAATAAGGCCATGTATATTCACTTGTAATGGACTCTAAAACCTTCGCCATAATCACCGATGTGCATTCCAATGTTGAATCTCTGAAGAATGCTATTTCAATCATTAATGATCGTACCGATATTGATCAAATCATTTGCCTCGGTGACTGTTTTGCCCTTGGCCCTGATCCAAAAACCACCTTGAAATTACTCCAATCCATTCCTGACTGCATTTTTATCCGCGGAAACCACGACCGCTACCTCCTGGAAAAATTATGGACCCAGGAAAGACCAAATCTCGAAGGAATGTCTCCCGATGACCCCATTTGCCAAGCGATTGTGGCTAACGAAGAATGGACGGCCGGTGAATTGGGAGATGATGGTGTTTCATTTTGTTCCGCCATGCACATCGCCCATCGTGAAATTATCGGTACAACA
Source organism: Fidelibacterota bacterium (assembly GCA_034658595.1). Classification (GTDB taxonomy): domain Bacteria; phylum Fidelibacterota; class Marinisomatia; order Marinisomatales; family TCS55; genus TCS55. Next base: position 9,180 of record JAYEFG010000138.1, on the reverse strand, counting down.
TTGGTTGAATTTACCCATGCCTGGTATCAGAGGGATGATATGCCTCCTTCCATGGATGAGGCTTTAGCCTGGCGCAACCATGTGGCCACTGCACGGCCGGAAATAGAACAGTATATTTTTGTCCACGGCCATGTACATATTCCCAGGAATGAAACCAAAGAAAATCTAACCATCCTTTGCCAAGGGGCTACGGGGTTACCCTTCGATGAAAATCCCCGGGGCGCAGTTGCTTTCCTTACTGTTAGTGATTCATATAATTGGGAGGTAATTCGTTATGATTATAATAAATCGGTTACCATTGATTTATTAGAAAAACGACAGCCGCCTTTTTACCATAATTTAAAAAACACCGTCCGTTACGCTTCGATACGAAACGACCTTTAAGGTCAGTCCCTTTCCCCTTAATTTCTGCCCCCAATATCCAAAGTATCATGTCCTATTTCGACCATAGCGCCACAACACCCATTCATCCTGATGTACTGGAAAAAATGAATGTAGTTTCCACAACCAATTACGGAAATCCCTCAAGCATCCATACTTCCGGGAGAAAAGCCAGGGCCATTATTGAAGAAGCACGGCGAAATATTGCTGCAGCTATAGGTGCTGCATCCTCCGAAATCATTTTTACCGGAAGTGGATCAGAGGCCAACAATATGGTATTATGGTCCTTAACGCAATCGGGGAAAAAACACATAGTCACCTCTGTCATTGAGCACCCGGCCGTTTTAAAGGTGTTGGACAAACTTGAGCCCTTGGACATAACATATTCCACCCTTCCCGTGAACAATCATGGGAGGGTGAACCCACAGGACTTACAGGACGCTATCCAAACCAATACAGGATTGATATCCATCATGATGGTGAACAATGAAGTGGGCTCAATTCAACCGATAAAAGCACTGATCAAAATTGCAAAATCTGCTGGAATTCCTTTTCATTCAGACACCGTTCAGGCGTTAGGCAAAATTCCATTATCCGTAACGGATGTGCAAGCGGACATGATGAGTTTTTCGGCCCATAAATTTTATGGTCCAAAAGGTGTGGGTTTCTTATACAAAAGAAAAGGTGTTCCTCTTAATCCCATCATTATAGGCGGTGGACAGGAAACCAACCTCCGGGCAGGGACCGAAAATGTCCCGGGGATTGCAGGGATGGGAGAAGCGGTTCGTCTAGCTAAAGAAAACTTGGCCCTGCGCATGAAACACCTGGAAAAATTAGAATCAATATTTCTGGATCAACTTTACCAGGTATGTCCAGGCGTCATTATCAATGGATGCCCAAAACATCATATTCCAGGCGTGATTAGCGCTTCATTCCCGGGCCAGAGAAGCGATATCCTACTAGCTAAACTCGATCGAAAGAGCATGGAAGTTTCCAGCGGGTCTGCTTGTGGTTCAGGTTCAGTCAAAACATCTGCTGTTTTAGCAGCAATGGCCATTCCCGATAAGCAAAATATTTCTACTCTGCGGTTCAGCTTTGGCCGTGGAAATACGGAAGCCGAGGTAATCCAACTGGCCAAAACACTTGACCTGATCATCCATGCCTGATCCAATTATTGTCGGTATCAGCGGCGGTGTAGACAGTTCCGTTACCGCTCTCCTTTTGCAAAAACAGGGGTACGGCGTTGAATGCGTATTTATGAAAAACTGGGAGGGAAATGACGATGAAAACTGTACGGCTGAAGAGGATTACAAGGATGCCCTGGCGGTTTGTGATCATTTAGGTTTGCCGCTCCGGAGCGTCAATTTTTCCCGGGAATACTGGGATAATGTTTTTGAATATTTTATAGACGAATATAAAAAAGGCCGCACACCCAATCCGGATGTACGCTGTAACCGGGAGGTCAAGTTCAAGGCCTTCCTGGATTTCGCGTTGAAACTGGGAGCCGGTAAAATTGCAACGGGACACTATGCCCGGATTGAAGAATCCAAAGACCAATTTAAATTATTAAAGGGGTTAGACAAGGTCAAGGATCAAAGTTATTTCCTCTATTTACTCGGTCAGGATGCTCTCTCAAAAAGCATGTTTCCTCTTGGGGGGGTTGAAAAAACCAATGTACGAAAATTGGCGGAAGAATCAGGCTTAATCAATCACGCCAAAAAAGACAGTACAGGTGTTTGTTTTATTGGGGAGCAAAAATTCTTTAGGGACTTCCTGAAAAAATACATCCCCGCAAAGCCGGGTGTGATTGAAACTGTTGATGGACAAACCTGCGGTGAGCACGACGGCCTCATGTATTATACCATGGGTCAGCGCAAAGGATTGGGTATTGGCGGTGGCCATGGAGTTAAGGAAGCGCCCTGGTTTGTGGCAGAAAAAGACCTGGATCACAACACACTTATTGTTGCGCAAGGACATGATCATTCCGCTCTGTATCATGATCAATTGAAAGCTGATCAACTGCACTGGATCGGCGGTACCGCTCCTGATAATCTTTATGGACTGGCGGCAAAAATCCGCTATCGTCAGGCAGATCAAATTTGCGAAATCCCTGATTTATCACCAGATGCTTGTACGGTTCAATTTGAACGACCCCAATTTGCGGTGACGCCCGGACAATCCATTGTTTTTTACCAAGGTGATGAATGCCTTGGCGGGGCCATTATTAACAGTCGGAAATAATTCAAAAATGGCTGGAACATTTACCTTTAATTCTTTGTATTTTAAATATGCTTATGAAGCCAATCATTAAAGGATTAACAACACTCGTTGTTCTTGCAGCTACGGCCTTCGGTCAATTCCGTTCGGATTTACCGGCCCAAAGCTTACCCGTAAACAGCCGCGGATTATCCCATGCCCAAGGGTTATCCCTGCTGGACGTAAACCGCTTTTCCATGAATCACAGTTTTGGAATGAGTATGATGAGTTTTGGGGGTCAATCCATGACGGTTGGTGCTTATACCAACCAAATGAATTACATGCTTAAAGATAACCTGAAGTTATCCACTCAATTCAGTTTAACTTCCCCCATGGGCGGCATTAACCCTTATGCAACAAACGGATTGGGCGGCTCCCAGCTTTATTACGGTGCCAGCCTGGATTATCAACCGGCTGAAAATTTATTCGTAAAATTCAGCATGAATAATTATCCCCGGTACGGTTTTGCCAGACCATACTCTCGCTTATATCATACGCGCTAGTGGCAAAGTTAAAACGTCGTAAATCATCAAAATTATTTTCAACTCCTCGCAAAAAATCCCGGGGTAAAACCCAACGCACGGGATTAATAAATGCGGGGATAGCGGTTTTATCCCTGTTATTGGTTGCCTTTATTTTTTCTTTTTCTGGTAGACAAACCCAAAGCGGGGTACCCATAGAAGTCAAATTCCCTTCCTTGCCTGATTCCCCAAAATTGGCGACCGAAATTTATGAAGCGAATCCTATTTTTGATGTAGAGGTTGAAATTCTTAATGGTTGCGGTGAACCGGGGCTGGCGGCAAAATTTTCAGAGTTTTTAAGGACTGAACGGGTAGATGTTGTCCGTTCTGAAAATGCGGACCATTTCGAATATGAGAAAACAATACTCATCCAAAGAAATGAAAATGTGGAAGGAATGAAACATGTTGCTGCTGCATTGGGGTTCAGCATTGATAATCCCCTGCGGGTGATAACTTCAGCAGATCCGAATTTGGACGTGGATCTTACATTGATTATTGGAAAAGACTATCATTCAATTTCGCCGATTCAATCTTATTTTAATAAATAATTTTATACTTTGACTAATCTTTCATCTGTTTCTGCGGTCACTTCCAGTGGTTTGGCGGCACAAATTTCAAATTTTGCCCTGGATAAAAAAGCTGAGTATGTTCTCAGCATTGAAGTTAAGGATCTCACGAGCATTACAGATTATTTTGTCATTTGTTCAGCCGATACTGGTATCCAAGTGAAGGCAATTACTGATTCAATCCGCAGAAATACGGACAATAAACCAATGCGCATCGAGGGGTATGAACACCTTAATTGGGTTTTGCTTGATTATATCGATGTGGTTGTACATATTTTCCGAACGACTGAACGAAATTATTATAATATAGAGAAACTTTGGGCTGATGCCCCAATGACAGAATACACCGATGACGATTTTACCACAGCTGATTCAAGGGCTGGCTGATTCCTTGTCCGCTCTCGGGCTTCCGAAGCGAGACATCAAATTATCTCCCCCAAATAATCCCGAATTTGGTGACCTTTCAACCAATGTCGCTTTAACCCTTAGCAAAGATGCGGGGAAAGACCCAATCCAAATTGCCAATAATATCAAGAATTCCCTGGATTTTCCGGGAGGGCTAATTGAAGAAATCACTATTACACCACCGGGGTTTATTAATTTCAAAATTGGCCAGGGTTATTTTCACCAAATATTGAATCAAATCCTTTCGGATGCCAATTACGCAAAGGGCACTGATGGAAAAGGCCAAAAAGCAAATGTAGAATTTGTTAGCGCCAACCCAACAGGTCCCTTAACCGTAGGCCACGGCCGGCAGGCAGTGTTGGGCGATTGTGTGGCCCGCATCCTGGAATGGAATGGCTATGATGTTACGCGGGAATATTATTACAACGACGCCGGCAGACAGATGCGCATTTTAGGGCAATCGGTGGAAGCCCGTTATTTTAACACAGATCTGCCCGAAGACGGTTATCAGGGAAACTATATTAAGGATATTGCTGAAAAAGTTCGTACTGAAAAAGGTGATAATGTGGAACCCGGTGACTCAATTTTCAGGGATAAGGCGGAAGAGATCATTTTTAATGATATAAGCGGTTCGTTGAAAAAACTGAATATCCATCATGATATTTTTTCCAATGAGCGCAGTTTTTATGATACAGGTGCAATCGATCAAACAATTTCAGATTTGAAAACCAAAGGATTAATATATGAATCTGACGGCGCAACCTGGTTTAAAACCACGGCCGTCGGCATGGATCAGGATCGGGTTCTCATTAAAAGCACCGGAGAACCAACTTACCGACTGCCTGACATTGCTTATCACCGTAATAAACTGGAAAGAGATTTTGACTTTATTATTGATATTTTTGGTGCAGATCATACCGATACCTATCCCGATGTTTTGGCTGCCTTGAACGCCTTGGATTATGACACGGATAAAGTTCGTGTTCTGATCCACCAGTTTGTTACTTTGATCAAGGGCGGTGAGAAGGTCAAAATGTCCACGCGGAAAGGCGATTTTGTTTCCTTAGCAGAATTAACAGAAGAAGTAGGCGCTGATGTGGTCCGATATTTTTTCATTATGCGCGGGATGAATTCCCATTTGAATTTTGATCTGGACTTGGCGGCTGATCAATCAGAAAAAAATCCAGTTTATTATTTGCAATATGCCCACGCCCGAATTTGTAATATTATAAAACATGGAAAAGCCATGGGCCTTTCAATTGACACGGAATATGATCCGAAATTACTGGATCATACCGCTGAGTTGAGGCTTTTGAAAAAATTGGAACAATTTCCGACAACAGTTAAAAATGCCCTCCAATCCCTGGAACCCCAATCAATTGCAACTTATTTGCATGATACAGCTAATCGGTTTCATAAATTTTATTCCGAATGCCGTGTTGTCACTGATGATACAAATTTATCCAATGCACGGATTGCGCTTGTGCAAGCCACCCGAAATGTGATATCAAACGGATTAAACATATTGGGAATCTCTGCGCCGGAAAAGATGTAAATGCCTTCCTTTATTGACACAGAACTACAATTTCTCCTTCTATGCCTTTCTACCCTGTTTACATTGGTTAATCCTTTGGGGATTACGCCGATTTTTGTTGTTATGACAGAGCGATTTTCAACAAAAGACCGAATCAGGATTGCCCGCAAAGGAATCACGACAGGTACCATTACATTGGTTATCTTTACCTTTTTGGGTTCCATTATTTTCAAACTTTACGGTATTACCATTGAAGCGTTCCAGATCATGGGTGGAATTTTATTTTTTCGAAGCGGGTTACGAATGTTGGAAGCACAAGTGGGTCGAACACGAACCACAACTTCTGAACGTGAAGAATTCAAAGAAACGGATGAAATAGCCATCAGTCCTATCGGTGTTCCTTTGATCACAGGTCCAGGGGCGATTACCGGGGTAATGCTATTGTCCGGGAAAACACCAACGACTTATAGTATTGCTACACTTTTAATTGCAGTTTTAATAACCATGATTGCTTTTTATTTTATCCTAAGAGCAGGTGGTGGATTAGGGAAAAAGATCGGGTTGACCAGCATGCGGGTGATCCAGCGCATCATGGGGTTGATCCTGATGGTCATTGCCGTCCAGTTTGTAATCAATGGGGTAGAAACAATTATAAATCGTATTTAAAAAGGAGTGGAATTGGGCTTGTCCGCCGTAACGAAGTGGAGGCGGGGAGAATCGAACTCCCGTCCGAAATAGAATCACGATAAACATCTACATGTTTAGTCAAGCGGATTAGGCTTACCTAAAACTGCCCCGCTGACACAGCCATTTTAGGCAAAGTCTGTTAAGGTCTTATCCTAATATCACAGACAACAATCAGGACCAGCCTATGAAATTGACGCCCTTGAATCCGGCCATAGGCGCACCAGATCCAGGACGGGCCACCTTAATTAAGCAGCGGCCATGTAGCCGTAATCGGCATTTATGGTTTTTCCAGGTGTTTTACGAGATGCCTGGGCCTCGACATGCCATTTACCACGACGCATATCCCGTCGAAACCGATCGCCCCCATTTTCAAATAGCTATCAGGAATTTACCCCTAAAAAAAGGAAATGCCGCAGAATCTTCTCGTTTGATGAAAATGCTGCGGCTGATTTCCGAAAAATAAGGCTCTGAACGCCAACCCAGAGCCCTATCACTTTTTCACTTGCCAACCTCTTCAATTCGAATTCTTAAATGAATCCCGCCAAAGAGGCACTACAATATAATGGCAGGAAAAAATTTAACGCAATAGGGATTCTTAGTTTTTTAAACTTTTTTTCTGCAGGACTTAAAGTATCACTTTATATAATGAATTTTATTTTGTCGGCCCTAAAAAATTACCATAATTTCGCAGGCAATTTCAGGCCTGTATAGCTCCCGACAGAGAAATCCCATGGCCCTGTAGCTCAATTGGTAGAGCAGTGGCCTCTTAAGCCATTGGTTGAAGGTTCGAGTCCTTCCAGGGTCACTATCCTCGTCGGGAATAGAGCAGGCCATAATCAATTAGCCTAGGGTTTCCTGTCTAACGGAGGCGTTGAAACCTCCCACGGGTACAATATATAAAAGGTATACCTTAAAATCTTAAGGTATAATTTATTTTTAAAGAACTGACTTTGGATATAGTAACTAGATCAAAATCCAATATTTGATCCCCCTCACTAATCCAGTTGTGGGTATACACTAAATAGAAGTCACTCCCAGGACGAATGGTATGTTGAAATTTGGCAAATAGACCTAATGCTTCGGATACATTATCATATTGTATATTACTGAATATAGCAGTACGCGGAGAGGGATAAATCCCTAACTCAATATTGTACAATTCCGTATTAAAATTATTGCCACTCAATGTAACTTGATTTTTTTCGTACTCGGTTTGAATATTAAAACCAGAAAATGGTTTTATCGAAATTTGGGTTTTTAGGGTTTGTTTTTCTCCAGTCCAAAAATCACCTGTTTGATATTCTAATTCTGTTGATATCATACGTTTTTCTGATGTTTCAAATTTAAACTGTAATTCATAACTGCTATATTCTTTAATCGGAATCGTGATATCCTCATAAATGGTGAACGGTTTATCCAGATATTCGACCAGATTCACAATTTTGATGCCAGCCTCATCTTGGCTTTCGAATCTGATGTTAAATGGTGTTATTGTGGTTTCTTTCTTGAGCATATTATTATTAAGATCGGTCATATACTCATATTGTATACCAAATTCAATTTGTCTTATAAACTCAAATTTCTCCGGTCGGGGATTATAACTAAAGCTGGGCTGTATACGTTTAAAACCATTCCGCCGGCTAAAACCCACTGCAGGGTTATACATCTCACCAAATTCTCGGTAAGATATATGAGTGCGTAAAATATCATTTGGATAGGATAATCTTAAACCACGCGTAGAAAGGTCAGAAAAATTAAGATTGGAGTCATTTTCAGGTGCAGTGTGATATACAACAAAAGCCTGGAACTGGAGATTTTTATCACCCATGAACTCGGAAGTTTTTAAATCTAAGTCAGCGCCATAAAGGGTTTGATCTAATGCTGTAGAGTCTACTTTCATTTTGCTGGATGAACGGTCTGTAAAGACTAAGCCTAAATAAGATTGTTTCAACAAAGCTCTTTTCACCCTGGCAACAGTAAAATTCTCACCCGGTATATTTTCTAGAGGTTTGGTATTAGCTTGAATAATACCTATCTCATAATCCCCAAATTGACCAGACAATCTACCACCGTAGTTTATCGGTATTTGTTTTCCTTCGGATAGGCCAATTCTTCGACTAAAAAATGGCGCTACATCATTTCGGGACGCAAAAGAATAAACACCAGCACCTTCAAGGAAAAACCCGCGTTTTTCAGCATACCTTAATGGGAATCGTGTTAAGTTTACCCTACGCTGGTCTACTTCTGCTTCCGCAAAATCTGTATTATAAGTTAACGATCCTTTCAGTCCTGAAGTAATGTTCATTGAAATATCGAAGCCTAAATCACTGAGATTGTTTTTTTCTATTTCCATTTGTCGCTGGTTCATACTGATATAGGGTTTGAATTCAATTCCTCTTCCCTGTTTCAAATTTTTAAGTCCAGTAAGATGTCCTGCATGTATTGGGGATGTCAATTTTTTATTGCGTTGAAACCCTGTCCATTTTGAATCTTCATTTTTTCTGCGAACCGTACGCTGAAAATTGATGCCCCAAGTATCAAGGCTCGGATCAAAATTTAATGTGCGGAATGGAATAACCACTTCTACTGACCAACCTACAGGAAGAATCACTACTCTTGCATCCCAAATCCCATTCCAGTCTTTATTTATTCCCCAATAAGATGTACTACCAATAATAAGTCCATCACCCATAAGCCCGGCGGGATTCACTTCAAAAAAGTAACCTGTGCGCCCATCGAGAAAGGTATCCAGGATCCACATGAAACGGTCATCGGTACGTAGACTCTGATCCCTACGTTTCTGATAAGCAAGAATACCATCTGGATAACT
>JAYEFG010000137.1:0-6935 GCA_034658595.1 Fidelibacterota bacterium | reverse complement strand
TTTGTGTTCCAAAATCCGCCACAAAACCATATACTAACCGTTATGCATTTATTAGTGAAAATAAGATTCCACGTTTCAAGAAAAGTTGTAAATTTGTAGAAAAGAAAAAATAATGTCAGAGTTTAAGTTAACCACAAGAGAAAAAAATGGTGTCATTGTATTAAACACAGAGGGATATTTAAATAACTTTGGAGGAGATCGGATTGCTTCTGAGTGTCTTCAAAAGATTTCAGAAGGAAAACGTAAATTTCTAATTAACTTTGAAAAAACAGAAATGGTTAACAGTATTGGCGTTTCAATTCTTATTGAGGTGATTGAAGAACTTCAAGGAGTGAATGGGAAAATCGGATATTGCAATCTAGCGCCCATTATTGAAAAAACATTTAATATCATGGGCATTACTAAATATTCAAAAGTCTATACCACCGAGGATGAGGGGCTTCAAGCCATGGATGAATGACCGTGGTCTTTTTTATTTTCACAGCATATTTTAATCTATTTGAGTAACAATAAAATAATGGGCGGATTGAGATATAATTGTATCTTCCCACCGGATTTTAGGGACCTAAAAACTATACTTTTTCTTAAAGTATTATAAAAATAAGAACTCAAATAAAGCGGGTGCATTCGCTCTTAAGGGCTATTAAATTTCCCGGCTTAATATTTGACTTTTCTTAGCGGAAGGGGATAATTTCAACATTAAATTTCACATAAACGGAGGTATTTAATGGTTCAGTATTTCATTGACGGCGGCCCATTCATGTGGCCGATTCTAATTTCGCTTGTCTTCGGACTTGGGTTTGCCTTAGAAAGGGCTTATTCGCTTATTATGTCTTCCATAGACTCTCAGAAATTTTATAATGATGTTTCTGTAGTTCTTGAAAATGAAAGTGTAGAAGCTGCAGTAGAACTGTGTGATAATACACCGGGTCCGGTTGCGGAAGTTTTTCATGCTGGCCTGTCTCGATTCCATCGCGGTTTGCGTGAAGTAGAAAAAGCCGTTCAAAACGCCGGAGCACTTGAGATGGCGTTCTTAGAAAAGAACATGATCTGGCTGAATACAGTTATTACTGTTGCGCCAATGGTTGGTTTTACGGGGACAGTTGTAGGTATGATTGCAGCATTTGATGCAATTAAAGCAGCCAACGATATTTCACCCGCGGTTGTTGCGGGGGGTATTTCCCAGGCACTGTTAACAACAGCATTTGGTTTAATTACTGCAATGATTATCCAAATCTTCCAGAACTTTTTTGTATCTCGAATTGATAAGCTGATACTCGATATGGAAGAAAATTCAGTAAAACTGATAGATCAACTACATTTGCAGTACGAAAAACTTGCTCAGGGGTAATTAGTTTTCTTTAATTATAAAAAAATGATTAAACATTATGAAAGGTAAACGCAGGTTTAAAGGGGGCGCAATCCCCACGTCTTCAATGGCAGATATCGCATTTTTGCTTTTGATCTTTTTTCTGGTAACCACGACCATTGATATGGATAAAGGATTGGGAATGATATTACCGGCGGAAGGTGAAGAAATAGAAATCAGCAAAAAGAACATTCTCAATTGTTTGATTAATTCCTCGGGCAAGGTATTGCTTGGTGGGGAAGGTGTTGAGGTTCGTAACCTCTCAAAAAAGGTTCGACAAAAACTCATAGAAAATAACAAACTGGTTATTTCAGTAAAAGCGCATAGGGCCGCCACCTATCGTGATTATGTGGCTGTCATTGATCAATTAAAGATAGCGAATGCTACGCGTATTTCAATTGCGGAATCAAATTGATGAACGTTAATAGAAAAATAGAACTCGACACTGAAATTCCAACCGCCTCAATGCCGGACATTATTTTTATGCTGTTGATATTTTTTATGGTTACGACTGTTTTAAGAGAATATTCGGGGCTCCCCATTTCATTACCAAAAGCAAAGCGCATAGAAAAATTGAAATCCAAGCGCCACACATCCCACATTTGGGTTTCTAAAGACGGCCTGATCTCGATTGAAGACAAACTTTATGCTGTGAACGGCGTAAGACATGTAATGTATGAAAAACGTGTATCTGACCCCCAGCTTGTTGTATCTCTAAAGGCAGATGAGCGCGCGAAAATGGGCTTAATAAGCAACATTCATACAGAGCTGAGAAAAGCCGATGCGTTGAAACTAAATTACTCGTCAAAGACAGCGGTAGATTGATATGCGTACCGAACAATCGGCAGCGCTGAAATTTATTTATCCCGTTCTTGTGAGGATAACCAGCTTTTCTGGGATCGTTCTTTTGATTTTAGCTTTTTTGGTATTTCCCAGGGGGATGGAAAAAATGGAATTGGATGAGGAATTTCAAATTATTATAGAACAGATTGATATTCCTCAAACAGAACAGTTTGATCGGCCGCCGCCCCCGGCAAGACCGTCAGTACCCGTTGAGTCTGAGAGCGAAGACGTGGCTGATGATGTTACCTTGGACGAGTTTAATTTAGATGAATTTGATGCATGGGATGCACCGCCGCCACCCCCCGAAGGTCCTCGCGTAAAATTTATTCCTTATGATGATCCGCCCCAGCCCTTAACTCCGATCCGTCCAAAATACCCCGAAATTGCTCAGGAAGCCGGAATCGAAGGTACAGTTGTTGTCCAGGTGTTTGTTGATCTAAGGGGCCGGGTAAAGGATACAATTATTCTAAAAGGAATTCCAAACACGGGCTTGGATGAGGCTGCTACCGAAGCCATTCGCAGAGTGCGCTTTAGACCGGCAAAACAAAGGGAAAGAGCAGTGGGTGTTTGGATCTCTATCCCGGTAAACTTTAGGCTGAAGAGCTGAAACCAAAAAAATATAAAAGCCCCATTAGGGGCTTTTATATTTCTTGGGTTTACTTTATTTTTTTCTAAACAATTTCCTGAAGACCCATAACACAGAATCATAATAATGACTAACCCCCCGTTCTTTTAGGGGAATAATACCATTATCTGTAATTTGTATATGTTCGGGGCAAACGCCTGTTCAACAGCGTATTATGTTACACATTCCTGAACAAAAATCAATTTTTATAGCAGGATGCCTATCTTCCTTATCCGAGGAATTTTTCCTTACATTTTCTAGAATTATATGTCTTAAATATTCCAGAAGACTACTATTGAGACGATTGTTCCAACAATCGCCCCCCCATAACAAAAGATAGAGATAGGTGTGCTCACAGATTTCAGGCCTACATCTACAAGGGTGAAGCGAAAGCGGTGAGCCCAGTGAAAGAGCGGCAGGATAATTACAATAAAAAGGACAAACTTTATGAACGGATGGGACACAGCGGAATGAATTCTTTTAAAATTGAGAGGATCGTCGCCCACCAATTCAAGTGGCACCAAGACACCTGTTATGACGATCAGGATGGGAAACACCATTGCCGCTATCATGCCGCCAGCGGAAAACAGTGACCACCAGATCGGTTCGTTGGACTTCGTCATCTCTACACTACCAATACCAACCATACAACAATAACAGAAACTACCACCCACCCGGCGTAGAACACCCCCGCCACCAGTCCCTGGGGAATTCGCTCCTCTCCTCTGTAAAGTACAAGAATTTTTGGCGTCAGGTTAAACCAGGTAATGGTGTGGTAGAGCACGAAAGCGAGCGTGATTAGATGTATCACCACGCTACTGGGTGACTTTAAAGCGGCCATGAAATTTCCATAGGCATCGGTCCCTTGTGTCAGCTTGTAAACCAAGACCAGTAGAAAAATACAATACCCCGCAACAAAGACACTGGTTAGCTCTCTAATCATGAATAAAATGTACGGTTTGCGCTTAAGCCACCATGTGTTGGGTACGGGTCTGTGGTAGGTACTCATTTCTTTTTCCCCCATGGGATCAAAACATCCTTGAACCAGTCAACAGTGCTGGATACTTTTGCCCGCTGGATTGCCGCGGCTGGATCCACATCCTTCGGGCAGACGGCGCTGCACTCACCTACAAAGGTGCATTCCCAGATTCCCTCATGACTGGCGATGAGTTCCTGCCGAGAATCTCTTCCCTGGTCCCGGGAGTCCATGTTATACCGCTGGCCAAGAGCAATAGCGGCAGGTCCGATAAAGGTGGAATCGATGGCATAGACAGGACAAGCAGCATAACAGAGCATACAGTTAATACACATGGAGTACTGCTTGAAGTGAGCTAGTTCAGCGGGGGACTGAAGGTATTCACCTTGATCCAGTGGCTTCTCCTCGCCCTCCTTCCGGATAATATATGGCTGTATCTCTGTCAGTTTTGTCATAAAGTCATCCATTTCGAAGATGAGATCCCGCTCTACAGGGAAACCCGTCAATGGTTCTATACGTATTTTATCTGGGTAGTAATCCTTTAAAAATGCGGCGCAGGACAACTTCGGAACGTTGTTGATCATTATACCACAACTGCCGCATACCCCCATCTGGCACGACCAGCGGTAGGAAAGCGTTCCATCGATCTCGTCCTTAATATGATTGATGGCGTCCAGCACTACCCAGTCTTCACGGAACGGGACCGCATATGTCTGAAAGGAGGGCTCACTCTCTTTCTCAGGTTGGTAGCGGAAGATTTCTAATTTCATGGTTTCTGCCATTGATTATACCTTATTCTTCCTTTCCATAAACCCGCTCTCCAGGCGGCCATTTAGTAATCACCACATCTTTATAATCGATGCGGGGTTCAGTATCATTTTGGTATGCCAAAGAATGCTTTAAAAATTTTTCATCATTCCTACCCGGGAAGTCAGTTCGCTGGTGAGAACCCCTGCTTTCCGTTCTTTCCAGGGCGCTGTAGGAGATGGCCTCTGCAACATCCAGCATAAATTCTAGTTCCAGCGCTGAGGTCAGTTCCGTGTTAAAATTGAGACTTCTGTCCTCCATCATAATATTAGAAAACCGGTCTTTAAGTTCTTTTATTTTATTGCATGTTTCCTTCAAGCTTTTCTCTGAGCGATAGATGCCGGCACTCGTTTCCATGGTTTCGTTCATTTCTTGCCGAAGAGTAAAAATTCTTTCTGTCCCCCCATTTTTTCTAAAGAAGTTTCTGCTGATCCGTTCTTGTTCTTCGGCAGCTTGTAGTTCCAGCGAGTCTGTGTTTAGACGGGGGCTCTCTAATGCAAACTGGGCCGCCGCCTTCCCTGCGCGCCTCCCAAACACCAGAAGTTCCGTCAGGGAGTTCGATCCCAGGCGGTTTGCCCCGTTGATAGAGACGCAGGCACACTCCCCGGCGGCGTAAAAACCGGGAAGGGCAGTCGCCCCTGTGATATCAGTATCAATCCCTCCCATCATGTAGTGAACGACGGGTCTCACAGGGATTGGTTCATATACAGGATCAATACCGGCGTAATTTTTTGATAACTCCCGGACGAAGGGAATTTTTTTATCAATTTTCTTTTCACCCAGGTGACGGATGTCAAGATGGACTACATGACCATATGGACCGGAGATAGTTCTTCCTTTTTCCCTTTCCGCCACGAAAGCCTGGCTCAGGCGATCCCGGGGACCCAGTTCCATGCTCTTTTTTACTGGATGTTTCAAATCATTAATATCCAGCGGCTTACCCAGGTCGTAATCCTGAAGATACCTATAACCATCTTTGTTCACCATGATTCCGCCTTCCCCCCGCGCTGCTTCCGTGATAAGAATACCCGTGCCGGGGAGTCCAGTGGGATGGTACTGGATAAATTCCATATCTTTTAGTGGTACGCCGGCTCGGTACGCCATGGACATCCCATCGCCCGTTTTGATGGCCCCGTTGGTCGTGAACGGAAAAACCCGCCCTGCCCCGCCAGTGCACATTATCACTGACCTGCCGGCAATCGCCTCCACCTTGCCGGATCGAAGTTCGATGGCAGCTACACCTTGACACCGGCCATTTTCCACCAGAATCTTTGTGGCGAACCACTCATCGTAGCGGGTAATGTTGTTGTACTTGAGAGAGGTCTGAAATAGGGTGTGGAGCATGTGAAAACCCGTTTTGTCGGCAGCAAACCATGTCCGCTCAATCTTCATCCCTCCGAAAGGCCGCGTTGCCACTTTCCCATCAGTTTCCCGGCTCCACGGACAGCCCCAGTGTTCCATCTGGATCAATTCTCTGGGGGCTTCGTTCACAAAAAGTTCCACCGCATCCTGATCACACATCCAGTCCCCGCCGGCAATGGTATCGTTGATATGGTTTTCCAGAGAATCGTTATCTTTGATAACAGCTGCCGCGCCGCCCTCTGCCGCCACAGTGTGGCTCCGCATGGGATAGACCTTGCTTACAACTGCGACACTCAAGTTTGGATTTGTTTCGGCGATTGCAATAGCCGCCCGCAGACCGGCACCGCCCCCACCTACCATAATAATATCGTGACTGGTGATCATTTTGAATTTCGTTAAGTAAGGATTACCTTCGAGGTCATAATTGAAACCCAGAAGAAATTACAATACTGGACATGAAATATTTTCTCCTAATTATCATGAAAAACCAGGTGGATCCTAGTTTTTTCCTTATTCAATTTAATCGACGCCCACAGACTCGCCAGAGTAATAATAACAGGTCATCCGAAAAGATAGCGGACCCGCAAGAATTAAAATAGCAGGCGTGGCTGGAATTAGACTTGGCCATCAGTCGGGCCATGCCCCAAACCAGTCCACAGAGGTTCAAACCACCGTCTGTCAGATCGTTTTGTAGATAAAAATTTACTCGCCGCTTGTTGGGGAAAATTGGCCATTTTTTAGCTGATAAAGGTATTTTTTCTTAACAAAGTGGCAGGGAAATTAGAGTTTATATAGTTTTAATAAGAGATAAAATAGTTAATTAAATTCGTCCTGCGAGCTTTGCTCCCAAGTGTCCTCCATAAAAAAGAATTGCTACCGCAATACTGCCGATTCCAATATATATCCATTTTAAATTTGGGGTGGTGAGCAAGTGCGGATTTTTTGTCCGCCAA
>JAYEFG010000136.1:0-25165 GCA_034658595.1 Fidelibacterota bacterium | reverse complement strand
AAGGGATTGTGTATCAAGAGGAGTGGCAGCAGACGTGTCTGCTTCATCCTGACTTAGGCCGACAGCCAAAAATAGAAATGATAAAATAAACTTATTCATTTGTAGTTACTGCTTTTTGGTGTGCTTCAAAAGTCCTGCGGTGGATTTCCTGTTCATAAGCGTCATATTGTCCAAGATTTTTTACGGTTTGGATTACGGCTGTATGAAGTTTGTATTGTTCCGGGTCAGATAAAATGGGCATCAGTGTAGGGACAACTGTTTCGTCACCCAGGTCTGAAAGTTTCTCAATTGCCTTCATCCGAATTTCCAGGGGGTAGTCGTCATGCATGGCAATTTCTTTTACGGCATTCCGAATTTCGGGATCATTGAATTCCCCCAATGCTTCAAGGAGTGTGGTGAGTAGATTATAATATTGATCTTTCCCTGTTCGATAAGTCTGCAAGAGTGCCAGGATAAGGTTCTCTTCCTTGATCCCTTTCATGGTATTCAGAGCAAAATCCTGAACTTCCAGGTTGGTTTGGGGATCACCTAATAATTCTGCAAATGCACTCGCAACCTGAGAAGGATCTTTCTTACCTAGGATTTCTAAAGCACGGTTACGAATCCCTAAGTTTACCTCAGGATCCCTCGAAATTTGTGTCAGGATGGGGATAACCTCATCTGTCCCTAATGCACCCAATGTTTCCGTCAGCAATTTTTCTGTTCTGTTAAAATTATTTCGACTGACTTCATAAAGGTCCAGAAGCGCCAGCACCTGGTCTTTAGTTCGGACTTTATTCAAATTTTGCACCAGGGCCATCTGTAGTGAGTTGGTCTTTTCTTCAACCTTATTCATGGCAGCCACCATAGCGTCCGCCGCCCGCGGATCATCCCTGAATTGGGACAATAATTCGATAGAAGCCACCATGAAAGTCACGTCAAGGGCTGCTGCTTCGCCCACCGTTTCAGAAATGGCATTCAGGGCCGTGGGGTGCTGGGTCTCCGCCAGTGCCTTCCCGGCGGCGATGCGCACATCGAATGGTTGATTGGTGTCATTATAAATTGCGATCATTTCTTCAAGAGCCTGGAGTCTTCCCTCACTGAAAGAAGTTCTCAGGTTTTCAATCAATTCATAGGATATGTCGTCTGAACCGCTCTTTTTACCCGGCCAGAATTTCTTAATCATGGAACAACCATCAATACAGAGGAGCGTAGCCAGGAGTAAAATAATAAGATTATGGCGTTTCATGCTTTTTCCAGAAATTTAATTTCAGATCGTGACCGTCAAATTTTGCATAAGAAAAAAAGCTGAGCCAGTCTCCGAGAATCAATAATTTACCACCATTGAGGGGTAATTCCTTTGCTTGGTGATAGTGACCCGTGATAAAAAAATCAAATCCTGCTTCCAATTGTTTTTGGGCATGAATCGCCATTTCATCTGAAATCTTTTTATTATATTCATCTGAATGATGATAATGCTCACCTTTTTTAGAAATCCACCTTGCAAAAGCGTAACCTATTCTTGGATGCACCCAGCGATAGGTCCACGTGAATAATCGGGAACGGATAAACCCTTTAAGTAGTCGGTAACCCATGTCCCAGGATAAATAACCATCGCCGTGTGTCACGAAAAACTTTTTGCCCTTTATTTCAAAGGTTGTATCAGAAAAATAAGTATAGTCAAACAGTGTCTCGGTAATAAAATCCCCGACCCAGTAATCATGATTCCCCAGGACGAAATGTACTTTTATACCCGCCTCCCGCAATTTAAGAATTTCATGATAAAAGGGAACGTAGACCTTGGGGATAACATCCTTGTATTCAAAATAGAAATCGAAGAGGTCGCCATTTATTACCAATGTGCCACCTGATTCCTTCACATGTTGAAGAAATTGGAATAGAATATCCTGGCGTCTTACCTCGGATTCTGATCTTTTCAGCATCAAATGGATGTCTGAAATAAAATAGACAGGCAAATCCATGGTGGTTAAAATACTGTTTCCCCGCGGGGTCAGTCAATCTTGAAACTATAAAAAATATAAATATTTTTTTTAACGTTTTTCATGGATTATCGTCGAAAATAAGGAACTATCGGATTAAATTCAAATATATAAAAGTATGAAACGGACAATTTTCATCCTTCTCCTGGGAGCATTATCAATGCCCAACGCCCAATCATTTGGACAAAATAAGGTCCAATACAGGGATTACGATTGGAATTATATATCCTCTCCTCAATTTGATGTTTACTATTACGGGGATGAAATCGAACTGGCCCATTTTACAATGGAGATAGCGGGTGAGGCCTACGAACAGATTGCCAAACATTTGCGTTGGAATTTAAAAAAACGTGTTCCCATCATTATATATCACTCCCATAATGAATTCCAGCAGACGAATGTTATTGCCCAGTACATGCAGGAAGGAATCGGTGGTGTAACCGAATTATTTAAAAACCGTGTTGTAATACCCTTCGAAGGTGACTATGAGGCATTCCGTCATGTGATTCACCATGAATTGGTTCATGCCATGATCAATGACCTGATATATGGCGGTAGAATGCAAAATGTGATTTCCAACCAGATGACCCTCCGGATTCCATTATGGGCCAATGAAGGGCTGGCGGAGTACTTGTCAATGAACTGGGATACACAAGCGGATATGACTATTCGTGATTTGGCAATTAATGAACGTATTCCCACCATCCGCGAACTGGAATATTTTTTAGCTTATAAGGGTGGTCAGTCCGTATGGCGCTTTATTGCCGAAAAGTATGGTCGTGAAAAAATCGGCGAAGTATTTCAGGCCATGAAGCGACGCAGTTCTGCAGAGAGGGGGTTTAAAGAAGCATTGGGAATGGACTTCGAGGAACTGACAGAACAATGGCATAAATATATTAAGAAAGAATATTTTCCCGATGTAGCTGGGCGGGACGAGGTAAAGGATATTGCTAAACGCCTCACAGACCATAAAAAAGGAAAAAACTTTTATAATGTTTCACCCACCGTTTCCCCGGACGGGAGTAAAATCGCTGTCTTATCTGATCGGTCGGGATATATGGACATCTATATCCTGGATGCAGTTTCGGGTAAAAAAATTAAGCGATTGGTCAAAGGAAACCGCTCCATCAATTTTGAAGAATTGAAATTTCTCCAGCCTGGGATAGCCTGGTCTCCTGATAGCAAACAGATTGTTATTGCTGCCAAAGCCGGCGCCCATGATGCTTTATATTTAATTGATGTTAATACGGGGAAACAGGAAAAAATCGACTTTGAGTTAGATGGTGTTTTTACAGCTTCATGGAGTCCCAATGGTAAACAACTGGCTTTTGTAGGAAATGAAGGCGGTGCCAGTGACATTTACCTCTATAATTTAGATACGAAAGAAATAACCAATATCACAGATGATGTTTTTTCTGATACGGAGCCATCCTGGAGCTCAAATGGAAAAAAGATTGCATTTGTTTCAGACCGTGGCAGTAAATCCAACCGCACTGCCACGACAGCTAAGGATATGCTTCAACATAACTATAATCAACGTGATATTTTTACCATTGATGTTTTATCAGGAGATATTAGCCGGGTCACAAACACCAGTTATGATGAAAATTATCCAATTTTTGCCCACACAAATAACACACTTTTTTACACAGCAGATTATCAGGGTACATGGAATCTTTTCCGTCACGATTTAAATGGGATTGAAGGATTGCCCGTAACCAACCTGCTAACGGGTCTTTTCCAGTTAAGTTTAACCGAGGATGATGGAACAATGGTGTTTTCCGGTTACTCCGGTTTGGGGTGGGATGTTTACCGCATTAATAATCCCCTGGCCTTGAATTCAACCTCAGTAGAACCGACCAATTTTATTGCGAATCGTGAAGTGAATGACCAGGAAGAATTGGTTGATCTTCGTAAGCATAAACGAAAGGGCAGTGACACAAATACCACTGATTATTCCACCTATATTTTTGCCTGGGAATTCGAGCATTATAATAACCGGAATCTTACTGACCAGCCATTGGAGTCCAAACCTGATTCAGCCTATAAAAGGGATGATGGTGATTACATTCCACAGGTTTACAAAACCCGTTTCAGTTTAGATGTAGCTCAGGGAGCCGCCGGATATAATAATGTATTTGGTCTCCAGGGATTGCTCGTGTTTTATTTCAGTGATCTTATGGGAGACCACCAGATTTCACTTGCAATGGAATCCCAAATATCTCTTCAGAACAGTGATTATTATTTGAATTACGGTTACCTGAAAAACCGCATGGATTATTATTTTACACTTTTCCATCAAGCGGATTTCTTTTTTGCTGGTTATGCTTTAAACGACATTGGAATGTACACAGATTTAACAGCGCGGATTCGTCACTTGGGTTTTTCGGCCATGGCCTCGCGGCCATTTAACCGTTTTCATCGCCTCGATGCGGGAGTCGTCATCCACAACCTGGATTATAAACTGTTTCAAATTGATCCCTATTTGAATAAATCTGATGTTATTAATAATGATGGTTTTATTTCTGCAAATCCCACCCTGAGTTATGTGTACGATAACGCCGTATTCGGCTATACCGGACCCATAGATGGATTTCGCCAGAATACCACCCTGGAAATCAGTCCTGCTATGGGTGATAAGGGAATTTCTTACCAAAAACTGAAAATTGACATGCGTAAATATCAAATGATTACACGTGATTATTCATTTGCTGGGCGCTTATATTTTGGCACCAGTACGGGGAAAAATCCACAGAAATATTTTTTGGGCGGTATGCAAAATTGGATTTGGGGAACAGGCACAACCAATGGCGTTAAGGATGGTGAAACGGGAGAAAGCAGGTGGCGCAATGTGATCTTGGATAGTAATAATAATACACTTTTGCAGGATATTTATTTTTCAGAATTTGCTTATCCGTTGCG
Organism: Fidelibacterota bacterium; assembly: GCA_034658595.1. Lineage (GTDB taxonomy): Bacteria > Fidelibacterota > Marinisomatia > Marinisomatales > TCS55 > TCS55. The sequence continues at coordinate 20,264 of JAYEFG010000136.1, read as the reverse complement.
GGGAGCCCGTTTCTCAGAAAGATTCGGGACCAACGTGTTGCTGGCCAATCTTGAATTTCGGTTTCCCTTTATTCAATATTTTCAGTTAGGATTCCCGGCCAAAGTGATTTTAGGCAATATCCGCGGACATCTTTTTATGGATATTGGCGCCGCCTGGGATGATCCCCGCGAGTTTTCAGATTTCGCCTATTTACAGGCAAAATACGGTAGAAACCTTCCTGAAAAATTTTCGCCTTGGGTGCGCTCTATCGGTTATGGAATCAAAATACCATTTATATTTTTATTGCGCCTGGAAGCGGCCTATGATTGGACCGACAGCGGTTTCTCCAAACCCCAATGGTATTTATCTATGGGGTATGACTGGTAGGTTTATACTTTTTAATCCGATAAAAGAGGTAGCCCATAACACATCAGGACAATCAAAAATGATTGTTCGACATTCTTTCTTCTTGATTCTGGATGGTTCTATTTTCAATTTCCCCCCTTAATATGTCCAAATTAAAATCTAAAACTATATACTTGTGTTCCGCCTGCGGGGACGACCATCCCAAATGGTTTGGCCAATGCCCTTCATGCAATGAATGGGGGACTCTCGGTGAATATAAAGTTTCCAAAAACCGAAAAAAAGGCGGTAATGGCCAAGCACGGGAATCCCGCAAATTAGAGGACGTTCTTAGTGGGGGAGAAGTTAAACGAATTCCAACAGGAATTGCAGAAATGGATCGGGTGCTAGGGGGCGGCCTGTTGCCAGGTTCACTCATTTTATTGGGTGGGAACCCGGGGATTGGAAAATCCACCCTTGCACTTCAAATATTGCCCGCATTTCAAAAACCGGTTCTTTATGTTTCTGCAGAAGAAAGCGAAGACCAGATTGGATTGCGTGCCCGACGGCTAAAGGTAAATTCAGATTTGCTATACCTTTCATCCGAAAACCGGATTGAAGGTATATTAGATCAAGTGTCTTTAATCCAACCCGCTTTGGTTGTGGTGGATTCAATCCAAACTGTATTCAGTGACGAATTGGATTCATTGCCCGGTTCCATCAGTCAAGTACGGGAATGCGGCCAGCAGTTACTTCAATTGGCAAAACAGCGCGATATTGCCGTAATCATTGTGGGACATGTAACCAAAGAAGGGATCATTGCCGGTCCAAAAATGTTGGAGCACATGGTAGATACGGTACTCTATTTAGAAGGAGATGACCGCCACGACCATCGAATCCTACGCTCAGCCAAAAACCGCTTTGGCACTACCAATGAAGTGGGGATTTTCCAAATGGAATCCAATGGCTTGGTTGAAGTAGAAAATCCATCGGAATTATTTTTAGCCGAGCGCGGGGATGATATTACAGGCTCAACCGTTTTCCCATCATTAGAGGGAAGCCGCCCCATTTTGGTGGAAGTCCAGGCTCTTGTTTCCAACGCCAATTTTGGCACACCCCAGCGGAATGTAAACGGGTTTAATTTTAAGCGTTTGGCCATGCTGTTGGCCGTCCTTGAAAAACGATTGGGAATCCACATGGGTACCAAGGATGTTTTTGTGAATTTGGTTGGTGGACTCAAAGTGGATGATCCGGCGGCAGACCTGGCAGTGATCACAGCGGTGGCCTCCGGTGCCCGGGATAAAATCGTTTCTGGATCGGTTGTTCTGATTGGCGAAGTAGGATTGGGTGGTGAATTACGGTCCGTAAGCAGATTGGAGGCGCGGATCAACGAGGCCAAATCCCTTGGATTTAAAACAGTAATCTCCCCGGCAGCCAATGTGAAGCGCATGAAAAAACCACCAAAGGAAATAAAAATATCAGGCGTATCCAATGTGGGTGAAGCGTTTCAACATTTGTTTTAATGAGTCCGATTCGAAATGATCATTCGGGGTAAACTATTTGATGCAGTTCACAATTTCCCATAATGACGCTGCCACCTCGGCCCGGCGGGGAATCCTCAAGACCCACCATAGCGAAATTCAAACTCCGGTCTTTATGCCTATCGGCACCCAGGGGGCAGTGAAAACGATTGACCCGGAAGTCCTTTCCCACTTGGATTCACAGATTATCCTTGGAAATACTTACCATTTATATATTCGCCCCGGCCATGAACTGATTCAAAAGGCTGGGGGTCTCCATTCATTCATGAATTGGGAAAATTCCATTTTAACCGACAGTGGCGGATTCCAAGTTTTTTCATTGGCGCGGTTGAATAAAATATCGGGTGAAGGTGTTGAATTTCGATCCCATTTGGATGGCAGCCGGCACTTTTTTACACCGGAATTTTCAATGGATATACAGCGTCATTTGGGTTCAGATATTATAATGGCGTTTGATGAATGTTCGCCGGGACAAGCGGAGGAAAAAACGGTAGAAAAAGCAGTAGAGAGAACAACCCTTTGGATCAAACAATGTCAGGATTTTTTGGTCAATAATAAACCATTATATGATTGGAAGCACACATTATTCCCTATTGTTCAAGGCAGTGTGTTTGAATATTTAAGAATAAGAAGCGCCGAAGAATTAATTCCTTATTCAGATTGTGGTATGGCCATCGGCGGTTTGGCGGTGGGAGAAGAAAAAAATGCCATGTTCGAAACAGTAGAACAGATGGATGGCCTATTACCCAAAGATCAACCGCGCTACCTTATGGGGGTTGGTCGCCCCACTGATTTGGTGAAATCTGTCCAACGGGGTGTGGATATGTTTGACTGTGTTCTGCCAACACGGAACGCCCGCAATGGACAACTGTTCACCAGCGAGGGGATTGTGAATATTGGTAATCATTCCCATAAAGAGGCATTTGATGTTTTGGATCCGGAGTGCGGCTGTTATACGTGTCAAAATTTCACCCGGGCTTACCTGCGCCATTTATTCAATATTAAAGAAGTGTTGGGTTTACGCTTGGCCACTATCCATAATTTGACTTATTATATGTCCCTGATGGATAAAATACGTACCGAGATTGAAACAGGTGAATTTGGAAACTGGTCCAATGCCTATTTGAATGAAATGGCTGACCATAAAGGGATGTAGGATGAAAAGGCTCTTATCACTTTTCCTTTTTCTCAGCATTAATTTTGGACAAAATTTTGAAGTGAGTTTTATGCGCTTTTATGCCAGCGATCATGATTATATGTCTGATAATAGGTTGCTGGCCACCCAACGCTTTGAGAAACCATATTTGCAAGTTTTTTACAATGACAGGAAAATGCCGGTCATGAAAGAGTGGATCAGTGGAGATGGTGAATCTATCAAAAGGGAAATTTTGGAATACGGAAATGAAAAACAATTGATCCGCCGGTATTTCCTGAATCCCGATCAAAAACCGGACAGTCTGATTCTATTTGGAAAGGATGAAATTTGGTCTGAAGAATTTCGCAAAGTTTTGGGAAAAAATATCCAAGGGTATTTTAAGGGGCAGGAATCGAAATTCATATTGAATGAATCAGAACAAATTGAATCTGTTCAATTCACCACTGTTCGGGGTGAGCGTTACGGAGAAATCAATTTTATTTATGATCATCTTGGATTGTTAAGCGGCGAAGTTTGGAAATCATTCCCGGATGAAAAGACAATTCGTCGTTTTGCCTATTCTGTTGATTTGTTAACAGGGCGTAAAGAAATATGGGAGTATAATCAACGTGGACAAGAAATCAGCCATGTTGCCTTGACACAACCCGCGCCGGAGACATTGTATAAAACGCCGCCGCCGCGTTTTGGTAATCGGTTGGATGAAATTTCAATTTTATTAGAAGATATTCGTGAAAAAGATTTAAACATACCCTTTCATGTTTTCATTCCCAAAACAGACTACGATTTAATGGTTTTAACTAATGGAGACAGTTTAATGATCCACTTGGTTGAAATGGGGAAACAACGTGTAATATTTTTGATTGTTGGTGAGAAAGAAGAATTGACCATGCCCACATTCAGGGTGGAATCCATCACTTCCAGGTACGGAGAACGCATTTATCCCTGAACTTGCATTGCGGTCAACACAATAGGTAAATTTCCCACTCTCTAATCACATACCAGAGGATCAAATGAAGTTTTTTAAACCTTGGACAATCATCATCCTATTATTTTCCATAGGATGGGCACAATCCTATCCGCCCCCTACAACGCTTATCACTGTTCCTTCAGCTGGGACCCTCGTTAGAGGCAGCTATGCCATGCAAATGCGCGTTCAAAAAGGGGGTGGGTTAACTACATCATTGAGTGTAGGAATTACGGATCGATTCCAGTTTGGGCTATCATTTGGATCGGCCAATTTGATCGGGGATGACAGCTTGGTTTGGTATCCCCGTCCTGAAGCAAATTTGAAATACCGTCTCATTGATGAAACAGAATCTGTCCCAGGCCTATCTCTTGGTGTGAATACGCAGGGGATGGGGAATTTTAATCCTGCCGATTCACTCATGCGTTACGATGTTAAAGCCATGGGATTATATTTAGCGGCCAGCAAAAATTGGAAAACACCCTTGGGAAATCTGGGTGTCCATGCAGGTACAAATTATAACTTTGCAGAAGTGAATGACGGCGATAAAGATATGAATTATTTCTTTGGATTCGATATGGAATTCAACCCGGAGTTATCATTATTGTTGGAATACAATGCGGCCCTCAATGAAAATGATATGACCGCGAAAACAATGTCTCTCAGCAAAGGTGGATATTTAAATGCAGCCATTCGCTGGACATTTGTTGAGCGCTTACATATTGAATTGGATTTTAATAATCTACTTTTTGATGATGAAAAAGTTGATTATTTCCAGCGAGAATTAAAAATCACCTATATCGAATATTTTTAGAGGGCTTTGAAAAACCTAATATTTGGGAAAAAAAGAGGTAGAATTTTCCTGGTCCTTTTTGCAGGGATGGGAATCCTTCTGGGACAAACCAACCTGGAAAAAGGATTAGCCGCATATGATCGCCGGGCAGAGGGGAGTAAAGAAGATCGAGCCCAGCCGGAAGCCATCAATGAAGCAATTGAATATTATAGTTTAGCCTTAGGCGAGCCGAATTCAGAAATAGAAGCCACCATTGGCTTATTAAAGTCCTATTATTTTAAGGGTAAATTTGTCGCACGGACTGAGGACAACCAAAAAATCGTATTCGATAAAGCTAAAGATTTGGCTTTGACCACCATCAACAAATATCCAAATAGGGCGGACCTTCGATTTTGGTATTTAACCAATCTCGGTAGCTGGGCAGAAGTTTATGGCATCCTCACGGCAGCGAAAGAAGGTGTTGCTGACCAAATGAAAGAACATGCTTTAAAGATCATTGAGCTGGATCCTGAATACGAAGACGGTGGCGGATATTTAATGCTGGGCGCTGTTCATTTTAAGTCTCCCTATATTCCTTTATTCCTTTCATGGCCCGATAATGATGAAGCGGTCAAATGGCTGGAAAAGGCCGTAAGTACAGGGGAAGCCTCAGCGGTACAAAAAGTGTATCTTGCCCAGGCGCTTTATAAGGAAAAAGAAAAAAATCGAGCTATGAAACTTTTGAATGAAGTGACCAATATGACACCCGGAAATGATTACCTTGTGGAAGATTGGGAGCAGATCAAAAAGGCCCGGGCACTCCTGAAAGATTATTAATAATCCTTTATTTTTATGTCTGAATTAAAAGAAACCCGAATTTCTTCGGAACGGAAATTCTCCGGCCGGATGATCGATCTCTATTTGGATCAGGTGGAATTGCCCAACGGTGAAACAAGTACGCGGGAGTGGATTGACCATCCGGGTGCCGTGTGCCTCATACCGATTTTACCGAATGGTAAAATTTGTTTAATTCGTCAATTTCGTTATGGTCCGGGGGCAGAGTTTATTGAAATTCCTGCTGGTAAATTTGATGAGGGTGAAAACCCTCTCGATTGTGCCCATCGTGAACTTGAAGAAGAAACGGGGTACCAATCCAATAAACTGACTTTCTTAACCAATATTCATCCTGCTATTGGGTTTTCTAATGAAAAAATGTGGATGTATTTGGCGGAAGACCTGGTTGAAACTGGACACAATCTGGACCAGGATGAATTCCTGGAACTACTGCCCACATCCTTGGATGAAGCACTGGAATGGGTATGGAATGGAAAAATCACCGATGTGAAAACAATCATCGGTATTTTATGGGCGGAAAAATTATTAAGGCGTGAAGCCTAATCTTTCTGATAATATTCTAATATAGATTTCAGCCATTTGTCGGGATTATCCATTTGGCAGAAGTGACCTGTTTCAGCCATTCGGGTAAAACTCGCTTTCGGACATATATCATTCACTAATTTCTCTGCGATTGCCATGGGGGCCACAGCGTCCAATTCGCCCCAGCATAAATGGATGGGGATTGTTGTTTCTTTGAGCGCCGGCAGCCAGCGACTGTTTTGATATCGGTAGCGGTCATTTATGTATTCAATGAGCCGATGGCCAATCTTATTCCCGTTCCCGCTGCGGAAGGCAGTCCACATGGTTTCAACTTCAGATTCGTCCAATTGCTCGCTACCGTTGGCGCTAAAGACCTGCTGTTTAAATACTTTATATCTTGAAAGTCTTGAAAGGAGAGGACGCAGGATTGGAATTAACATCAATTTTTGCAAAATTCGAAGTTCGGCAAGTTCAATAACCATGCCGCCATTTGTGAATGTAACCGATTGAAATCCACCTGAAAACCAATCCCCGATTTCCTCATTGGCTAATGCCATAAGCTCCGTGGCCACACTATCTCCCATATCATGGGCAATCAAGTGTCCGCCTTTAATACCATAGGATTGCCATACATCAAGAGCAATTTGAGCTTGCTCCATTAAATTGTAGCTATGATTGAGCGGCTTGTCACTCAGTCCAAAACCCAAAAAGTCAAAAAGAATGATGCGGTCAAAGTGAGATTGTAATCCTTCAATCACCCTGTGATAGGAATAAGATGATTCAGGAAACCCGTGAAGTAGAAGTACAGTTTTTTCTGAATCGGCGTTTTCATCTCCGATTTGTTTACAGAATACTTCAAACTCGCCAGACATAACCGGCCGTATTTCGCCGCTGTTTTGCCAATCGATTAAATGTTGGGGTAAATCTGTCATTAATTATCAATCTCCTTTATGAATTTCTTTAGCTGCCCGAAGTCCGAAAACCAAAGCGCCCTGCATCCATCCGTGGAATTCAGAAGCATGTTCCCCGACAAAGTGGATTCGCCCTTTAGCCTTTCCAATATGTTTTTGAAGTGTTTCATATTGATCCGAAGTAGGCGAAGCCCAGGCATGTGTAACTCCACTTTCCATGTGATCATTCACTCCGGGAAAAATGTTATTCCAGCGATCAAGGACATGTTCGATACGATTTGTTTCACTGAGTTTATCAATTTCAGTCGCGCGAGAATATCGTAAATAAGACATAATAACCCCCCGGGGACCTTGCCGATCCCGAGTAGGTTGCCATATTTCTTCTGGCCAATCGGAATTACCCTAACCGTTAAGACCTTCGCTTTCCCAAAATCGGTTTTTAAACTGAATAAAGATTCTGGTGGAGGGGGCATAATTATATCCACCGCTTTTGGCCGATTCCTTTTCTAGTGAGCATCCCAGGAGATTCAGTTATTGGATCAGACTGATCATCACCGCAGGAGACCAAAGCGAGTCCGGCGGTGGCCAACATACTTTGGCGGATAAATTCTCGTCGTGTCCAATCAGGCATAGTCAATGAAATTACGCTGAATGGTTTATAAATATCATACCGAGTTTATTGGAAGATTTTATTATAATAATCCATGAATCAATGATCCGTTTTTTAGAATAGAATCGAGTAAATTCAAACCTGATGATTTCATCACAATCCATTAAAAATAAAGCACTGGAATTGGGATTCCAAAAAGTTGGAATAGCCAAAGCGGAGGAGACGACTGAAGCTAAAAATAATTTAGATGAATGGCTGAATGTGAGTGGTCATGCCACCATGGAATGGGTGGCTAAAAGGAAAGAAGAACGAGGGGATATCCATACTTATTTCCCGGAAGCCAAGTCCGTTATTTCCGTTGGAATGAATTATTATTCCGGTCATAACCAGTCAGATCTAAAGGCAAACCACAAAATCAGCAATTATGCCTGGGGAGATGATTATCACGATGTATTGAAAAAAAGGCTGTATCAATTATTGGGATGGATAAAGGAGGAATTTCCAGATATAAAGGGGATCGCCTGTGTAGATACTTCACCGGTGATGGAAAAGGTTTGGGCCCAAAAAGCTGGGATTGGATGGCAGGGGAAGCACACTAATTTGATCACTCGAGATTTCGGCAGTTGGCTATTCCTTGGGGAATTGATCGTGGATATGATATTGGATTACGATCCTCCATTTGATGAAGACCTTTGCGGTACCTGTACTGCATGTATTGATGCCTGTCCTACGCGAGCATTGGATGAATATAGAATTGATTCGGGTAAATGTATTTCCTATCGCACAATTGAACATAGGGGTAAATTTTCTGGAGGAGAGGATAATTTAGATGGGTGGATTTATGGATGTGATATTTGCCAGGAAGTCTGTCCATGGAATCAAAAGTTTGGTAAAGTTACGGAGGAACTGGCATTTCAACCCCGGAAAGAAATATTATCATGGACCAATGATAATTGGGCGTCCTTGGATGCGAATGAATTTCGTAAATTGTTCAAAGGATCAGCAGTAAAACGAACCAAGTTTTCAGGGTTAAACAGAAATATTAAACAAAACTCAATGTAAAAACGTCCCGACAAATCGGGACTGCGTTTCCACGTATTTTAATAAAGGAATTTGAAATGACAAAAGTAGGCGTATTATTATCAGGATGTGGTGTAAATGATGGGGCAGAAATTCATGAATCTGTGATCACTATGTTAGCTTTAGATAGAGCCGGTGTTGAAATGGTTCTTATGGCACCCAATATTGATCAAATGCATGTGGTGAACCATTACACCGGTCAGGAGATGGATGAGTTTCGCAACGTGTTGGTGGAATCATCCAGGATTGCCCGGGGGAATATCAAAGATATGGCCGAGGTCACAGGAAATGATATAGATGCACTCATTATGCCCGGAGGATTTGGTGTGGCGAAGAATTTATGTGACTATGCCATGGCTGGCTCCGAATGTTCTATCAATCCTGATGTATATCGGTTGGTGACTGAAGTCCATTTATTGCAAAAACCCATCGGCGCCATTTGTATCGCTCCGGCCATGATGGCCAAAATCCTGGGTGAACAGGATGAGTCGGCGGAAATGACCATCGGTTCTGATGATACCACTGCCAGCGATATAAATGCAATGGGAAGCACCCATGTGTCATGTCCTGTCACTGAAATGGTCGTGGATGCAGAAAAGAAAATCGTCACCACTCCGGCTTATATGGATGCAAAATCCATCAAGGAAGCAGCAGAGGGAATTGAGAAACTCGTAGCACAAGTCTTGAAGATGGTGGAATAATGTTAGAGTGTTTAAGTATTCAAGTGTTAAAGTACTCATGTGTTTAAGTGTTTTTATAGACGCATTAACACCCTAACACTTGAACACTTTTTATGATGATTAAAGTCGCCGACCTCATTGACATTCCAATGGGTGGAAGTAAACTCATCATGGTGGATGATACCCCTATTGCATTATTCAATTTAGAGGGGAAGATTCATGCCTGGGATAATCGCTGTCCGCACCGGGGCGCATCTTTGGCGGATGGAAATATCTCAGAGAAGTCAATTCAATGTAAAAATCATTTATGGGAATTTGATGTTGAGACAGCCTGCGCTGTAGCTAACTCTGAGTTAAAAGTAAAGACTTTTACAGTCGAAATAAAAAACGGGTCAGTATTTATCGACTATTAACATCAATTGATCCCAATCCAATGCTGATATCGAGGTAAACAGTTGGCCAATCAGAATTCCAATCCTCGGTCAAATAATGATTTCCTTTTTTAATGAAATCATCCAAATCGACTGAAGATAAAAAGTTGTGATGAACCTTTGCTTTTACATTTACATTTTCCGGCAGCACAAGGTCAAGGGAGCCCAGACCGACTTCAATATCGATCTCGGTATCATGTTTAATTTCTCCACGGAAATCAATATTAGCGGAACCCATGCCTACTTCGATGTCAACTTCACGAGCGTTGAGGTTGCCCAAGCCTTCTCCGTTAAACTCGCCCAATCCAGTGTCAATTCTTAAAAATTCGCAGGTTATAGGGTTTGGTGTATTCATGGTAACATTCATAGAGCCTAAACCGCAGTCAATGATGACACGTGAAAGGGATAGCCTGGTGAAATCAACATTAGCTTCACCAATTCCAAAATCCATATCAAATTCAATGGGAATATCTTTAGGAACTGAAAATTCCAGTTCATTTTCGTATTCATTCAACCCGCTACCGAATCGTTTTTCTTCACCAAAATCGAAATTATATTTTTTATCATGATCCGTCTTAATGGAAAGAATCCCTCGTCCGATTCGTTCCGTATACTCTATTTCAGGATCCACTTTGGAGAGGTAATAAAAAATCTCACCATTAATGACCATGGGTTTCATATTTGCATCCAAAGATAATTCACCTATCCCAAAATCGATTTTGACCTCTAATTCATCCACATTACCAACTTTATATTGATAATGATCTCGGACCCATCTTCCTTTTTTATCCTGTCCTTTATCTTGTTGGAATAAAACGCTTGAAGGTCCTTGTCCAAACAAAATTCCCAAGGAGATGATTGTAATTAATGTAATTATTTTTTTCATTTTAAAATGAGTAGTTGAAGCGAATGGTTGTTTCATAGGGACCATCGTGATCCAATGGTTTGGCGATATTGATCATCCAATCGTGATCATCATCGTAGTCGCCATGGCCGATACCGATTCCTGCCGATGAAATTCCCAATTTCGGATTGTCTGATATCCAGCCTGTATCCCATGATTTACCTTGCCAGGCTCGACCGCCGTCGGCGAAGAACGATATGAGCCAATCGCCATCTGTAAATCTTGGTGTCAAGAAGAGGGCCAGGTTTAACTGGGCCATTTGGTTTCCTTGCTGAACTTTATAATCTTGTGCAGCCACAGAACCTAAACCGCCCACACTAAATAATCGATGAGAGGGCATTGACTCATCGCCAGACCCTATCATAAGTCTTGAGCGAAAAACCAATCCTTCAGAAAATTCCCAATTAAAAACCAATAATGCTAAGTTTCGTTGGGTTGCTTTTCCATAATCCATACTAAATACAGTGGCAGAATCTCCTTCTGACTGAATGTATTCTGATTGTAGAAAGACTGCCAATCCTGTTCTTAATGGTGAATAGTTTGGCGTTCTGGCCATAAGGGACATTTCATTATAATTCACTGATTTATTGTCCAAGGATAAGTTCGGGCGAAGGTTTCGTTTTTTTTCAAAAACACTATACATGTTCCAAACCGGGAGTGAATCCTGTTCCGCTGAAACAAACCTTGCCTTGATGCGGATATTTTTAAAAATGTTTAACCCCATACCCGTTTCCCATCCTTGTTCGTCCCAACGATCATAAAAATCCTGACGAGCCATAAAACTGGCCCATCCATTTTCATCTTGGGGCAGGCGGTATCCATCATCGGTCCGGGCTTCTTTAAATAGACTGGCATAGAGTAAAAGATTCTGGTTTTCGAAAAAGCTTTTTTCAAATGTAGCTCGACCGGTATAATCTGGTTTGAACCCTTTTCTCCAACGGACACCGGCGGACCAATTGAGTCTAAAGTTTGATTTTGCACGACGATTCCAATGTTCATTAAATGGGGTCAGTACAAATCCTTCATTTCGGTTATACTGAACACCAGGGCGGTTGGGATGTATCCAGCTTTGACGAGATCGATCTGATTTACGTTCCAAACCGAATTCTGTTGTGCCCTGGATGGCATCTTCCTTATCAGTTTCGCGGTAAATTAATCCTTCTTTTAGATTATTCTCAATAATTTTTCCATTTACGGTACTATTCGGTTCACGGTAAACATTGCCACCGATGGTTATAATTTGTCCATTTAATACACCGCCGCCTTTTAGGTAAGCATCACCACCCAAAAGTGTAGCAATACCGTTGACGGTACCGTAAACAATTAAATCACCGCCTACAATACGCATATTCGTTTCGGATACTTGGCCCGAGTCAATCGTTACATCTTCACGAAAAGTGAATTCGTCAGAAGATAGATCATCCTTTTTCTGGTATTCTTCTTCAACCTGTTCAACTTCTTTTTCTTGCTGATCGGTTTCCTTATTGATCGGTTCCAAGGGAGCCATCGCTTCTAAAGGTTCAACATCATCGGTGAGATCTTCAATAGCATCAACAGCTGCATCAACGCCATCTGCAATTCCTTCTACCGCAGCTTCAACACCGTCTGCAACAGCTTCAATAACATCTTCTACAATTTCTTCAACGTCATCCGTGTTTTGGGCAAAACCCAAATTCAAAATAATAAGTATTGATAATAAAAATTTCATGACTTAATCCTTTTCAATTGAAATTGAATCGTGACTGGTTTTCAGTTTGACTGAAAACTTCCCCCCATTGATGATGCCATTGGCCAGTACATCATTGTCATCTAGCGTAATTTGAAGCGGAAATTCTGAGTCGATGGCGCCGGTGGATCTCCGATTCACAACAGTTGCATCAATCGTTGCAGGAAAATCAGAAGGCAGTTGCAGTTCAATTTTTCCACCGCTGGTTTTTAAATAGATTTCATGATCATCGAAAGATCGGTTCCAGATTTTTTCAATTTCAATTCGGCCGCCGCTGGTTTTCCCGATAATTCTTCCAACCACATGTTTCCCAATAATATTTCCCCCGGATGTATTCACATCCACATGCCCTTTCACCCGGTCAAATTCAACATTGCCACCGGATGTACTTCCTTCGAAGTCCCCCTTAATATCCAAGGCATCAATATTCCCACCTGAAGTGTGCACATCTACATCGCCTTCGATGCCATTCACATCGATACTTCCTCCGGATGTTCTCCCGTAGATATTTGATCCAACGATATCTTTAAAATCGATATTTCCCCCGCTGGTGTGCATATCGACTTCTGCTTTGCAATAGGTTACATCCACATCGCCGCCGGAAGTAGTTCCTTCTAATTTTCCGTCAGAATCTTTAACATTAATATCACCACCGGATGTGCGCACATTGGCCACACCTTTTACTTTGTCAAGGGTAATGTCGCCACCGGAAGTTTTAGCCGTTAAACGGCCGGTAAGAGAGGAAACATCTACATCGCCGCCACTGGTCTTTAAGTATACTTCTCCAGTGATGTAACTCACTTCCACATCACCGCCGGATGTCTTCATGCTTAGATTATAATTTTGGGGAACGACTACATCATAATCATAGGAGACTTTTATTCTGTGCCGCCGTTTTTCCCGTCTAAATTTAATATGGCCTTCGCCGGATTTTGAGACTTCTGCTTTTTCTGATTTGAAAATATCTTCAGCGGCAGAGCGAGATTTAGATTTGATTTTCATTTTCTCAACAATGGTCACGGTAGTTATTGGTTTGCCTTCTACAGTGATGTCACCGGTCACGTGTTTGAATTCCAAAACGCGGTTATTTCCTTCGGCCTTGCTTACGTCAAATTCATATGTCGTTGTGGCAACATACCTGTTTTTTGAATCTTTATCGAAAGATTCAAATGATTCATACAAACCTTGGGCTTGAACAAATATCGTTAAAAGAATGGGAATTAAAATTTTCATTGTTTTACCTCGAATGCTTCATCTTCGGCTAAATAACTGATGTCATTCATGACTTCTGCCGCCCGTGCACGGATATATTCATTTTGATCCATGAGGCTAACCACACGGAGGGCCGGTACAATATCGGCTGATGGGCTATTGGCCAAGATGGAAAGAGCGCCCATGCGGACAGCTTCATTTTCATCTTCTAATAAAATTTTTAAACAGGCATCCCTGATTGTTTTATCCGTTTCGTATTTAGCTAACAATTCCAGTGCCTTAAGTCGAACACCCACATTGGTTTCAGACAGAACTGAAGAAACCAAAACAAGTTTCTTAATATCATGGGATGGGACGTTTTCCAGCAAGTTCACCGCTTTCAGCCGTTTCCCGGGGTTGGTGTCCTTGAGCAATAAATAGTAAAGAATCTGTTGAATCGTTTCATCATTGGTACCGCCGGAAACATCCACATGCTTTTTTGTTTTGACCGCCAAGCGAATGTTATCATCTTCGGATTTTTCAAATTGCACGTCCGAAAGGGCGCCTTCCTGGATCAGCCCCATGATGGCGGCGGATGAAAAACCATTATTGGGTTGAATATCCTCAATAGGATCGACGGATAAAAAACGGCCTATAACAAAAGCAACCACGACGTAAGAGGCCACGGCCCAAGCAGGCTGACGGGGGGAAAGAACTGTTTCAAATATATTTCTAACCTTATCCAAAAATGGAGAAGGTGATTTAATTGATTCAAGTTGACTTACACGCGCTCTTAAAAGATTGCGCTGTCCCTGCAATTCTTCATCTGAAATATTAACGGTTAATGAATCGGAGGTGAGGGATAAAGTGTCTTTTAGCTCCCGTACATATTTCTTGAGACTTTCATCTGAATTAAGTTTAGTTTCGAACGTTTGGCGCTCCTCGGCACTCAAGGTCTCCATGGTATATAGGGTGGCCTGTTCTTTGAGTTTATTAGAAATATCAGGCATAATGATACTCCTTGAGTTCATTTCTGAGTTTTTCCATGGCACGGAAAAGGTATTTTTTTACGGTTCCTTCACCAATGCCCATTATTCCGGATATTTCACGGATCTTTAAATTTTGCATATGTTTGAGTAAAAAAGCAGTTCGTTGTTTGTCAGGCAGTTGATCGGCAGCGGCTTTTACCGCTTTCATAACTTCGTCGCGATCGGTGGAATCATCCGGTGCTTCCGTTATATTCATAATTGGATCTGAGCCGTCATCTAATGCTTCTTGGATTGGCATTTTATTTTGAGTCCGCTTTATATTATAAAAGGTATTGACCGTGATCCTGTAGAGCCATGTATAAAACGCACTTTGAAAGCGGAACTTCGAAATACTTTTGTAAGCCTTAATAAAAACCTCTTGGTAGAGGTCTTCGGCATCGTATTTATTTTGAGTCAGTTGGTAAGCCAATGTCATAATTTTTTCGTCGTGTAATACAACAAGTTGGTGAAACGCTTCGGAATCTCCCGCCTGTGCTAGTTGTATTAATTGTCTGATATTGTTGTTCAAGATTTTCAGTCGTCACACGGGGTATGACACAGCTTTTTTAAAAAAGGTTGTCACTGGATTTTAAATTTTATTTAGACTAAAAAATAGGAATAAAAACTATGTAAATAATATATAGTTTTCCAAATAGGAGAGGTGAGCCTTGGAAATGTTTTGACCCAAAAAGATTTTTAATACTGCCCCTATTCATCAACCTTTAAGAAGAAGATGAAAGGGGTGTATCAAAATCAGATTAGAGACCGGTTTCTGCTACCGTCTTTTTAACAGCTACAAGGGTATCGTTTAAAGCGGCTTTTTCATTCTCTTTGAGTTCAAACTCAAGAATGTGTTCCACGCCACCGGCGCCAATCACGGAAGGTACACCGATGAAGTAACCATCAACGCCAAACTCACCTTCACAGAGGGAGGTGCAGGGGATGACCCGCTTTTTATCCCGAAGGTAGGATTCTGCCATTTCTATTGCGGACTGAGCCGGCGCATAAAAAGCAGAGCCGTTGCCAAATAATTTAACGATTTCACCTCCTGCAAAACGGGTACGATTCACAATTTCTTCTAATCGGTCAGCCGGGATCAATTCTTCCACCGGGACACCACCGACTGTTGCCAATCGTGTAACGGGAACCATCGTATCACCATGTCCGCCAAGCACCATACAGGTGACATCTTGGACGGAACATTCTGTTTCCATAGCAATAAAGGTGCGGAAGCGGGCACTGTCTAAGGCCCCAGCCATACCGACAACTTGATTTTTAGGAAAGCCAGACACTTTATAGAATGCATACACCATTGCATCTAATGGGTTGGAAATAACAATAACAAATGCATTTGGAGCTTGTTCTTTTATATTTGAGGCGACATCTTTCATGATGCCCAAGTTTATTCCCAAAAGGTCTTCGCGATCCATGCCGGGTTTCCTGGGAATTCCGGCAGTAATAATGAATACATCCGAATCTTTAACATCATTCCAGTCTGATGTACCGGTGATATCAGCATCATAGCCATCATGGGGACGGAGCTGCATGAGGTCCAGGGCTTTACCCTTAACCATTCCTTCAGCTTTTGGTATATCAAAAATAACAATATCACCCAATTCTTTTTGTGTTGCTAACAGAGCAAGGTTGCCGCCTATTTGGCCGCCGCCGATTAATGCAATTTTTGGTCGAGACATATTTTAATCCTTTTTTTTAAAGTGATAATACATTTTGAAATTAGGTCCGTTCATTGATCCATAGATGAAAAAACCCCGCTCCACAGTGGTGAACGGGGTTTTAACGAGAATGAGATGAAGTTTGATTTATCCGTTATTTAAAACGCTGACGACCTTGCGGTTCCGACCTTTACGGTTGAATTTAACCATGCCATCAGCAATTGCAAATAAAGTGTCATCACCGCCACGGCGTACATTGACACCGGGGTGAAATTTTGTACCGCGCTGTTTGAGAATAATTCCACCAGCAAGGATCGCCTGTCCATCAGACACTTTAACGCCAAGGCGTTTTGCATTTGAATCACGACCGTTTTTGGAACTACCTACGCCTTTTTTATGTGCCATAATTAATATTCCTTTTTTTCAGCTTTAGGGGCTGTTTTTTTAGGTGCTGACTTTTTCTTTGGAACGGAGGCAGAAATTGTATCAATTTGTACTAATGAATAATCTTGGCGATGCCCGTTTTTTCTGCGGTAACCTTTACGGCGTTTTTTCTTAAAAATAATGACTTTACGGTCACGGCCGTGATTCAAGACAGTAGCAGATACAGATACACCTTTTACTGTTGGTTCACCAACCTTGACTTTTTTACCGTCGACTGTTAAAAGGACTTGGTCAAACTGCACCTTTTTCCCGGATTCGGTATCCAAGCTGGCTACTTTGATTTGGTCGCCTTCAGCGACGCGGTATTGTTTTCCTGCTATATTAACGATTGCAAACATTCTTACTCCAAAAAAAGCCGCGCAATTTAAGCTGATTCATTCTTGTGTTCAACACCTACGTGCTCAATTTCTTTATATCCGTTTTTGTTATTTAAGAATCGAAATTCATCACGAGCTATTTCCCGATTCCCTTCGATAATTATGTAGGTAAAGTTTTGCCACATCAATCCCCGGAGTGTTTTTTTATTGTCTTTCATAAATTGAGCGATCTCGGGATGAAGTTCCAATTTCAACTTCAAACTGCGGTGTTTGGACTTATACCTCCGTAGCCAATGGTCAATCCGAGTAACGAGTGTTTCTCGGGACATAATGCGTCCTGCACCGTGGCAGGTGGGACATTCTTCACTCATGGAATCCAATAAACTTAAACGAATTCGCTGCCGGGTCATTTCCAATAGGCCAAAATCGGAAATGGGGGAAACAGCCACCTTGGCCCGGTCTTTCTTTAATTCTTTGCGGAGCTCGTAATAAATTTTCCGGCGGTTCGCTTCTTCCCGCATGTCAATAAAATCGATCACCACCAATCCGGATAAGTCTCTTAGGCGGAGCTGCCGGGCAACTTCCCTACAGGCTTCCATGTTAATTTTAAGTGAATTTTCTTCATGATTTTTTTTGCCGATAAACCGTCCGCTGTTCACATCAACCACAACCATAGCTTCCGTTTTTTCGATAATGAGGTAAGCACCGCTCTTAAGCCAAACCTTGGGTCTCAGCAGTTTATCCAGTTCTGTTTCGATTCCCATACTTTCAAACAGAGGTTGTTTAAGTTTATAATGTTCCAATCGGTTAGCCATATTGGGCGATACATCTTCCAAATAGCTCTGAAGCTTGCGATACAGTTTTTTAGAATCAATTGCAATTTTACTGATATCGGGTGTAAATAGATCACGGATAACACTGGAAGCAGTCTCTAAATCCTCATAAACTAAAGCAGGCCCTTTTGATCGATCACTTTTGTTCTGCAATTTTTTCCAGTTTTCCACAAGTATGGAAAAATCATTTTTGACCAGTTCCTCACTTTTACCCTCGGCTACAGTACGGACAATGACCCCCATACCTTTTTCTTTCAATGAGGAAACAATCTTTTTTAACCGACGGCGTTCGTATTTATCCCATATTTTTTTAGAAATACCAATATAGTTGGCATTGGGAACCAATACAAGGAGTCGTCCCGGGAGGGCGATTTCAGTGGTAACACGGGGCCCTTTACCGGCGAATGCTTCCTTGATAACCTGGACAAAAATATCCTGACCGGATTTCAATTCAACATTGATATTATCCTGAAATCTTCGTCGGTTTCTTTGCTGACCGTTTTTTTTATTTCGATCATTGGATGGGCGACGGTCTTCTTCATCCACGTCCACCAGATAGGCGGAATTTTCTATTTCAGAGAAAGGGAGGAATGCATTGATATCATAACCTATATCAACAAAGGCAGCCTGCATACCGGGGAGGACATTTTCAACCTGTCCTTTATAAATATTCCCCACCATGCGATGGCGGTCCTGCTTCTCGACATAAACTTCAACGAGCGATCCTTCTTCGACGATAGCAATACGAGATTCCCCCATGCTTTCGCTGATAAAAATCTCTTTTTTCATTTTCTAACTCCAAAGATTTATCAACTAAGGGTGTCTGTTATTTTGGATTGAAGACGAAAGGAAGGAAACTGTCGGCCCTTCAGCCGAGGTAGAATTCTACAGAAAGAGTGAATTTAATCTTCTGAAGGATGAAAAATTTTTGTAACTAATTCATTGAGGTCTAAAATCAGACCGGAAAAACTTTTTGGATCCCTACTTTCAATTCATCTGCATCCAATGGAGAAACTACATATGACCTTTGTACTGACCAAGAAATATAAGGAATGACTTTAAGTTTGGCTTCAATCCGGTTTTTCTGTTAATTTTCAGGTGTCGTGATTTGTGCCCTATTGCCACGACATGTAAAAATGGTGCTAAAAAGGCGAACAGCCCCACTTTAGCACTGGGGCTTTTTTATTATGAAAAAGATAAAAGAAATATTCAATGATCGGATTTTGATTCTGGATGGTGCCATGGGAACCATGGTCCAGTCCTACAATTTGACGGAAACGGATTTTCGTGGAGATTGTTTCAAGGATCATCCAAAGGATCTAAAAGGCAATAACGATTTACTTTGCCTTACTCGTCCTGATATAGTTGGTGAGATCCATAAGGCTTATTTTGATGCAGGGGCGGATATTGTTGAAACCAACACGTTTAATGCCAATGCTATTTCTCAACTTGATTACGCCATGGAAGAATTGGCATACGAAATAAATCTTGAGGCGGCTAAAATTGCCAAATCGGTGGCCAAAGGCTTTACAGATAAACCGCGTTTTGTGGCGGGCGCATTGGGTCCAACCAACCGCACCGCTTCTATGAGCCCTGATGTGAATGACCCGGGATTTCGAAATATCACCTTTGACGAGTTAAAAATTGCGTATTATGATCAAGCGAAAGGTCTTTTGGATGGGGGCGTTGATTTATTTCTAATTGAAACAGTTTTTGATACGTTGAATTGTAAAGCAGCACTTTTCGCTGTTAGAACGCTGATGGAAGAACGGGGTGTTGATATTCCACTCCTGGTTTCAGGAACGATTACCGATGCCAGCGGCAGAACATTATCCGGGCAAACGGTGGAAGCATTTTGGCATTCCACTCGCCATGCAGATTTAACTGCAATCGGACTTAACTGTGCTTTGGGAGCAGAACAGATTCGTCCTTGGCTGGATGAACTTTCTACAGCTGCGGATATTTATTCTTTTGTGTATCCTAATGCGGGACTGCCCAATGAATTTGGTGAATATGATGAGTCGCCGGAATCTATGGCCTCGATTATTAAGGAATTTGCTGAAAGCGGCTTGGTGAATCTTGTGGGCGGATGCTGCGGCACCACACCGCCACATATCAAAGCCATTGCTGACGCAGTTGCAGGTGTACAGCCTCGAAAAATTCCAGACATTCAACCGTTAACTAAATTGAGCGGACTTGAACCAGTCACCATCCGTCCTGATAGTAATTTTGTAAATATAGGTGAAAGAACCAATGTGACCGGTTCGGCCAAATTCCGCCGTTTGATTAAAGAAGATAATTACG
>JAYEFG010000135.1:0-7080 GCA_034658595.1 Fidelibacterota bacterium | reverse complement strand
CTATGGGGGGACGCAGAAGTGAAAGGAGATCCCGGTTTTGATTGTCCGGGTTTAAGAGTGTAGGGAGTTCTGGTAGGTAAATCCGCCGGCACAATCCTGAGACTCAAATAGGAGGGCCTAGCCCACAAACTCTCCCTAATCATGCTGCCAAGAAAATCCTCTATGTTAGATATTAGACTGCCCGTACCGTAAACGGACACACGTACGCGAGGAGAGAATCCTAAGGCGCTTGAGAGAATCCAAGTAAAGGAACTCGGCAAATTAGCCCCGTAACTTCGGGAGAAGGGGTGCCACTAAAGGAAAAGGACTTCGCGTCCTGCTTTTTAAGTGGCCGCAGTGACCAGGCCCAAGCGACTGTTTACTAAAAACACAGGTCTCTGCTAAGTCGTAAGACGAAATATAGGGACTGACACCTGCCCGGTGCTGGAAGGTTAAATGGAGAGGTTATCCCGACACTTGTGTTGGGAGAAGCTTTGAAATGAAGCCCCAGTAAACGGCGGCCGTAACTATAACGGTCCTAAGGTAGCGAAATTCCTTGTCGGGTAAGTTCCGACCTGCACGAATGGTGTAACGATTTGGGCACTGTCTCTACTTGGAGCTCAGCGAAATTGAAGTGTCGGTGAAGATGCCGGCTACCCGCGGCCGGACGAAAAGACCCCGTGAACCTTTACTACAACTTAGCATTGGATTCTGATTCTGCATGTGCAGGATAGGTGGGAGGCTTTGAAGCGGAGGCGCTAGTCTTCGTGGAGCCATCCTTGAAATACCACCCTTGTATTGTTAGTGTTCTAATCCCATCCCGTGAATCCGGGTGAGAGACAGTGTTAGGTGGGTAGTTTGACTGGGGCGGTCTCCTCCTAAAAGGTAACGGAGGAACCCAAAGGTTCCCTCAGCACGGTCGGTAATCGTGCGTAGAGCGCAAAGGCATAAGGGAGCTTGACTGTGAGGTCGACGGACCGAGCAGGTACGAAAGTAGGGCTTAGTGATCTGGTGGTTTCCGTATGGAAGGGCCATCACTCAATGGATAAAAGGTACTCCGGGGATAACAGGCTTATCTCCCCCAAGAGTTCATATCGACGGGGAGGTTTGGCACCTCGATGTCGGCTCATCACATCCTGGGGCTGGAGAAGGTCCCAAGGGTTGGGCTGTTCGCCCATTAAAGTGGTACGTGAGCTGGGTTTAGAACGTCGTGAGACAGTTCGGTCTCTATCCGCCGTGGGCGCAGGAGAATTGAAGGAATCTGCTTCTAGTACGAGAGGACCGAAGTGGACGAACCTCTGGTGCACCAGTTGTTTCATCAGAAGCATCGCTGGGTAGCTATGTTCGGAAAGGATAAGCGCTGAAAGCATATAAGTGCGAAACCTGTCCTAAGATTAGTTCTCCCTATCATCTTGATAATAAGGCTCGTTGTAGACTACGACGTTGATAGGCCACAAGTGTAAGTGCAGTAATGCATTCAGCTGAGTGGTACTAATCGGCCGAATGGCTTTATCAATCTTTCTTGATCGAATGAAGATCCGCATCAATTCCCTGAAATTTCTCCGGTGACTATAGCGTAGGAGTTACACCCGATTCCATCTCGAACTCGGAAGTTAAGCCCTACAGCGCCGATGGTACTGCGTGGGTAACTAGCGTGGGAGAGTAGGTCGTTGCCGGGAACTCTTAAAAAGCCCTGTTTAAACAGGGCTTTTTCATTTTTTTGACCCTTTTGATTCCTGTGATATGGAACACAAAGTTTTCAAAACTCCTTGAAGATTCTTCCCGCGTTTCGGTAAATTGATCCTAGATTTTTGAATCGGTATCTGTCATGGTTAAAAACATCTTTCGTACACTCATTATTTCCTATGTCCTTTATGGGGCAACCATTTCCGCCCAGGCAAAACTGGACGGACAGTTTTATGAATATGCCACATATTATATGAGTAATATTGACGTTCAAACCGGTGAATCGGATGTGCCTTTTTTCCGGTATCGAATTTATTCAGACGCCTATCCCATCTATGCCAGAGTATGGTTCAGAGCCTCACTTCTATCTCCATCATTGGGGATTGATTCTAGAACAACATTAGTTGAATTAGAAACATCTTCTTTTCAGATGAAAGCCGATATATCATTGGATAATCGAAACTTTACCAGTGGAACCACCTCAATTTTGGATGAGGGGAATCCACCTAATGTCATCCCTGTTTATATTCAAATGAAAGAATCACTCAACCCTTCTGAATTTGAATCACTAATCAGTGCGGTGATGACTACCGGCCAGTTGGCAGATGGAGAATACCAATTTGAATTAAAATTATTTTCCGGTTCATCGGAATTAGATTTATCATTGTCAGACCAGGATTCAAAAACGATCATTGTTGAATCTCCATCAGGGATCAACCTGGAATCCCCGGGGGGAGAATTGGCCGATACTTCATTCAATTTGGTATATACAACCTACCCTATTTTCAATTGGAATAAAGGGTATTGTCGAAATTGTGAAACATACATTCGGGTGGCGGAATTCAAGGTAGGATATCATTCATCAACGGAAGAAGCCATGCGCGATGAAAGAACACTGCCCTTCAATCAATCGGAATTATGGTTGCAGTTGGATGATGTAAGTACATATCAATATCCAATCTCCGGTACCCGTTCCTTGGATTATGGAAAAATTTATGTTTGGCAGGTAAAAACACGGATTCCCACTACCGGGGGATTGGAAGACCAGGTTTCCCCGATCTATGCATTTAAGGTTGCTGATCCATCACAGACTGCAAGTCCGATAGCAGAAAGCACCGTCATTCAACAATTAAGGCAGGCCATTGGCGAGGATCAGTTCAACGCTCTTTTCGGACCTGATAGTCCTTTGGAGGGATTTAAACCCACAGGAAATATTTCACTAAATAAAACAGTCGTTGATCAAAAAACGCTTCAGCAAATATTTCAAAGGTTTGCCAATAAAGAAATAACCGTTAATTCCATCGAGGTTGAGAACTAATATGACTTCGACCAAAATGATTTTTTCAGGATTTCTATTCTTCGCGATAGTTCTGGGAGGAGATCGGATTGCCATCGCTACCAAGGTCATTGGCTCAGTTCACTATACCCGGGGGAATGGAGTATCCAAGATCTTAAAAAAAGGGCACATTTTTGAAAGTGGCGATATCCTAAAAACAGATAATGATGGATTTGCCGCACTCATATTTATCGATGATAAATCCGCTTTAAAAATCAAAGAAAATTCTGCACTAACCATTTCCGGAAAGCGAGGAGCCAGGGCTATCGCAAAGGAAATAAAAATGGAAAGTGGGACAATCAGAGCCCAGGTCGGGAAGCAAAAGAAAGGTGATTTTATTATCCGGACATCTGTATCCGTTGCCTCGGTAAAAGGAACAGATTTCTGGCTCATTTCGGATAAAAAAGCAGGTGATACTGTTATAGGACTGGAAGGTACGGTGTTGTTATTAAACCAATTATCAGGTGATGCCCTGGACATCACCAGTGGTCTTACAGGCTTTTCGTCAACGAGCGGCTCCGTTCAATCCTTTAAAACTGATCCGAAAACAATCCCGGAGGATCCCACCGGCGGGCAGACAGGTGAGCATCAACTTAAGATCGAATTCAAGGATGCTTCCGGCAAGAAGAAGACTTTAATTATCGAGTATAAATAAAACGACTGGTGAAAAATCGATGGGCATTATTTCGATTAGGGGTTTTTATAATTCCTTTTCTTTTACCCAGCCATTTTGGGTTTGCCCAAACAAAGCTGCTCCACCATATACCGCCTCCCAACGCGATTATCGGTCAGGATTTGACCCTCTTTGCCGCTACGCTGGAAACCACCAGTCCCGTTGATGCAACATTGTATTACCGGTTGCCGGGCGGTGGATCCTACCTGGAAATTACTTTCCGGCAGTCAGGATTTAACTGGGAAGCAACGATCCCCGGGTTTGGACTGACGGAAAACGGCTTAGAGTATGTAATTGCTTTTAAATTCAGGGATGGCAGAATTGCTTCATTCCCGGCAGAAGACCCTTTCAATCTGCCCCATTTTCTGAAAACGGTACCGCCGGAAGATCAACCGCAAATTGGAGTATTTGGTGAACTTCCTTCAGCGGATGTATTGATACTTTCACCTGAGCCGAATGAAGTATTGGATCAAAATTCCATTCTCATTGCAGCATCATTTTTCAATGCCAATAAAGTTGATGTTTCAACAGTACGATTATTCTTAAATGGTATTGATGTTTCTGCAAAAATGATGTTTGAAGGAGGAATCCTTAGTTTCGATCCGGGAGCATTAAAAATAGGGATTCATACCGTTGAAATAAAAATGAAAGACATTGATCAACAGGAAATTGCACCTGTAAAATGGACATTTACTGTTGGAACGGAACGAAAAGAAATATCAGATATATTTAAGTATGATGGCAGAATTGGCAGTCGACTTTCCATAGAGGAAGTAGGTGGAATCCCTCTTGATATTGCTGAAATTGTAGGGGATATTTCATTAGATGTGCAATGGGCAAAACTTAATACTGACCTCCGATTAACCACGAGGGAATCTCAATACCTTCAACCGCAAAACAGGTTCGGAACACAGTTTACATTCGGTAACTTTCTTAATTTAGACGTTGGCGATTTTTATCCTCGATTCAGCCCCTTCATGATAGACGGGAAACGCGTGCGCGGATTCGGGATTGATGCCAATTTAAAATGGGTTCGACTACAATTTATTCAAGGTGAATTGAATCGGGAGGTCCATCAACAGGATAATATTAATGGGGGGTACCATATTTTAACCGGTTTGACAAAAACCAATGAAGATGGTTCACAAACCTATTATTTAGACAGAACCGGATTCGGCTTTAAAAGAAAAGTATCCGGAGTAAGAATATCATTGGATATGTTTTCAAAACTCAAATTCGGGGTCCATTTTATGAAAGTGCGCGATGATACCAGTTCTGTAAACAGGGTTTTAGATAAAGCTGAATTTTCCACAGATTCTTTAGTAGTTGGCGTAACACCGGGGACGTATAATATTGAATCATTCCGAACTGCTCTTACTGCAGCGGGTCATTCGCTGGAAGCACCCCGGTCGCACTGGGTCGGACAAAAGCCCCTAGACAATTTTGTTTTTGGGTTTAATCTAGGCACTACCTTTGACGATAAGAAATTGACCCTGGATTTTGATTGGAATATGAGCTTGTTCAACCGCGATACCTGGGATGGAGCCATGTCAATAGCTGCTTTGGATACAGCCCTGGATGATTCCTTGGATGGATACATTGGCCTCCGGTATGATAAGGATGGGAAAGAGATATCGGGGACAACAAAAATCAAGACGAGTGAATTGCCATTTGACCCAATCAAATTTCAGGATATTTTTATCATAAACACCAACATGTCCCCCCTCTTGCCAATTGACAGGATTAACTTTAGCAAACACCCTATTTTATCTATCATTAATATGCCATCTTCCGCATTCAGTATCCGCCTTCGCGGCCACTATGCGCGGAACAGTTTACTGGTTGAATATCGCCAGGTGGGCCCTGAATACGTTTCATTAGGCAATCCATTTCTTAGGAATAATGCCCGTCAATTCACTATTTCAGACCGAGTTTCTTTGATGGATCACAAATTATTTCTGAATTTTGGATTTAAGCATTTGGATAATAAAATCTTGAGAACGACAATAAATCAGTTGAATACCAATACTGTGTTTTTGAATTTCACGTTCCTTCCCGGACCCGGAATGCCTACTTTTCTCGTGAATTACCAATCCATTGGGAAAAATAATGAAAAAACACAACTGGATTCGGTAGGGAGCCAAACAGTGGATCTGCGGGAGGACTCCAAAGCAGCAACCAATATGATAGCTGTAACGATGCCCTTTACTAGTGGGGAGGTCAAACAGAATCTCACCTTGAATATCGGCAGTGTGACAAATGTGGATAACATAATTAAAAAACGAAGTGTTGGATATCTATTTCCCAAAACAGATTCAAAAACGATTTCAATAAATCTTTCCTCTTCATTTCCGAACCAATTAAAAACGATTACACAATTCAGTCGAACTAAACTGGAAATTCCCTCAATGGATGGAAATAAACTCATTAAAACACCCTATACATGGACCAACTTTTCAGTATCTGCAAATTATCGTATGCTGGATAATAAAATGTTAGCCAAAGGTTCGATCTCCCTTTTGAATAGTCATAGCAGGGTTAAGTCCCAGTTGTTAGGGATAAGAGCCGGGGCAGATTATCGGATTCGAAACAATCTTTCCGCATCAATCATAAGCCAGGTACGGTTGAATTATATCCCGAGTTTTAAAAAGGATAAAATAGATAATGACGATGATGGAAAAGTAGATAATGGGGGCGAAGTATTAGAATTAAATTCCGTGGGTATTATACTGACACTTCAATATAACTTTTAACCGTGAAGGTCACTACACAAACCGTCCAAAAGTACATCCAGGAGCAGTGGATTGGCTGGGTGATTACTCTTGGGGCGATCATTGTTGTTTCACTTTTCCACTGGATTGGTGTATTCGATACGATTGAACTCAAGACCTACGATTATCGATTTAATTCGGTTCGTGGGCCATTAACAGGATGGACAATTTCCGATTCTACCTATATCAACCGCGGCACAGATGTTGTGCTGCTGGAAGTTGATGATGAAGCTTGGCGTCTCATGCCGGAAGAGTGGCCTTATCCCAGAGGAAGTGTTTGGGGGAGGGTCGTGCGAAATCTTTATAAAGCTGGTGCCAAAGTCATTGTTTTTGATATTCAGTTTGATGCGCCGGAAAATCGATCTGAAATCTACCAGGATTTAATTGAATCAACTTCCCCGGAATATATTATGGATCAGGTACCCCATGTTCGGGATACTACACAGGCAAAATATATTTGGGAATCCATTCCCTATTTAATTCCCCGTCACGGAGATAAAATTCTGGGAGAAGCCATAGCCGAAGCGCAAATGTTTGGTACAACAATTGTCATGAATGTCAAAATGGTGACAGAGTCGACATTGGTACCGCCACAATATATCGCCTATCCTGTAGCGCCTGTAATGAAAGCCAAA
>JAYEFG010000134.1:0-25293 GCA_034658595.1 Fidelibacterota bacterium | reverse complement strand
CGGAAGCTACAATCGTACTCATCCTCATTGTATCTATACCGATTACAGAATGGTAAAGAATATTGGTCCCCAGGTAGAGGACAATTATGACCAGCATTCCAAACAACATGGATTGTGGAATATCCTTGGTTGGATTTTTCATTTCACCAGCAACATAGCCTACACGGTCCCATCCTATGAAAGAAAAAAGAACCAGCATCAATGCCGCTACGACATTCCCCACTGAACCTAAAGCTTCTGTTGCAGGTTCATGGATGGAGAGCCTGCTGAAATCGCCATTAATGATTATCAAACCAATCAAAACAAATAAAAAGAGTCCGGATATTTTTGTTGCAGAGGAAATTTTGTTATAGACACTGGCCCGTTCAACACCTATATAATTGATTAATCCGAAAATGATAATTATACCAATTGCTATCAGGATTTTGTTCCCTTGATCCAAAGGAAGGAAATAGCCGATATAGTTTGCGGTAATAAGTGAAAGTCCTGCCGCGGGGCTGGTACGAATAATAAATAACTGTGCCCAACCAAATAGAAATCCCCAGAAAGGCCCGAAAGCCTTTTGGATATACACATATTCACCGCCGGTGTTGGGAAAGCGGCTGCCCAGTTCACCGTAAATCAAGGCGCCAACAAAAACAAAACCGGCCACACCAATCCATAAAATGATAATCGTTGAAAATGAATCGAGATACCCGGCAATGATTTGGGGTGTGGCAAAAATACCTGAGCCAATGGTGATACCAACCAGTAAAGCAATTCCATCAGAAAGGCCCAGCGTTCGTTTGAGTTGGGACATAATGGTTAGGGGGTCTTTTTTAGCACTTTACCCGGGAGTGTTTCTGTCCATGTTCCATGATCAATGGCGACTTTCCCATTTACAATCACCCAGGCAATTCCCGATGGGTATTCATGGGGATTTTTCCAGGTGGCATTATCTATTATAGTATTGGGGTTAAATACAACCAGGTCGGCCCAATATCCTGTTTTGATTCGACCCCGGTCTTTTAATCTCAATACTGAAGCAGGAAAACTGGTCATTTTTCGGATCGCCTCTGGCAGGGAAATAATATTTTGTTCACGGACGTAACGACCCAATATCCTGGGGTATGTCCCGTAATTCCTGGGGTGAGGCTGGGCTTTGCCGAATTCAATTGTACTGCCATCCGAGGCATGCATGACCTGTTGATGGGCCATGATCCGTTTTACATCTTCTTCGTTGAGGCAATGGTAAATGCCCTGACCGCCACCATTATAAACTAGATCCATGAGCACATCCGCTGCATTTTCTGGTGTGGGTGTTTTACCTTTTGATGCTGTAATCTGAGCAAGGTTCATGCCATTAAAATTTGTATTGGACGGATAGTTGGCCACCACAATGCTGGCAGGGTCCCCGCCGCCGCGATCATAAACAATATTCCAAACAATGCCGTCTTTAATCTTTTGCCGCTGAACAGGATCATCCAGCCGTGCTTTTAAACTATCCATCCCACCGGCCAAAGACCAAGCGGGGAAGACCACCGTGAGGGTAGTACTGGTGGCCGTGTATGGATATTGATCCACAGTCACATCGATCCCTTCGGCCCGGGCATTATCGACCAGTTCCAGGGTTTTTGCACTTTTACCCCAGGTTGATTTTCCTACCGCTTTATGGTGGGATATCTGTACCGGCAAATTGGCCTGCCGGCCAATCTCAATGGCTTCCTGTACTGATTCGAGTAAACCAATACCTTCTTCCCGCATGTGGGTGGCGTAAAAGCCCCCATTTTCAGATACGGTGGATGCCAGGGCAACCACTTCATCCGTATTGGAATAAGCCCCGGGGATGTATTTCAATCCCGTAGACATACCAAAAGCGCCCTCATCCATGGCGGACTGAACCAACGCCTGCATCTCTTTTCTTTCTGTTTCCGTAGACAACCGGTTCTCAGTGCCCATCACCTCTCGGCGAACTGTATTATGCCCCACCAGCAAAGCTAAATTGGGTCCGATACCTTTGGCTTCTGTTTTTCCAATGAATTCATCAATAGGATAGGGAGAGGAGCCGCAATTGCCCCCCACCATAGTTGTCACCCCCTGCTGGAGGTAATTTTCTACAGCTGGAATATTGAGGTTGTTGCGTTCCGTATGGGTATGCATATCGATAAACCCCGGGGCGATAACCAATCCGGCTGCATCTAGCGTTTTAGATGCAGTAGCTTTTTGCTGTTCACCAATGGCGACGATCTTTCCATCCCGGATATAAATATTGGCCTGATACAGTTCACCACCATTTCCATCGGCCACCCGGCCATTTATGATTATAATATCATAGATAGGGGTCCCATAGGAAACAAAGAGTGTAGATAGAAGGGCGAAAAGGAATCTCATTTATTTCGTTTCCGTTTCCATTTTACGGTGTAGGGCAAAATAATCATATAGACACCGGTGAGCCACATGACTAAAAGGATAATGCCCGCTGGGAGGAAAATCCATAGTTTAACTTTTTCATGAAACCAGGACCCGTCATGAATAGATTCAATTAAATCGGAACGGCGATAAGCCACTTGGAGTACTTCACCCGTATAGGTATCCACTTGCACTTCCCAGCGGTTTTTGCCCCGAACCTTTACAATGCCTTTTTCAATACGAACATCCAACCGATCTACATCATCCCAGGATTGAATTTCTGCTTCCTCTACTGTCTGTGCTGCAGCAAGAATATCATCGAATGAGACCGAAATATTATTAGAAAGGACCCCTGTTTCTGTTGGCGGTTGAATCCAATTGATCTCCTTTTTCAGCTGAAGGAATATTCCTGTGGTGAATATCACCGAAACGGGAAGGAAGATCACGAAAGCGGCCCAATAGTGGGTCTTGCGTGTCCACTTATTCCAATGGAATCCTTTTTTCAATTGTTAATCCTCATTAATCCTTTGGGGAAATTATTGTAGGGAACAGAATAAAAAAAGGATGTATAGGATACCAAAAGTTCACTGGGTGGATCAGTCACAACCCCATGGTCCCCGACTGCCCGCCTGATGGAATTGGGTCAATTAATATCTAAAGTTTTATTCGTTCTTAGAAATTAGTGTAACCGGTTTTCCTGTTATTGATAAAATGGAATATTATTTTTTACTTGCCCTATTGTTTGATGTTCATTTTTTAGGATAAATTTCATGAATGAGGTATCCAGTTATAAAAAATGTAATAAATGCCGTTATTAGTATGTTTTTAATAAGTATCGTCACGCTATCATGTGTGGATGATCCATTTAATGATTCAAACCCTAAACAGTTTAACCCTAATGTATCTGAGGAATTGGCGACTATTGTGGCCCTTAATTTTTCTAAATCAGAAGAATTTATAGGGAATAGTGCATCTGAATTGGGTGATGTGTTATTTAAATCTAAAGGAGATAGTACCTTTAGTGGTTTTGAGGAAAAGGACATTGATGAAATCATCATCCTCTCTAATGAAGATGATACCCCATATATTTATGTAATCAAATTCACCCCTGCCGGCTTTATCATTGTATCCGCAACAAAGAAAGACAGCCCAATTCTGGGGTACTCAAAAGATACCTCATTTGATTTTGAAAACGTTCCTTTAGGTCTTGCAGGGTGGTTTGTAGGTCGTCTTTATAAAATTGATGTTATTAAAAATGATGATAATTTTGAAATACCAGTTGAAGTATCCATAAAATGGAATGAGTTGGCCGGAGATGGACATGAGTGGGATGAAATACCCATAACCATTGACGATACTCAATTAGTTGATTGGTGGACCACAACCGTACAAAAAGCCCCATTATTAGAAACCACATGGAGCCAAGGGAATGGGTATAATGATTTAGTTCCGGCCCTGGATGAAGAATGCGAAGATTACCTAAATGGTAAACCACCAGTCGGGTGTGTAGCAACGGCATTCGCTCAAGTAATGAGATACCATGAATATCCAAATGAATACAAGTGGGGCGAAATGGAATTGTATGAAGGGAGTTATGAAACTGCGAGATTGATGAGGGATATTGGTCATGCTGTCAATATGGATTACGATTGTGAAGTTTCTATTGCCAAAACATACTTAGGTGTTTTTGCTCTTCCGCAGCACTTTGGTTATTTAAACACAATGATTTATTTTAATTATAATATTGATCTAATTATTCCTGAACTAAGTGAAAATAGACCCGTAGTATTATCAGGTAGTCGAACAAAAAAAACACGGAAATGGTGGCAAATTTTCAAACCAAAATATTCATATTTTAATGGCCATGCTTGGGTTACTGATGGATATAAATTTGCCACAATAAAAAAAGAATGGTCGGACGGTACAGTTACTGAAAGATCTTTTGACTATTTTCTTCATATGAACTGGGGGTGGGGGAAATGGGGTAGCCAAATACATGACGGCTGGTATAGACATGACGACTTTACCCTTTCCAACGGTAATAACTATCAGTACGTACAAAAATGTATAGTTGGAATTCAACCTCCCAATTGACTATACACTTTTATGAAATACATAAAAATTCTTCTATTATTTTCAATATTTTTTAATTCATGTAATAATTTCAATGAAGAAAAGGGGGAGGAGGGTACAAACCTTGAATTTGGCTATTATTTTAAATTCATAGATGAAAGCGGCATTAATTTACTTCACAATGAGAAAATCCAACTTGACGATCTAAAATTTTATGATAAAGTTGTCGATTCATTAGTTGAAGGAACTAAATATATTTTTTTATATGACATAGGGTCGCAAGATAGTATCCCCGATTTAGTTGCCTTGCCCTTAGGCCTGTATGATTTGGAGAATTCAGATGGAAAATTATCAGGTATTAGAATATCTTATATTGACCTAAATAATAGCGACCGAGATACAATTAAAACAAAGTGGAAACAAGGACCTAATCATTTTATCGTTGGTGATATTTGGTATAACGGTGTGCAAAAAAAGGGAGCAGGTATAATTGATGGTGAACCGTACATCCCCTACATCACAATCATAAAATGACTTTTCAATTTAGTTGAGATTATTCGTTCTTATAAATCAGTGTAACCGGTTTCCCGTCACTATTGATATAGCCCCGGTACATGTCTTTGATGTTGAAGGGCATGGCTATATTACCTTTGGCGTCAATACAAACACCACCACCGGAACCGCCCAGATTGCCAACTTTGTCGATTGCCTTTTGGACTGCCTTCCAGCGTCTCGCCGTGTAATATTTTTTTTGGTCAACCCAATAATAATTACTTTAATCGACTTAATTCTGCTTCGGCAGCCATAAATCCATTGGCCTGCCAGGCATTGTCTTGTATAATTTTTTCAAATATTTTAATGGCTGCTTCTCGGTTGCCATTAACCAGCTCAAGGTTTCCCATTCCATAGCCCACTGTGCAGAGCTCAAACCCTTCCGCAGTTTCAAAATTGATTGTTTGAGCTTGAGTTTTCGTTCCATTATAGACCAGGATACATTTGAAATAATTACCTGTATAACCCATACCATCCTGAATTGGTACAACGACTTCCTGTGCTTCCTCATCCTGACCCAAACGCCTGAAACAGTTATGAACCCAATTGACTGAGGCAAGCAGAGATACATTATCAGCACTGAACGCATAGCTTTTTTGAAACGCATCCAATGCCGTTTCAAATTCAGCCTTTAGGTAGTAAGCCACACCCAAGTAATACCAGATTGCCCAATTCAGATTCTCCGTATACTTCAGTTTCTCTGGTTTAATAAAACTATGGTATTCGGTGGCTTGTAAAAGATCCTGGATCGCGCTATTCCAATCCCTTACGCTGATAAATCGTTGCCCGCGTCTTTTAAGTATTTCCGGTGAATTTGGACGTATGGTAAGGCAATGTGAGTATAATTCAATTGCTTCCTGAAATCGCCTCAAGCCTTCCAGTTTGGCCGCCTTTTCTAAAAGTAAATCCAAATTATTTGGTTCAAGGGCAAGCTTTTGATTGACCTCAATTAATAGGCTGTCATTATTAGACCCGGAATAAAGTTCTTCACCCAACTTCGATATGGTCTCCGGTTGAGGCTCAAACGGTTTTTGGCCGAAGGAAACCATCAAAGCGGCAATAAGAAAACCCATAATCCAGTAAGATTTTTTAATTTTTTATCCCGCTTTCGTTTCTTCAAAAATATAGATTTTTTCCCCTTGGAAAAGTTTTTCTTCCGCAGACCAGGGGAACCAAATAATCACCGAAAAATTAATAGGTTTTCCAGTCGGATTTTCTCCCAACCACTCACCAAGGTGGGTGCCGGTTACATCGGCTTCTTCGCAGACACCTTGTGGCCCAATGACAATATCTGTCAGCTCAAAATGGATATCAGGAAAGGCCGAAAGCAGACTGGTATAAAACTCCTGGGCACCTGAATGCCCTTCCCAGCGTACTTTTTCCTGAATCAACTCATAAACGCAATCAGTTGTGAGCGTAGAAATCAAACCAGGTAAATCACGATTATCCTCGGCAATGGAATGCTTTTTATACAGGTCCCGGATTTTAGCATATTCATGGGGATCTGGTTTGCGCTGGTATTTTTCTAAAATGTAATTTTTCTCAACCATCCATCATTTCTTCCATCACTTTCCGTGCGGCAGATATGGGATGTTTCACCGTTTTCACACCCGCCACGGTTCCGGCCTACAGGTTGCTTCCACCGCATCCATGGCAGTGCCGCCGTCATTTAAAACTTTGTATCAACTGGTTGAAAAATAGATATAATTATAATTGAGAGTATGCCAATGGCAGTATTGATCAATTTCATAAATTAATTTCTCCTGGATGCCAGTTTGGCTAATAATCTTAAAATTTCTAAATAGAGCCAGATCAATGTGACCAGGAGGCCAAAGGCGCCATACCATTCCATATATTTTGGCGCACCTTTTTCAGCCGCCTCTTCGATGAAATCAAAATCCAGGACCAAGTTCAACGCAGCGATGACTACCACACCGATGCTGAATAAAATACCCATATTAGAATTGGAATGGATCATAGGTACGCTGACGCTGAACCAACTCAAGATCCAACTAATTAAATAAACGAAGAAAATACCGCCCGTGGCGGCTACCACACCCAGTTTGAAATTTTCCGTTGCCTTTATAAGTCCAGAACTATAGGCCAAAAGTAATGCCCCTAAAGTACCGAAGGTTAGCATGACAGCTTGGTTCACAATCCCGGGATACATACTTTCAAAAAACTTGGAAATACCCCCTAAAGCTAATCCCTGCAAAAGGGCATAAACCGGCACAGTGTACTTGGCCAGATGATGTTTAAATACAGTCAAAATGGCCACGCCGAGTCCGCCAAAAATTCCTACCATCATCAATCCTGTGGCCCGGGAGTCCCCCAATGGCAAATTCCATGTGAACAATGCTGTCGTCATGAGAAGTAATAATGAAAGTGCTGTCTTTTGGACCGTACCCATGATGGTCATGGTGGCGCCAGTGGTCATATCAAATCCGGAAAAGGTCTTGGCATTCAGTGAAGGATTCCCGGAGCGGAATGTTAAATGTCGATTCATTAAAAAGCTTCTATGCTGTTATGGATGGCGTTTACCAATTGATCAATCGCAATACGGTCTTGCTGTTGAGAATCCCGATGACGGAGTGTTACCGTATTATCTTCCAGTGATTGGTGGTCAATGGTGATGCTGTAGGGCGTACCCGCTTCATCCTGGCGGTAATAGCGTTTTCCAATAGAGCCTTGCTGGTCGTAGATCACTTTGAAGTGTTGTTTCAATATGTCCATGACTTCCCGTCCCACTTCCGGCAACCCATCCTTTTTTACTAATGGGCAGATCACGGCGGTCACCGGTGCAATCTGGGGATGGAGTTTCATCACCACACGGTTGTTCTCATCATCTTCCCAATAAGCATCAGAAAGTACAGCCAGCATCATGCGGTTTAATCCGGCGGAAGTTTCAATAATGTAAGGGAGGAAGCGTTCATTGTTCACTTGATCAAACACTTCCATTTTCTTTCCGGAAAATTCTTGGTGCCGTGCTAAGTCAAAATTGGTTCGGTTGTGGATACCTTCAATCTCGGACCAGCCAAAGGGAAATTCAAATTCAATATCCCAGGCTTCCTTGGCATAGTGGGCCAATTCATCAGGGCCGTGTGCATGGTAGCGCAGTTTTTTAGCATCAATCCCAAGTTGGCTGTAAAAAGCCATTCGTTCTTCTTTCCAGTCTGCCATAGATTGGTCATCATCCCCGGGCTTCACAAAATATTGCATTTCCATTTGTTCAAATTCCCGGGTGCGGAAAATAAAATTCCGTGCCACAATCTCATTCCGGAAAGCCTTCCCAATCTGGGCAATACCAAAAGGTACTTTCAGGCGCATTGCATTCTGGGTGAGGAGATAATTCACATAAATGCCTTGGGCTGTTTCGGGGCGGAGATAAGCAGAATTGGCATCATCTGCCACTGAACCCACATGGGTTTTGAACATGAGATTGAACTGGCGCGGTTCCGTGAGATCCCCTGTGGTACCGCACTTGGGGCATTGGATCTCATCCCACTTGCCGTCTTCCGGATTGCCGTCAAATAATTCATCGGCGCGGTAACGCGCTTTACATTGTTTACAATCTACAAGTGGATCGTTAAAAGCACCCACATGTCCCGACGCTTCCCAGATTTTTGGATGCATCAAAATACCGCTGTCCAGGCCAACAATATTTTCGTGGAGCTGGGTCATGGCCCGCCACCAGAGTTGGGATATATTATTTTTTAAGGCGATCCCCAGAGGACCGTAATCATAGACTGCGCCGAAGCCGCCATAAATTTCTGAACTTTGAAAAACAAATCCCCGCCGTTTGCAGAGGGATACGATTTTGTCGATACTCATGATAGAGTGAATACTCCGTTAATTTTAGGTCAAATAATAAGATAGGAAAATTAGCCTTAATAATTCATCAGCATAAATAAAATATATGTAATTTAAAAATTGATAAAAATGTCAGAATGTCGGCCCGAAAGGTGATTAATTCATGAGCCATGAATTAATCAGGTTAGGGAATTATTTAGATAAATAAAGGGTGTGAAATGATGAATGGAATGAATCATTTCAGGGGATATGGCAATCCGAAAAGGAAGGTTAATCTAATTCTTTGAGTTCCCGCTCGATCTCATCGCTGTAAGCAATGATGTCATCTCTGGGATTAATAATCGGGGTTGACTCATCTTTGGATGTTCGCATATAGAGCAGAATGATTGTCAGGCCTAGCCCCGCAATAAAAATGGGCGCCAGCCAGGCAAGGATGTTGAAGCCTTCCGCCACGGGAACGGCCAAAACCCGTTCACCATATTTACCCTTAAAATAATCAAGAATTTCAGTTTTGGTTTTTTCCATATTCACCATCCCGGCAATCTCAATTTCCATCTCCTTATTGCCGTGATCATAAACCGTGCCGCTCCAGCAGCAGGTGGCCATGAGGCTTTTTTCAATATCCATAATGAGGTTTTCTTTCTCATCGGCCCACGTCAGGCTTAGGAGCAATAATATTGGGAGGTATTGTTTCATTTCTTCTTTTTGGTTTTCCGTTGTTTCTTCTTTGGTGGTGACGCCCGTTTTTTATCAATCAATGCCATTGCCTCTTTCAACGTCAATTGATCCGGTTTGGTTCCCCTGGGCAGTGAGACGTTAAATTTTCCATCGGTAATATAGGGGCCGTATCGCCCGGATTTCAAGACCAAAGATTCGCCTGTTTCGGTATGTTCTCCCAATGTTCGTAATTCCCGGGGACCGCTGAATTTTTTAGCGATAAGTTCCAAGGCTGCAGGTAATTCAATGGTGAGAGGCGATAGGTTTGGCGGGATAGTCCCATTTTTTCCTTTTCCGGCAGTCACGTAAGGGCCGAACCGGCCATAATCCGCTTTCACATCTTCACCGGTCTCTGGGTGTTTTCCTAAGGTACGGGGTAAGGACAAAAGTTTGAGCCCCATTTCAAGATCAACATCTGCAGCAGGCGTTTCTTTGGGGATGCCTTTCCGCTTACTGGTTTCACCCAATTGCACATAAGGACCGTAAGGACCGTTTTTCACCAACACCATTTCGCCCGATTTCGGATCTTGACCCAATTCACGGTCTTCGTTTATTTCCTGGTTCAATATTTCCAATGCTTTATCCACATTCAAGTCGCCAAGAAAAACATCGTTGGGTAGGGACTTTCTAATTTCGCCCTGCTGGATGAATGGCCCATATTGGCCCACGCGGATCTCAATGATATCCCCGTCATGATCCAATTGAACGGAGCAGGCTTTGCCAATGTCCACTTTATCCCCCAGCATGGCTTCCAGGCCAATCTGACCTTCTGTACCAAAATAGAATTCTTTCATGAATGGAATGGCGTCCAGTTCTCCCCGGGAGATGGCATCCAAGCCATCCTCCATATTGGCGGTGAATTGGCTGTCCACCAAGGATGAAAAATGGTTTTCCAAAAGCTGGGTCACGGCCACCCCGAGAAATGTGGGGGTGAGTTTGCCCCGATCCCGGGTTACATAGGTACGGCGGACGATGGTATCAATAATATTGGCAAAGGTGGATGGACGGCCGATACCCTGGGCCTCCAACTCTTTCACCAGGGATGCTTCTGTGAACCGCGCCGGCGGTTTCGTATTGTGTTCTTCTGCTGTTAATTCGGAGTAGGTAAGGGATTGCCCTTTTTTCATATTGGGCAGGATGGTTTCCTGGTCCTCCGGGGTGTTGCGCCGGTCTGTACTTTCTACATAGGCAGCCATATATCCGGGGAAAAGAATCACTTTCCCCTTGGCGCGAAATTCCGATTTTTGGTTCTCAATTGTAACGGTTATCTGCTTCACTTTGGCGGCCTTCATTTGGGACGCCAAAGTCCGTTTCCGTATCAAGTCATAGAGTCTGGCCGCATCCTCATCAATAGCCCCGCGGACTTTATCTACAGACGTAAAGGTGCCGCCGGCGGGACGGATCGCTTCGTGGGCTTCCTGAGCATTCTTCACCTTAGTGGTATAAACCCTGGCCTGGTCCGGCAGATATTCTTTCCCGAAGCGGGACATAATTTCATTCCGGGCTCCGTTGATTCCCTCTGCGGATAAAACGGTGGAGTCGGTCCGCATATAAGTAATGAACCCCCGTTCATAGAGGCGCTGGGCCGTGCGCATGGTCTTACGGGCGGAGGAACGGAGTTTCCGCGCCGCTTCCTGCTGGAGGGTGGAAGTGGTGAAGGGGGGTTTCGGATGGGAGTTCCTGATCTTTTCTTCCACATCGGAAACGGTCCAGTAGCCGTTTTTTAATTCTCTCACCAGTTCATCCGCTTGTGCTCTAGAAAGGAGTAGTACCTTATCATTTTTCAGGGCTCCTGTATTGGGGTCAAAATCTTTCCCTGTTGCAATGCGTTTCCCATCCACACGGATCAAGTTGGCGTTGAATGGATCATCCCCGGCCTGGAGGGCCGCTTTCAAGTCATAATAAAGAGCGGTGTGGAAGGATTGGCGGAGCCGTTCTCTGGCCACGATCATCCGCAGGGTAGCGGACTGGACCCGGCCGGCAGAGAGGGAAACCTCTACAAATTTCATATTCTTCTTCAAGGTATTCCAGAGAACGCGGGAGACCTTATATCCTACCAGTCGGTCTATAATGCGTCGTGCGGTGCGGGCTTCCACCAGGTCTTGATCTATAGCCCGAAAATCATTCATCCCTTCTTCGATCCCTTCTTTGGTGATTTCCGTGAACTGGACGCGGGAGATCTTGTCCGGATCCACTTCGCTGGCGAGGTGGGCGGCAATGGCTTCCCCTTCACGGTCCGGATCCGTGGCCACCACAATCTGGCTTGTTTTCTTGGCCAATGCCTTGAATTCTTTCACAAAGGTTTTTTTATCGGGGAGAACATCCTCTTCGATGGCAAAATCGTTTTCCACATCCACGCCCAGGTCCCTTTTGGGGAGGTCCTTGATATGGCCCACACAGGCCAGCACCTTGTATTCACCACCCAGGTATTGGGAGATGGTCTTTGCCTTGGATGGCGACTCTACAATTAATAATGGTTTTGCACTCATTTAAATCTTTTTTTTATTCCGGTTGGCAGGAATTTCATATTCCCACGCGCGTATATTAATGTAAAATAAATTATTAAAAAGGCAAAGAAATGATGTGATCCACCAAAGCATCCAGGGCAATTTTCTGCTGCTCCCCGGAGGATAGGTCTTTTACTTCTGCCTCCCCGCTTTCCAATTCCCGATCCCCAATGAGTATGGCATACCGGGCGCCTGCTTTGTTCGCTTCACGCATCTGGGCCTTCATGGATCGGCGGAGTACATCAAATTCGGTTACTACATTATTCTGCCGTAAATTTTCTGCCAGTTTTACAACTATTGATCTAACATCCTCTCCGAGACCCACGATATATACTTGGATGGTATCGCCACACGTTTCATCATTGCCCAAAGCCAAAAGGATGCGTTCCATTCCGGCGGCGAAACCGATCCCCGCTGTGGGTTTGCCACCCAGTGTTTCCACCAAGCCGTCGTAACGGCCGCCGCCGCAAATGGCATCCTGGGCGCCCAATGCAGTAGAGGTGATTTCAAATGTAGTGCGGGTGTAATAATCCAATCCGCGGACGAGACGGGGCGTTAGCTCGTATTGAATATTCATAGCATCCAGCAGTGCACACACACCTTCAAAATGAACTTTGTCTTCCTCCGTCCATGAATCATTGACATTCGGTGCGTCCTGCAAAATTTCAATTTCATGGGGAATTTTAGTATCTAGGATGCGGAGGGGGTTATTTTCAAATCGTTTCCGGCTAGTTTCGCTCAAGTCGTCAAAATGGGGTTTCAGAAAATCCCGAAGTGCATTACGATAATCACAGCAACATTCAGGCGAGCCGATTGAATTCAATTTCAAGGTTAGTCCCGCCAATCCAATATTATTAAAAACGGACATGGCCAGGGCGATCACTTCCGCATCTATCTCCGGATGCTCCGAGCCAAAAGCTTCAATGCCAAATTGGTGGAATTGGCGGTAGCGCCCTTTCTGAGGTCGTTCTCTCCGAAACAATGCATCAATATAATAAAATTTATTGATGGGACTTTGACCCCCAAGATTATGTTGGATGAATGACCGAACCACAGGGGCAGTCAGTTCTGGTTTAAGAGTCAGGTTCTCACCCCCCTGGTCCGTCCAACTATACATTTCTTTCGAAACAATATCGGTTTCTGCGCCCATGCCCCGGACAAAGAGTTCGGTTCGCTCGAAAGCTGGGGTACGAATTTCACTATAGCCATAGGTATCCATGGTGTTGCGGATGGTGGCTTCCAATGCTTGCCAGCGTTGGCTTTGGTTCGGGAGAATATCCTGGGTACCTTTAATCGATCGGATGGATGTCATTTATTTTTTAAAAAATTTGTTGAAAATATAGAGAAGAGATTACAAAAGTTTTAATTAAAGATTTTACTTAACAATTAATTATTGGTGGCCATGAAACCTTAGCCATTTTCAGAAATAATATCTTCCAGCAAATTTTCCGCCTGTTCCTTAAACGATTCGGGAATATACAATTTCACCGATCCGCCGGGGAGGCTCATTGCTTTAATTCCGTAGGCAGAACTTAAAAAATCGCCCTTGGTATAGCAGGGGATATCATTTTGTTTTAACAATACCACGGCCATGTCCGCCATAACAGCGCCGGTAAAGTCGGCAATAGCGATCCAATTCATGTTGTCTAAAGGTTCATTGTCTGGATCGGTTTTTACTAAGGATACACCGCAGTCAGCGCAAACCATTATATCTTCTACATATTCACTTTTACATTCAGGACAAAACATAATAGGGCTCCATTGTTAATATCGAGTTTACTACCGGACAGTGAGAAACCCAAATTTCTAATAATATGGATTGCCCGCCTGAATGCCAAAGTCGAGCAGGCATCAACTGTGTTGATGCATGATTTGACATAGTCAATCCACTCCAAACCGTAGAAATCTAACGGTCAAAGAGGGATGGCCGGCTGAAGGTGCCGCCGCGCTGCTCCAGTTTCAAATCCCGGAGGTTGGGCGATTTCACATTCAGTTTAAGGTAGACCCCCGAGGCATAGCCGCTGGGTGTCCAATTCAAACTTAACTCCCAGCAGTGGAGGTCCCGGTAAACGGAGAATGTGTGACTCACCAGGTTTTGGTTAATGAGATCAAAACGGGCATTGTAATTCACTTTCCAGTTTTCCGTCACGTTGATGGTGGAATTAGTGGACATCCAGAATGTTTTATTAGTATTACTGGGATTAAAGTTGTTATAAGCAAATCTGAAACTGGCAGAGGTGGACCAAAGTTCACCTGTATTTTTTTGGCCTGTATTGCCGCCGCCCATAAACATACCGAGTAAATTAGCCCCATCCATCCGTTCTTCAGTTTCAGTGGTATCTTCTTCGGTTGTTTCTTCATCTGGGTCAAAAGAAAGGCGCTTCCCCGCGAACCTGAAACCGGTTGAAAAACTTGCATTAATCAGCCGTGGTGTGGGGACACCGCCGCTGGTCTTGAATTTGTTGATGCGCATATTCTTTTCTTTATCGAAATCGTACCAGTCATGTACCATGGAAAAATCCAGGTTCAGTTTTTTACTCACATTGGCCCGCACGGATGAACTGATATTGCTCCATTGGAATTCATCCGCTACAAAGTTCCGGCTGGTGCCCATGCGCCAAGAGAAGAGGTCCTGTTTCCGTTCCTTATCCCCATCCACAATCTTGGCTTGGAATACATTGTTCATGGAAAAATTCATGGACTGGCTTTCGCCCCGGGGTGTGCCCCCGGCCATTGTGCCGGAGAAACGGTCGAAATACACCACTTCGCCATTATCCTGCTGAATGATTTCGTAATAACCGGGATCGGCGCCGAAAACTTCCCGCGAAAAATCAGGGCGGTAGGAATAGCCAACAGAAGGAGCAATTGTATGGCGGATAGAATTGATCTTGCCGATCTTGACAGGAAAGAGGCCATAAACCTGGGTACTCATACTGAGGTTGAAAGAGCCGGTGGTCCGGGCGGCAAACCCCTTTACTTCATTCTTTTTGATCTTCCCCGTGGTGTCAATGGTCCCGGAATAAGTACGGTTTACCCAGTCAGATTTCAGGGATATATTGGGAGACACATTGAAATACTTAAAGATTTTAGCAGACATATTTAACCCGGATGTATGGGACATGAAATAATCTGCGAAAGTCTGGGCTGTTGGATTTTCGTTAGCATCCATTTTCCACCGGTAGGCCGCGGTAGTATCATCAAGGACATAGGCCTCGGACTCGTAATAATTTTTCAGGTTATTTGTGAAGCGGGAAGAATAGTGATAATTGATATTATTATACCATTTTTTCTTCTTGGCCTTGGTGGGGAATATAGCCCGCTGGCTGTGGGAAAAAGCCATCTGGGGGAGTGTATTGTTTGTAATATTGATCTGCTGGC
This sequence comes from Fidelibacterota bacterium, assembly GCA_034658595.1. GTDB lineage: Bacteria > Fidelibacterota > Marinisomatia > Marinisomatales > TCS55 > TCS55. The sequence continues at coordinate 9,868 of JAYEFG010000134.1, read as the reverse complement.
CTGTCCGGGTGGGGGTGCTGTAAAATACAGATGTTGGATCAATTTTCCGCTCCGCCATGAGGTCCCTCCGGGAGGAAAGATTCAAGCTGAGGCTGTTTTTGGATTTGGGCCAGCGCTTGGAATAGGTTGCATTGGAAACCGCCTGTTGGTTCAGGCGTTTGCTTTGTTCGATTCCCGTTCGGCGGTTATAATCTCCGCTGGAATAATAACTGGCACTAACGGCGGCAGACTGGTTATTCCGCATTCTTTGGTTGTGGTTCCAGTGCACCACATAATCGCTTTGACGGTTTTTTCCCAATTTATAAATATCCTTGTCCTTGGGGAGCACGGAGCCAGAAAAACGTTGTTTTGTTTCAAGGTCAAAATTGCCGGAATAAGCATAGCGCTTAATATATTTGTTTTGGGTACGGAGGGTGACGCCATCCCTGTCATAAAGGCTCATGGTGAATTTTGAATCGAAAAAATCATTAAACGCCCAATAGTAACCCAAGCCGTTTATGTACTGACCCCAGCGGCTGTCGTTGCCGTAAGAAGGCATAATCCAGCCCGAATGACGGCGGCCTTTCTGGTGGGGAAAGACGCCGAAGGGTAATCCAAAAATTGGAATATTGGCAATATAAAGAATGATGGGACGGGCAATCACTTTATCCTCATTGATCATTTTCATGTTTTTGCTCTGAAAATGAAAATGAGGCTCATCAAGTTCGCAGGTGGTATAAGTGGCGTCATCGATATAGAATACATCCATGCTTTGATTGCGGATTTCCTGACCGTGGTAATACCCGTCCTGTGCTTTGGTCTTCCCGTGGATGACCTTGCCGTGACGGGTCTCTAAATTATATACCATTGCGTCTCCCACCATGGGTTCTTCCCCATTTTCTACCATGGATGGGCGAATTCGACCGTAAGACGTGTCCCGTTCCGATTCCGGGAAGGCCTTCAGAAGGTTGTTCCGCCAGGCCACATTGATGAATCCTGCCATGAGGTTTACATTGGTATAATCAATAATGGCATCCCCGTGGAGGTCCGTGAATTCATTGGTCACATCATATTCAATATCTTCCGATTCATAAACTACGGGACCATCCATATCTGCACCGGTGGAGTCGGGAGTGTAGGTGCCCCGGGAACCGCCGGATACAAAAATCTTTTCCAAATCATTTTCACCGAATTTCATCGTAATTGTATCACCCGACGCTTCATTTTTCCCCTGGTATACGGAATCTTCAAAAATATGGTAGAGGGTGGTGGCCATCCCTTCCAGGCGCATGGAATCCAACTTTCCATCCACAAAAAATCCCCGCAAGATCGAACCTGTCATGTCATCGGAAAAGGAAAGGGAATCCTGAAATGAGGTCGTGTCCCCATCCACAATTTCGGTCCACTGGCGGATACCGGTTGATGGATGGATGGCATGAGCCTCGCTGGGGATAAAAAGGGTTTTAAGTATATCTTCATCATATTCCAAAAAGATTTCACTCCCGGCAATGGTCTGGTTGTTGTCCACAATCTCCGGTTTAATACGGAGAACTGTTTTACCATTTTCACGATCGTAGATAGCCTCGCCGCAGGTAGCCAGGCGGCCTTCTTCTGTGATGGATACATTTCCCCGGGCGGCGTAGGATACGCCATCCACCTCCGGCAATTCGATATATTCAATTCGATCGGCATCAATGGTTTGTTTATCCTGGATGAGGGTGGCGCTGCCGTTTGCAGAACCGCTGTCCAATTCTGAAAAATAAAAAAGTGTGTCCGCTACCAGGCTGTATGTTGTATCCCAGACATGGGTATTGCTGTAGGCGATCATGATATCCTTAGGTGAGTCTACAAAAAGGGAATCGCAGGTGAGGTTCTGCACATCCTTCACCATGGATACATTGCCGAATAAAAAGCCCTGTTCCGTTCTCTGGTTGAAACGTGCCCAATCGCAATTCATGATCATTTCACCTTTTTTGAAAATAACATTCCCTTTCAGGTACTGCATGGATTTCCCATCCACGGTAATGTTTTCGAGAAGGTCAGCCCGTTTAAGGCGTAGGCGGTCATCTTGGGCCCCGATCAATGAAATCAGAATAAAAAGCAGAAAACCCACTTTTTGCCAGGCAGGAAGATGATCTAATTTATTCCGCATTATTCAGAATAGCGTTTGGGCCAAAGTTTTTTCAGCCGGCCTCGGATGAATTCCTCATATCCTAACTCGGTGGGGCGGTAAAAAGTTTCCTGTTTTCCTTTTGGGAAATAATCCACCTCCACAAAATGATCCGGATGGTTGTGGGGATAGTCGTAATCCTTACCGTAGTCCAAGGATTTCATCAATCCTGTGGGTGCATTCCGCAGGTGGAGGGGAACTCCGGGGGTGCCTTCCCTTGACACTTTACCGGCAGCCGAATTCACTGCCATATAGCTTGCGTTTGATTTTGGGGCTGATGCCAAATAGGTGGTGACTTGTGATAAAATGATCGATGCCTCTGGCATCCCGATCATGTGAACCGCCTGGAACCCGGAAGTAGCTATAGTGAGGCCACGGGGGTCTGCATTACCGATATCTTCCGATGCCAGAATGATAAGACGGCGGGCGATGAATTCCGGTTTTTCGCCGCCCTCCAGCATGACCGCCAGCCAATAAACCGCCGCATCCGGATCGCTCCCCCGCACCGATTTGATGAAAGCCGAAATAGTGTCATAGTGATAATCCCCGGTCTTATCATAAAGTTGTGTTTTGCTCTGGAGTGCTTCATTCAATAATTCTTTTGTGATAGTGCCTTCATTGCTGACCATACTAGCGGCAAGTTCTAATGTGTTCAGTAATTTTCGCGCGTCGCCGCCAGCGGATTGAAGTAATATAGATTTGACATCTTTACTGATTTTGACCTTTCCCTTTGATAAAAGGATGTCATTTTTTTTAGCCCGGACTAAAACCTCATTTAACTGGTTTTCAGTTAAGGGTTTTAGGGTGAGGACTCTGCAGCGGGAAAGGAGGGGAGAGATTACCTCAAAGGATGGATTTTCGGTGGTGGCGCCGATGAGGGTGACTACCCCTTCTTCCACCGCGTGGAGCAGAGCATCCTGCTGAGATTTGCTGAAACGGTGAATTTCATCAATGAATAATAAGGTGGGTTTGCCCAGGTCCCGGTTGGCTTCACCTTTTTTTATAACCGCCCGCATATCTTTTACACCACTGGAAACAGCAGAAATTTCATGGATCTCTGCTTTCAGACTATTGGCGATAATCCGGGATAAAGTGGTTTTTCCCGTACCTGGGGGACCCCAGAAAATGAGGGAAAATAGCCGTCCTATAGATAGAAGCTTGGACAGAATTTTGTCCTTATCCACTAAGTGGGATTGGCCGATAAATTCATCTAATGTATAGGGTCGGACCCGGTCCGCCAGGGGCGGCAAATTCCGACTAAAAAGCGTTGGTGTGGCTGCCATGATCGAATATAATGGTATTCATGTGGAGAAATTTACGCTAATTCAATTCAGTCAATAGATGTAAACTTCCGTCTTTCTATGGGAGAAAAATATGAAAAACAGATGGGAAATATTCGCAATTACAGCACTCATGCTGGTCGCCGGGTGTAGTAAGGAAAATGAAATTATGGATGGAGAATTAATTATTGAAGATATCAAAGTGGGTACGGGAGTTGAAGCCGTTAAGCATAGCATCGTGACTGTGAATTATACGGGCTGGCTGGAAGATGGGACAAAATTTGATTCTTCTCTCAATGCGGGAAGAGAACCATATCGGTTTACGGTGGGAGCCGGACAGGTAATCCGGGGTTGGGATGAAGGCATACCCGGTATGAAAGTTGGGGGCAAACGAAAATTGACCATTCCACCAAGCATGGCGTATGGGAACCGCGACAGGGGTGCAATCCCCCCCAACTCCACCTTGATTTTTGAGGTGGATTTATTAGTCGTGGAGTAGTTACACTTCGGCCTGCGTAGCAGGGAACTTTTCTACAGTAGGGGAAAAATGGCAAATGATTGGCTGATGAATTAAAACATCAATATAGATCCATTTACAATTTGCCTTATCAATACACGATAAGGGCAAAAGTATTGTTTGGACGAAAGGTCATGCGTTACAAACAATGGGAAATGGATCATATTTCGCGTTTCATCCAAACCCACGCCAATGGCGGTGACATTCTAGATATGGGCTGCTCCACCGGCCACATGGTGGAAGTTCTTTCAAAACAATTCGGTGCCCACCGTGTTCATGGCGCTGATATTCATTTAGATTCCGTTGAGCGCAACCGTTATGTCTTTCAACATAATCAATTTCATCAAGTTCGAAATGGATTTTATAAAGAATATAGGCGCAGGTTCGGTGTTGTGACCCTCATGCATGTTTTGGAACATGTAGACCATCCCGTTAATTTGCTGCAAAATGTCAGGAATCTTTTATCCAAGGATGGATTCCTGGTATTAAGTGTCCCCCTGGAAAGAATCCGTGGAGATTCAGCCATATTTGAAAATGTACTTAATATGGGCCGCGGTAAATTTGTAAACGTACATGTGAGAAAGTATTGTTATGATAAATTGGTTGGGGAAGTCAAAGCAGCCGGTTTGGAAATCCTTTCTCACCGCTATATCCATTTTTTCTCATCCACCGCCAACCAGGAACGATTTGCTAATTACAGTTTAATACTCTATACAAAAATCCCCAGGGCTTAGTGAGCCAGTGATTGGATTTGAACCAACGACCTGTTCTTTACGAAAGAACTGCTCTACCGCTGAGCTACACTGGCGTAATAATGGTGCAAAAATTGCGGCGGAAAATACGCTGATTTAAAGATGTGTTAAAAAAGAATTGGTCAATTTCTTTGGGGCTGATAATTTTTTGCTGTGCGGTAAGCGCCATAAACCTCCCCACCATAAAACGTAACCGCCATCCCTACATAAAGGGGGGCGAAGATACTTTCTCTTTTCAGCGATTTATACCCGGCACTTATTGACAGGGCCGACATGAGAAATCCATAAAATCCATCCATAGGGCGGCCGGCGTAAGCCCGGCCCAATCCCGGAATGACCATGGACAATCCGGCAGCTATGATCGGTGATTTGGTAGAAACGGCAGTTGGTATATATTGAATCGGGTCAATCAATCTTCCATCGGAATGAAATTCACCCCCCATTATTTTGTGGGCCTGAAATGCATTCGGGTTGCAGCGAATGATTCGGTCCGATGCTATAAAAAATCCTTTAATTGCACCATGGGTATGAATCGCCTGGGCACCATAATTAGAACAACTGGGTGCAAATTGGCAGTTTAGTCCTGATTCATTGTAGGAGATTCGCTGCCACCGGGTAATGGGGTATAAAAATATCTTTTGTAGGGGAGAAGTATCCTGGGCCTTGTAAAGTGAATCAACCGGATATTGGGCGAAAAGAGAAATAGTGAATAAAAATGTTTTGATTAAACTATTCATTACACTCAATTTTAGGTACGATGGGACAGGTAAAACCATCCATACTTCATCTATTACTGGCAGGTTTAATGTCTGCCGGCGTTTTTGCCCAGGAGCAAACGCTCTATATCATTCACACCAATAATACGAATGGCGCCCTGGAAAATTGCTATTGTCCCGACCACCCTTTTGGTAGTGTTGAAAAGCGAACTGTATTTGTTGAGGCATTTATGGGGAGTCACCCCAATTCAATCCTAGTTGATGCCGGTGACATTTTTAGCATAACCCATCAATCCTTCAAAGACAGCCTTATGGCGGAAGCTTACCGTCTATTGCCTTATGATGCCATCCTTCCTGGGGACCAGGAATTGACAATGAATTCCGATCAAATCGGCCGTGCAATAAACCAGATGGATATTAATGTTGTGGGTACAAACATTTCCGTAGAGGGTGTTGATAATTTTTTAACATCCCATATTGTGGAAAAGGATGGGATTAAAATTGCCATTCTGGGAATCATGGATCCCTATGCGGTAAAATATTATTTACCAGAACAAAAAGATCACATTCATTTGGAAGATCCAATAAAAACCGTAAAGGAAGAAATGGATAATCTATCGGATAAAGCAGATGTATTTGTTTTGCTTACCCACCAAGGGGCAGACCTGGATTATGCCCTTGCAGAAAAAATAGACGGGCTCCATGTGATTGTGGGTTCCCACAGCCAATCCCCAATGGATAATCCTGAAGAAGTGAATGGCACTTTAATCGTCCAGGCAGGCAAAGAAGGATATTATGTAGGGATCGCCGAATTGATTATCAATGGCAGGGAGGTTGTTTCAAAATCGGGACGAATTGACACAATGAAACTTGAAATGCCTGATGATAATCGTGTGATGGATTTCATTCATGAATACGAACAGAAAACCGGTAGAGTTAATCGCCGGAAATTAAAATTGGAAGAAAAGAAATAATGGATCAATCAATCGAAATGTTAGCGTCTAATCCTGTATATATGACTGTGGCTGTTGTGCTGGCGATCATCATTTTACTGGGGGTTATAAAAAAGTTAATCAAACTGGTTCTAGTCGTGAGTGCTATCCTGGTGCTCTGGGTGGCCTATATGATTTGGACAGAACAGGATGTAACTGTGGAAACACTCAAGGAAGGGTTGCAATCCGGGGTTGAATCAGCGAAAGAAAAAGCTTCTGAGTTCAGTGAAAAAGCTAAAGAGGCGGTGACTAAAAAAGTGGAAGAAAAAACGGAGGAAAAGCTGAATAAAATTTTACCGAAAAAAGATAATCTATAATTGACGGCCAGTAAGCGATCTTTACTTGGCCATGAGCTTTTCATTGGCCACACGGAGCCGGCCAGTGAGGAGTTTAATGATACCCTCCATGATATCACTCTGGCTGCCCATTACTTCATAAAAGCCTTCTTGTTCAATTTTAAACAGGATTGAATCTTCGGTAACGGTAGCATCGGCCGAGCGCGGCTCATCGTCGAGTAAAGCCATTTCACCGAGGCAGGTACCCTTGCCCAGCATAGCCAATTCTTGCTCCCCTTTGTGGATTCTCACATTTCCACTCACAACAATAAATAGTGAATCGCCATAATCCCCTTCCGCGAAAATAGGTGAATTTGTCTCATATTGAACTTCATCCGTGATTTGGGCAACGCGGGATAAATTTTCCGCCGGAATTGTTTTAAACAAATCAACGGATTTCAGAATAATTGTTTTTTCTAATGTGGAATACATGCTTAACTCAACAGCCTCTAATTTAAAACGATCTGAAGGAATGAAATCAAGGTTCGTGCCATTTTTTTGAATTTGACGGGACAGGAGTTCTTGGTTGGCTTTTGAACCGGGAACCTTTTCCCAATCCAGCCCTTGGAGTGCCTCCATATTTCCTGATTTTAATAAATAATCCAAGGCAATCACCGACTCCCATTTATTGGGAGAATAAACCGATTCACTTAACTCCTGGTCCAGGTTACTGGGAAGATCGGTGAATTTACTGTGGCCCACTTCACTCCTTTCTTCTAAAGGAATTGATTCAATGAGGGGGTTGATAATTTCCCTTTCTTCAATGGAAAAAATATTTTCAAAAAACTCTAATAAAAATGGGAGCTTGGCTGGATCGCCGGATTTAACTGTATGGATATACGTTTCGATAGGGGTATCAGGGACATTCATGACACCCAGTTTTAACAATGTCGGCAAGGTGTTTTGGATTTCATTATTCAAATGATCGTGCATCAGGAACTTGTTATTATCATTGGGGATCAACTTAATGGCTTCATTCAGGGCATAGACTTTGCGGGCCATGGCGCGAATCTCTTCAGAAATTTTTTCTTTTTTCTCTTCACCAATTGGATACACACGGGCAACAGCCAGCATTGAATCCACCACTTCATTATAAATATCCTGGTCGTCACGGTTCATCTGTGCCAATAACATGCCAATTGTCTGGTCCCCGGGGTATTCGCGCAGGGTGCGGATAAGGCCTAATCGTAGTTTACGTTTGATATCAGAATTATCGAATAATTGTTGAAATTCATCCAAGGTTAAATCATCAGAAAATTTCTGCAGCGTGAGGCGGGCTTGAAGGCTGGTCCTGGGATTATTCAAGTTGGAAACAATGGCGGGGATCAATTCCGGATCCTCCCGTTTCTCAGCAATGGTTAAGGCAACATTACTGATGAGTTCTCCCTCGTGTTGGAGAAAACCAATCAATTTATCCTGCGGGAGAATACTGTCATTATAAACCAGGCGATTCAGGGCTGTAGCCTGTGCGGATTCATCATTTCCATTCAGCATCTCATTTAATATGGATGCCGCCTGATCAGTAGGGCCTTTTTTCAATTGGAGGATTGCCGCGGCGGCGGCGGCGCGAAATTCCAGCGCATCCCCCGCAAGAAAGGGTTCTAAATCAGGTAGCACATCCGTCAGTTTCCTGCGTCCTGCCACTATAATGGCCTCAACTGAAACGGCGTCCCCTTTTTTTATGGCCGCAATAATATCTTCATTGGATATGATAAATTCCTCATCCCAGGCCATGGATAAAATCCGTTTTCGGACTTCAACGCTGCCCTCAAGGAATAGGCGTTGAAATGATTTTTCCCATGATGACAGGGGCAAACCCTCAATGATTTCAAGAGCAAAGAGCTGCTGGATCTCATCTTCAGAGGATAAGGTGTCTTCTATCGTTTTGACCATAGCCGCATCTTGGACGTCCACGTTCAGTTCTTCAAAATCAATCTGTCTTTTGGCAATGGCTGTTTGCAATTGTTTTACATAACCAGTTTTCACACGGATGGCCGTAAAAAGCCAAACCGCAATTGACAGAAGGGCAAGGACACTTAAATATTGGAGTGCGATAATTTTAACCAATAGGAAAGTGAGGAGGCCGCCAATGCCCTCAGAAACGGATCTTACCGTCCCGGTGATTTGGGGTTTAATGGATTTACGTATGGTTGCTGGGATAGGAAGCCAAAGCAATTCCATTGAAGAATTGTTAATGGTAAACTTAAATGTCTGGTCTGAAAATTTAACAAAACTGGCACTCAAGAGAACTGGCGCAATTAAAAGGGACGCAGATCCCGCAATGAGGAACAATGGTAATGCCAGCAGCCCAACGAGAATCCCAAATCTTGATAGAACCGGGCCTGTAACGAAAAATTGCATAATGATTGAAGCCGCCCCGGCTATGGAGTAAAATTTGCCAAAAAAGGTAACCAGACCTGCCTCACTGGGGAAAGAATTACTGGCGATTATTTTAAACTGATAATCAACTAAAGTTGTTACAACGGCGGAGAGTGCAACAATGGTTCCAATCCCGATTAAAAATGGATCCGGTTTTTGTTTTTTCTTTTTTTCATCTTTTTTGGCCGGTTTTACGACCCCCTTTTTAACCGGTTCTTTTTTGAAATATTGCATGGTCGTGAGGCCGAAGAAGGCTGCCAATCCCAAAAATCCAGCCGCCAGGAATAACAGTTCATCTGTGCCAAATGCACCCACAAAGGGTTTGAGATTCATCCCGATGATCATTACCGCGAAAGAGCCGCCACCGGCAATGATACTGAACAGGCGTTTGGCTTGTTGTGGCTCGAATGAGTCCCCTGCAAAAGTCCAGAATTGGATTAGCATAATGCCTACAACGACTTCAACCCATATATATACAACGGGGATCATGAAGCCTGTCATAAGGGCTTGGGACAGGATTAATGATCCGGCAAATATGGCGCAGGTCATAATAAAAAGAACTCGGGGTGCCAATTTTTTAGACAACATAGTGTAATAGGTGAGAATAGGTGCGATAACGATGGCCACCGCCAAAAACATGAGGGGTAAAATAGATTTATCAAATCGGCTCAGGAAATAAGCATCCCGGGCAGTTTTCGCTACCATTGCCATGGCCACCGTAAAGAAGGAGAAAAAGAAAAAGGTGAGG
>JAYEFG010000133.1:0-1934 GCA_034658595.1 Fidelibacterota bacterium | reverse complement strand
CGTTGAATTCCAGTACAATCATACTTCAGCCGCTCGTAACTTCGAGCGGCTTTTTTTTAAGTAGAAATAATTAAAAAATGTTTAAACGAACACACACCTGCGGAGAACTTGGAAAAGATCACATTGATGAATCAGTCAGTTTAAATGGCTGGGTGAATACAGTCCGCCTCCACGGCCAAGTGGTTTTTGTGGATTTACGGGACCGCTACGGCAAAACACAGATCGTCTTCAATTCAGAAGATTATCCCGGCGATTTCGATGGTGTGAAAAAGCTCTCTATGGAGGATGTGCTATCCATCTCAGGTACAGTCCAAAGTCGTGGGGAAGGGGCAGTGAATCCTGACATGGCTACGGGCGAGATTGAAGTGATCGTCTCCGAGATGGATATGCTGAACGAAGCGGCACCGTTACCTTTTATCATCAGTGACAGAAATAGCGCCGAAGAGGATTTGCGCCTAAAATACCGTTATTTAGAATTGCGGATGGATGAACTCCAAAATAATCTGAAAATTCGCCACAAGGCTTATCAAGTGGTGCGTAATTATTTGTCGGAACAGGATTTTATGGAAGTGGAAACGCCGGTGCTGATGAAATCTACGCCGGAAGGGGCGAGAGATTATCTTGTGCCCAGCCGGATTCACCCCAGTAAATTTTATGCATTGCCCCAATCACCCCAAATCTATAAACAGATTCTCATGATTTCGGGGTATGACCGCTATTTTCAGATTGTAAAATGTTTTCGGGATGAAGACCTTCGGGCGGACCGCCAGCCTGAATTCACCCAAATCGATATTGAAATGTCCTTTGTGGATGAAGAAATGATTTACGCCCAAATGGAAGGGTTGACCTGCAATGTATTCAAAAAAGTGATCGGCGTTGATTTACCTAAATCATTCCCACGGCTCACTTGGGATGAAGCCATGGATAAATACGGCTCCGATAAGCCCGACACCCGTTTTGACCTTTTTCTCAAAGATGTAAAACCCTTCACAGACCAATCAGACTTCAATGCCTTTAAGTCCGCCGAAATCGTCAAAGGATTGGTGGTCCCCGGCGGTGCCAAATATTCCCGCAAGAATATTGATGGCTTCACGGATTTTGTGAAAAAATACAAAGCCAAAGGATTGGCCTGGATGAAAGGCGAGGGTGGCTTGCTCACGGGCGGTATCTCAAAATTCTTTGATGAAAATCTCCAAAAAGAATTAATCAGTTCAACCGCTATAAATGACAGCGACATTATCTTTATTATTGGTGATGATAAAGAATTAACCCAAACTGCATTGGGCGCATTACGGGTTGAGATTGGCAAAGTTGAGGGACTATCTGATACGGGAGAATTCAAACCGGTGTGGGTCACGGACTTCCCCATGTTTGAGTTTGACGCGGAAGCGAATCGCTTTATTGCACGACATCATCCATTTACAGCGCCATCTTCTTCTGATATTAAAGATTTAGAAACGGATCCCGGCTCACTCAAATCCCGCGGATATGACCTTACCATGAACGGCTATGAAATTGCCGGCGGTTCTATTCGGAATCATAAACCGGAATTCCAGGCAAAGATTTTTGAACTATTGGGTATGGATGAAGCAGAAGCCACGGCCCGCTTTGGCTTTTTGATTGAAGCGTTAAAATACGGCACTCCTCCCCACGGCGGAATCGCTTTTGGCTTCGATCGCCTCGTAATGTTATTAGCCGGGACAAACAATATCCGCGACGTGATCGCCTTCCCGAAAACAACCTCTGCCGCGTCTCTTATGGATGAAGCACCCAGTTCAGTCTCTGATGACCAGTTGGCAGAATTGAATATTCGTATTGTCGATAAAGACGGATAAAGTCTACTTGATATTATCCCATAATTAGGATCTATGGATTGCATCAACTAAGTTGATGCATGGATTGCAATAGTCAATCCACTCCATAATGAATCCGCT
>JAYEFG010000132.1:4958-7148 GCA_034658595.1 Fidelibacterota bacterium | reverse complement strand
GAAAAATCCGGTTGGAATGATTTTCAGAATGGCTCCACTTATCAAGGTATGTCATGCCATAAATCATTTGGAACTTGGGTGGCACAGGTGGCCCGCGTGTCAGTTGAAAATGGGCAAGTCAAAGTTCACGAAGTGTTTGCCGCCGTGGATTGTGGAACTGTTATTAATCCGGCCATCGTAAAAGCCCAAATTTCCAGCGCGATCATTTATGGTTTATCTGCTACGCTGAAAAGTAAAATCACGATGAAAAATGGACGTGTGGCCCAAAGTAATTTTGATGATTTTGAAGTCATTCGAATGAATGAAGCGCCGAAAATTCATGTTCATTTAGTAGAAAGTAATGAGTCACCTTCAGGGGTCGGTGAGCCTGGATTACCACCCATTGCACCGGCAGTCACGAATGCGGTCTATGCAGCCACGGGGAAACGATTTCGAGAATTGCCCATCAAAATTTGATAAGTCAAGTTTTACATATCAAGATGGAGAAACACATCCTGATAATTGGGGAAAAACCTTTTGGCTGGGCGTTTTTTCACCACAAAAAAACCAATTTTATATCAATAATAAAGAATAAATTATCTTAATTCTTTTAGCCGAATTACCTACGTCAGCCAATGTGCGGATAAGGTATTAGGCCGATACGGTTTTGGTGGAAACGCCAGGATTTGCTCCCGATCCCCGACATAAAGCCGGGGTGACTTGGAATGAGAATGGAAAACACGAAACATATCCACGCCCCTGTGGATTCAGGCGTCATGCCGTCGAATCCACCCATTGTCGACCGATTCGGTCGAACATTCAATTATCTTCGATTGGCCGTTAACGAATACTGCAATCTTCGCTGCATTTATTGCATGCCGGAAGAAGGTGTTCCTTTTCGCAGTAAAGATAAACTCCTTTCCACCACTGAGATTTTTCGGCTCATTTCAATTTCCGCCCAATTGGGCGTTACCAAGATTCGCTTTACCGGTGGGGAGCCCTTGCTTCGGAAGGATATTCCAGAATTAGTAAAATTCGCAAATTCGCAGGATGGCGTTGAATCGGTTCACCTAACAACAAATGGATTGCTGTTAGCCGATTGCTTGAATGAATTAGAATCTGCAGGATTATCCGGAATAAATATTAGCCTGGATACACTCAAACCAGATCGATTTAAGTTGATTACTCGCAGGGATGGCGTTGAAAATGTGTTGGCGAATATCCAAAAAGCCATCGATTCTACCATTCCTTCTGTAAAAATAAACGCCGTTGCCTTGCGCGGTTTTAATGATGACGAACTCATGGATTTTGTGGAAATGACAAAAGAGAATGATATTACAGTGCGATTCATTGAACTCATGCCTTTTGATTCCCATCAAATCTGGAAAACGGGAAAATTTTATGGTGCGGATCTTATTATTTCCAACTTGAAGCATGAAGTTGATGAACTGATTCCCATTAACGGCTCCCGGACGGAACACCATATTTTTCGTGTGGATGATTATAAGGGGAAAGTGGCTGTGATTCCCGCCTTTACAAGAAGTTTGTGTGGCGCTTGCAACCGAATCCGAATTACAGCCGATGGGAAATTATTGAACTGCCTGTACAGCCAGGATGAGACGAATTTAAGGGATGCCATGCGGACCGGAAAAACAGATGAACACATTGAAAAAATGATTCGTGGGTCAATGATGAAGAAATTTAAAGACGGTTGGGAAGCACAAAATCAGGGAAATAATAAGCGAGAATCCATGACCCAAATAGGGGGATAATATGAGTGAATTTTCACATTTAGATAAACATGGAAATGTCAAAATGGTGGATGTGACCGACAAAATGACCACGGCACGGATGGCAAAGGCAGAAGGAAAAATATCCATACTTCCGGAAACTATTTTAGCGATTCAGGATGATAAACTTCCCAAAGGGAATGTACTCACCACAGCTAAAATAGCCGGTATTCAAGCGGCGAAGAAAACGGCAGAAATGATTCCAATGTGTCATCAATTGAATTTATCATTTGTGGATATTGAATTCGATATTCAGGAAAACGCTATTCTGATAAAGTCCACAGTTAAAACAAAAGAAGCTACCGGTGTAGAAATGGAAGCACTGTCAGCGGTCTCCGGAGCAGCACTCACCATTTATGATATGTGCAAAGCTGTGGATAAAACCATGGTTATTGGTGAAATCCAGTTGGTGGAAAAAGTA
>JAYEFG010000132.1:0-4948 GCA_034658595.1 Fidelibacterota bacterium | reverse complement strand
TTACATTAAGTGACAGTGTTGCCAGCGGAAAGAGCGAAGATATATCAGGCGTAATTTTATTGAATGGCTTTATTGAAGCCGGGTGTACAGTTATCCATCATGAAGTTTTTCCGGATGGCTCAAATGAACTTGTGCCAATGATTCAAGATTGGATTGATGAAAAGGTTGAATTGATTCTCACAACAGGCGGAACTGGACTGGGACCCCGTGATTTGACCATAGATACATTGGAAAAAATATTTGATTCCAAATTGCCGGGGATTGAACAGGCGCTCCATTCCTATGGACGGAGCAACGTGAAAACGGCCATGTTGTCTCGGCTCACAGCCGGTGTAGTTAGGGATGCCATGGTGATTTGTCTACCCGGGAGTCCGGGGGCAGTAAAAGATGCGTTGAACGTTTTGGTTCCGACTATATTCCATTCGTTCCATATGATGAAGGGTGAGAAACATTAAAAAAATGATAGTAACACAGAAATCACACACACCTTCCGTGCCGAATGGTCGGGAGCGGGCAGGAAGAAACACAGAGAAAAAATAAAATAATGGAATATATTTTACCGATTTTATTTTTCTTCGTGGCGCTGATTTACTCATCCGTTGGGCTGGGTGGAGGATCATCATATACAGCACTCATGGCCATCCTTGGTGTCAATTATTTGATTATCCCAACCACATCACTCACCTTGAATTTGGTTGTGACATCTATCGGAATGATCAATTTCTGGCGAAATGGTCACGGCAGGATTGATCTAATTGCACCCTTCATGATTACATCTATTCCTATGGCTTACTACGCTGGATCTTTACCACTTGAAAAAACGACCTTTCAATTCATTTTATTGATCACCTTAATTTTTGTAACTGCCCGGATTTACGTATTGAATAATTTGAAACTATCCGTCCAAATTTCGGGATTAAAAAAATGGATTCTAATTTTATCATTGGGTGGTATACTAGGTTTTGTAGCCGGTGCTGTTGGTATTGGCGGTGGTATATATCTTGTCCCGTTGGTAATCATGTTTGGACTTGGAACAGAAAAAGAAGCCGCCGCCGCCGGTGCCATGTTTATTTGGATAAATTCTCTGGCAGGCATTCTTGCTCGGGCACAATCAGGTAAATTTGATACAGATTTCATTTTGCCTTTGGCCGGTGCTGTGATCATTGGCGGATTTGGGGGTTCCTATTTTGGCTCCTACAAATTTGATTCAAAAATGATCCAACGAATCATGGGCGGAATCATTATCGTGGCCATTCTATTCATAATTCGCGGGATGCTATGATACCTTTTAAAGATGCAAAAACAATCATTGAAAAACACTTATTCAAGTTAGGGTTCGAATCCGTTCCATTATCTGATGCGGGGAATCGAATCCTTGCCCAAGATATAGTGGCCACCTTTCCATCACCACAATTTGATAATTCCGCCATGGATGGTTTTGCTGTTCGTTATGAAGATTTAAAAGGTGCAAGCAAGGAAAATCCGGTAACATTAAAATTAGTTGGAATTAGTTCTGCCGGATCGCCAAGTGAGGAAACTCTTGGACCAAGTGAATGCACTCAATGTATGACCGGTGCTAAAATCCCCCATGGTGCAAATACAATTGTTATGGTGGAAGACAGCAGTGGATTTTCTGACTTAAAATCCGTCCAAATATTCTTGGAAATCCCACCCGGAAAACATATTCGCAAAAAGGGAGAAGAGATCAAGAAAGGTGAAGTATTGATTTCGAAAGGAACGCCCATCACCCCAAGTGAAATTGGAACTTGTGCTACATTTGGATATGGCAAATTGTCCGTGGCAAAAAAACCCAAAATTGCTATTTTTGGAACAGGGGACGAACTCATTGAACCGGGGAATAAACCGAAGCTCGGAGAAATTTACAATTCCAATCTATACGTTTTTGCAGAATTAGCGGAACGGGTCGGTGCGGAAGTCATCATGCGGAATGTGATAAAAGACGACCGTGACGCATTACATTCCTTTTTATCCGAAGCATTGGAAACCTGCGATATTGTGATTTCGTCCGGTGGTGTTTCCATGGGACGTTTTGATTATGTTCGGGAAGTCTTCATGGCGTTAGGTGTAACAGAGCATTTTTGGAAAGTGGCACAAAAACCGGGGAAACCGCTCTTTTTTGGGACAGGTGATTCTACTCTCATATTCGGATTACCGGGGAATCCAGTTTCTTCTTATATCGGATTTATGGAATGGGTATGGCCAGTGCTGGAAACTATGATGGGAAAACCGGAAACGAAAAAATTAACAGGAATTTTGAAAAAACCCTTTCCCCGGGAAAAAGTAAAATACCGTTTTTTGTTTGGTAACGCCTGGATGGAAGATGGGAAATTGGTGTGTAAACCGTCCACAAAAGTTGGGTCACATATGTTGTCGTCATCTTTAGGGGCGAATTGTATTTTATCTTCGGATTCCGGCGAATCGCCTTTACAAAAAGGTGGAAATATCGATATGGAAATGTTGCCATGGAAAAGTTTGAAATGAAAGTAACATTAAAATGTTTTTCTTTCGTACGGTATGCATTAGGGCAAAAGGAATTAGTATTGGAACTTGAGGTCGGGACAACAACGGAAACTCTGGAAAAGATAATACGAGAAATGGCCCAGAGAAAACTTGATGGTATTATTTTGAGAACAGCCGTGAATCAATCTTATACCCTCCAATCAATTGAATTGAAAGATGGAGATGAAGTGGTTTTTATTCCCCCGGTTCAGGGTGGGTAAATGGTTATTGTTGAAATCATTAATAGCCCAATTATCTCCTTCCCATCGGATAATGATCGACAACAGGATGGTGCCGAGTTGGTCTTCAACGGCCGGGTTCGCGATACGGAAAACGGACGGGAGATTGTGGCCCTGGAATATGAACAGTATAAAGGTATGGCAAAAGTTGAACTACTACAATTGGCTGAAAACACAGTTAATAAATTTCCCATTAACGATCTTTTTTGTAAACACCGTGTTGGAAAAGTGGATGTGGGCGATACAAGTCTCCATGTGGTGATCTGGTCCAAACACCGCAAAGAAGGACTAAATGCCATGACTTGGTTTATCTCCGAACTCAAGAAACGGGTTCCCATCTGGAAATGGGCAATAATGAAAGATGGAACGCGGATGCCCAGTGAGTGTACGCACTGATTCATCTGCGATGTTAAATTGTAAGCTTATATGTTAGGATTTTCACACCGTTCACTGACAAATTTTCTCTTTTGGGTTACCCAGAAAAAATGGTTTCTTATTACCATGGCTGTTGGTTTTTTTCTCCTTTTACTACCCAACCCCCATGGACTTTCCATTGAAGGTTATCGCACTTTAATTATTGTAATCACGGCTTTGATGCTGATTGTAACAGAACCGATCCCCCTGCCGGGTATTGCCATGTATATCCTTGTTTCAGAGGTGTATTTTGGAATTGGTTCTGCTAATACCATTGCAAAATCATTTATGAATGATGCAGTCTTTTTTATCATGGGATCTCTTATGCTGGCCGTGGCAATTGTGAAACAAGGTTGGGATACGAGAATCGCTTTAGGAATCATAAAACTCACAGGACATAAAACACGAAATATTGTCTTTGGCTTTACGGCTATTTCGGCCATTTTAGCATCATTCATTGGGGAGCATACGGTTGCGGCGATCATGGTGCCGATAGGAATGGCTCTGATTCATTTTACATCTGAAGATAGGAAAAAAGTTCAAAAATTATCGGCTGTATTGCTTTTTTCCATTGCTTATGGTGCTTTGGTGGGATCGATTGGAACCCCATCCGGTGGTGGAAGAAACGTAATTATGATGGGTTACCTCCGTGACTCCAATTTATCAATTTCATATCTGGAATGGATGCTGCGTGTTTACCCGCTGGTATTGATTCAAATCCCCATCGTATCCTGGGTGCTGATGAAAAATTTCGTTCCGGAGTTTAGCCATCTGGACAGTGGTGTACGAAAGTTGGTTGTTCAAGTCGCCAAATCCGCAGAAATGACAGGGCGGAATACGGTAGCAGCTTTTATCTTTTTATTGGTATTCCTGGGATGGATCCTATTTAGTGAATCCATAGGATTAGGCACAATCGCTTTGACCGGCGTACTTTTTTATTTAGTCGCCGGATTTGTAAAGTGGGAAGATTTAAGCCGAAACACACATTGGGGCGTTATCATTTTATTTGGGGCTACAATCTCTCTGGGATCAAATATTAAAGCCACTGGTGCCGCAATCTGGCTCGCCAATTCTATTGTTGAATTCCTGGGTCCCTTCATCCATTCGATGCCATTTATTGCCGATACACTTGTAGCAATTATGACAACAACCATGGCTAATGTTCTGTCCAGTTCGGCTACGGTAGCTGTATTAGGACCTATCACTTTGAATATCGGTAATGATACTTTGCACATGGGCTTGGTGACAGCGATCGCTTCAGCATTTGGCTATTTTACTGTCGTGGCTGCACCCGCGTGTACGATTGTGTATTCCAGCGGCATGGTTAAAGCAAAAGATTTTTTAAAGGCAGGGTGGCAATTGGGATTAATTTCCATTTTTCTTCTGGTGCTTTACGCCAATACATATTGGCTGTTTTTCAATTAAAATGGGCTTAAAATAGAATCGTTATGAAGATTTTAATCGCAGTCGGAAGTAAAGAATATTCAGGTCCAACCTTGAGTGCGGGTATGAAAGTAGCGCGGGCTTTCAATGCCTCAACCACCATTGTTGATGTGGGAGAAAAGGTCAATGAATTCAGCACTAAAGTAGTTGGGCTCGCGCAGGAAAGGATGGAATCCTGGGATTTCGATCGCCCCGGTGTGGATGTTTTGGAATGGGCTTTCGAATATCTGGCAGGAAAAAAATTTATAGAACGGACTGATATTGAGGCAGGGTTTCCTAAAAATACTTTGGTGGATACTGGCGGCAGCTGATCGGAAGTTTATTTGAAGGGA
>JAYEFG010000131.1:0-1955 GCA_034658595.1 Fidelibacterota bacterium | reverse complement strand
CGCCAGGCATAGGGCAGATTCGGCAAGCATCCGGGATGTACTACCATAGCCGGGATCATTGGAGTCAGAAATATTCACATCCACCCTTTTATTTTGATCTTCTCCCACTAATTTCACCTTAAAAAATCCGGATTCCCGCTGATCTTTCGAAGGTCCCTGGCCCGGACTGGGCAGCACCGTTTTCTGAAGCACCCAGCGGGTAATGGAAAACTTCATCAGCAGAATGGCGAGCCAGATCCCCGTCATCAGCATTATTCCTCGAATTTTCCCTTTGAATCCCCTGCCGCAGATGAGTGCTTCGTCGTACAGGAAATCTTTTCCATAGCGATACTGCAGCAGCGCATTGGTGCGAAAAACAATTCTCGAATTGAACCGGGCCATAATAAAGGGAGCCGTCCATTTGGCGATACGCGAATCGAACCGGACATTACTCTGAATGTTTTGCTTTGGCATGGTTTCACCTGATGCTGGACACAAAGCATAAGGATTGGTCTGTATGCTTCTCTTTTCGGGATTTTTTGCTTCTTTGATGAGGTTGATCATGCTGGCAATAGTTCCGCCGCTGGGCTTACCCTTCACACCCAGCACATACAGCTTAACCTTTGAAAATGGTTTTCCGTACTTTTTAATCGCGTGTTCCTGAAGCATCATGCAGCCGATATCGGAAGGAATGGAATCGTAACCACAGGAATGGACGATCTTCACTTTATTTTGAAGTGCCTTATCATGAAACCTGTCAATGGAATCTTTCACGAAAGGAACTTCACCAGTCAGGTCGCAATAGTCGGTTTGCGTCACTACACAAGCACTGACAATCGCATGGCCATACAATGCGTAGGGTCCAACCGTGGAAATGACCACATCTGTCCTGGTGGTAATCTCTTGCAGCGAGTTTTCATCAAAGCTGTCGCCAACCAGTATTTCTACGTTATCGGCCAATGCCAGTCTTGCTTTTAAGTCCAGCAGTTTTTCCCGGCTGCGCCCGCCGATCGCCCAGCGCAAATTTTCCCTGTAGGAATTGTTCAGGTATTCAGCAACGATCTGCCCGGTAAAGCCGGTGGCTCCCCACAGCACAATCTGAAAATCCCTTTTCAATACATCAGAAATGATTAAAGCCTGGACTGGATTACTCGTTCACTACCTTTTCGGCCAGGGTCGCCTTAAAAGAAAAGGTGCCGAGCTTGGTGTCTAAAAAATAAGTACCCTCAATGCGGTAAACGGATTTCTTTTTAATAATTGAATTAAAAATGGCTTTCCCCACAGTGCTGATTTTGATTTCCGCCGTTTCTTCAAAACTAAAATCCCCATTTTTTGGAATGGTGATTTTCTTATCGTTGTAGAACTTGGTGGCGAACTCATCATCAATGTACAGGTCAAACTCAACCCGATTTAGTCCGATTCCAATTTTATTCGGATTATTTCCGTCAAATAAGATTCCCAATACCAGTTTATTGGGGCCCTTGAATGGATTGTATTTTACATCCTGGACCTTGAAGTCTAGCTCCAGTGGTTTTACCTGTTCCTTGATAACTTTCAAAGCCTGTTTTTTCAGTTTATCGAACTGCGCAGATAACGGTGACAAATTGACCAACAGGATTGCTATCAGGATTGGAATTGATCGTTTCATTTCAACACTCCCTGGTTACAGGTTTTCTTTGAAGTATTCCCACATTTTCCGGTAAAGATGCGGGCGCGCCTTGTTACGGCTGATTCCGTGCCGGCGGCCGGGATAGTAAAAAACATCTAACTGTTTGCCGGCCTTGATGAATTCTTCCGCCAATTGAGTTGTGTTCTGGGAATGGACGTTGTCGTCCCCCGTACCGTGAATTACCAGCATTTTACCTTTGAAGCGATCCACATATGAAAAGACCGACGCGGAATCGTAACCTTCCTTATTTTCCTGCGGCAAGCCCATAGATCGCTCGGTGTAAATTGTGTCGTACAACCGAAAGTCC